>JAAYBI010000017.1 GCA_012718915.1 Clostridiaceae bacterium
GCGCTTAAATGTCCGATTAGTGTTGCATTACAAGAGTTGACATGCCGCAAGGCTCTATGTATAATTACTCTTGCTGCTTGAAAACCCTCCGGCAATGACTAGGATATGCGGTCGTGGCGGAACTGGCAGACGCGCACGTTTGAGGGGCGTGTGGGAGACCGTACGGGTTCAAGTCCCGTCGACCGCACCAGGACCACCGGTTAATCATGGATTAGCCGGTGGTTTTTTATTAGTATGAATTTTTGAAGATATTTATTTCTATTTGCGGAAAAATTATAGTTGATTTACAATATTGATGGAGATTTACTCATGCGCGCCGATGAAGGCTCAAGAAAAGAGGAAACCATGGATATCAAGGATAAAATTGAAGAAATTGTTTCAAAAATTAAGAGCGACAAGAAGTTTGCAAAGAAGTTCAAGGAAGACCCGATTAAGGCTGTTGAGTCGGTCTTTGGCATTGATTTACCGGATGAGCAGATCAAGCCGCTAATTGAGGGTATTAAGGCAAAAATTGCAGGTGATAAGGCTTCCGGAATATTCGGATCAATAAAGAAACTATTCTGATTTTCTTCAGGCAGCCATGTAAATGCGGCTGAAAAGGCCGCATTTCTATTCTAGTCAGTATATTAGAGAAATATTGAGTTCGTCATATTCTTACGACATATGTCTATGTCATGCGATTTGCAGTATAGACAATCGTCATTATTGGTCAATTCCATTTATTGTAGTGAAGAATGACTACTAAGTTTGTTGATTCGTTATCGTATTGTTTACTAAGGCATCTTTGGTAGAATTAATACTATGAATTGAATTCTGATCACACTGTGAATGATTGTGATAGGGGTAGAGGTGAACGTTGTTCGGTAGCACAAAAGCTTCAGATGATAAACGAAGGCAAGTATTGAGAAAGACAGTCAGTAAGGGATTTGCGTTCGAGACGCATATGCACACTTCTGAAGCCAGTGCGTGTGCCCACGACCAAGCCGCTGACGTAGTCGATTTATATAAATCTCTTGGGTTTTCCGGTATTGTCATCACAGATCATTTCTTTAACGGGAACACTGCAATTCCGTCGCACTTACCTTGGACTACGAGAGTTGAATTATTCTGCAGGGGATATGAGAATGCTCTGATTCGCGGCAAAGAGGTCGGACTTCGAGTGTTTTTCGGCTGGGAATATGCTTATCATGGGACTGAGTTTTTGACCTATGGACTGAACAAGCAGTGGCTTCTTGATCATCCGGAAGTGTTGTCATGGAGTCCGGAACAATATTTGAAATTATCTCGTCGGGATGGCGCTTTTAACATACATGCTCATCCATTTCGTAAAGCGCCATATATTCGAAAGCTTCGTCTCTTCCCGGAGCTGGTAGATGCCGTTGAAGTTATCAACTCAAGAAATCCGGATGTCCAATGGGATATTGACGCTATGTCTTACGCGCGAGAGCATCATCTCGCTGTGACCTCGGGCTCTGATACACATGATGCTGATACTATACCCGGAGGCGGAATACTTTTTCAGCATCAAGTCAATACGATTGAGGAAATGATTTCTGTCATACGAAGCAGGAAAAATATATATCTTTTGGGAAGTCGAAGAATTCAGTTATAAGGGAGAATCCGATGTTATTAATTAATGGAACGGTTTGCCACTCGGATTTTCTGTTTAAGCATTCCGACATTCGAATTATCGGAGAATATATTGCCTCGATTGAACCTATATCGGATTCCGAAATATTGAGTAAGGATCGTTACTCCGGACAGAAGAATCATATGGCGCATGGTAGTATTTCGCGTGAAGAAGCAATTATTGACCTTGCGGGTTGTTTCGTTGTTCCCGGATACATTGATATTCATGTTCACGGCGGAGGTGGTGCGGACACATGTGACGAATCGCCGGATGCGATTAATAATCTTTCAGCTTACCTTGCTCAACATGGTGTATCTTCTTTTTGCGCGACGACTATGACGATAGAAGAAGATGCTCTGATGAATGTGTTATCATTTGCGGATGATTTTCATCGACGAGAGCCTATCGGATCCAGGCTATTAGGGGTTCATCTGGAAGGTCCGTTTCTGTCTCCGGTAAAGAGTGGGGTTCAGTCTTCCGATGTATTGCGACTGCCGAATATACTAATGATGGAAGAAATAGAATCAAGATTTCCCGGATTGATTAAAATAATCGATGTTGCGCCCGAATTGCCCGGCGCTGACGAATTCATTCAAGCTTTTTCGGATACGTACGTCATTTCGCTTTCTCATTCAGACGCGGATTATGATACGACCCGACGGGCAATAGATCGAGGTCTTCGACATGCAACCCATTTATATAATGCGATGTGTCCGATTCATCACAAATCGCCCGGTCCGGTATGTGCAATTCTTGAAAACCAAAGCGTTACCGCAGAACTAATATGTGATCTTATCCACATTCATCCATCATTGTTAGCGTTAACTATAAATTGCCTTGCCCCTGACCGCGCAGTTATCATCAGCGATGCCATGAGAGGCGCAGGTATGCCTGACGGTGAATACAAACTCGGCAAAGCAGTTGTTCAGGTAAAGAACGGAAAAACTGATTTTGGGGACGGGCGATTAGCCGGTTCAGTTTCTTCAGTTGCAGAAGGTGTAAGAAACCTTGTTTCTATAGGTATTCCGATTGAAAATGCAATCAGAGCCGCTACAATAAATCCGGCTCGAGTCCTCGGCATTGATCAAGAAACCGGCAGCCTTTCGCAGGGCAAGTTAGCAGATATTACGGTATTGAATCAAGATCTGATTCCGGTTATGACTATCAGTATGGGACGGGTTATTTTTTGTCAGATGCCGGATTCATCATACGATAAAGGCGGGGAAGAGAATCATGATTAAAGCATGTGAAGCATTAGGGAAGACATCCCTGTTCGCGGGTTTAGAGCGTTCGACGTTTCAAAACTACTGCGCATTGACTCGCGTAAGGAGTTATGCAAAAGGCGAAATTGTTGTCGCAGAAGGTGATTTATGTTCTAGTATCGGCGTCATTGAAAAGGGTAGAATCGCAATGCAAAAGTATACCACTTCAGGTGATTTTGCGACGATTTCTCTGCTCAAATCCGGAGATTTTTTCGGAGAAGATTTAGTTTTCGGGACCCAGAATTATTACGCATTTACATTTGAAGCAATGAGTGCGACGGAAGTGCTTTTCGTAAACAAAGATATTCTGAGCGCTTTGATGGATCAGAGCAGTGTCGTTAAAGCCAATTTTTTAAGAATTCTATCCGACCGCGTCAGTACTCAAAACAAGCGAATTGCCTTACTTGCACAAAAAAGTATTCGTCATAAAATTGCATTTTATCTTATGGATTTGAAGGCTGAACAAGAATTATTCTGCAAGAACGTTGAAACGGTTCGTCTTCCGGTATCAAAAGAAGTTATTTCCAAGTTGCTTGCAATGCCGAGACCATCGTTTTCAAGAGAATTAATTCATATGCAGAAAGATGGATTGATTGAAGTGGCAGGACGAGATATAAAGTTGCTGGACGTTGTTCGGTTGGAGTCTGAGATTGTTGAAGGCTTTAAGTACGAGTATTAAAGATCCTTGGTTGGAGAATGATTCAAGGGTTTATGTGTCGTATTTTGGGCAATAGATTTTCTGTAACACTAAAACATATTTATCATCTGATTTCAGTTTCGGTGTTTGAAGTTTCGAAGTGATGTCTTATAATGTCATTATGTTTTGGAGATGAAGAACGTTTCGATTGTGAGGTCAGCATGCAGTCACTTAAGGATAAGATCCTTTCAGAAGGCACAATTGTCGGAACCGACATACTTAAGGTAGACAGCTTCTTAAATCACCAGATTGACCCGCAACTCATGGATGCAATAGGAAAAGAATTTGCCGGAGCATTTTCGGACTTGGCAATTACGAAGGTTTTGACTATCGAGAGTTCAGGGATTGCACCGGCATTGACGACGGCTTTCCATCTTGGTGTTCCTCTGGTATTTGCCAAAAAAACAATTTCAAAGAATCTCGATAATGATACTTTTGCGGCAACGGTGCACTCTTTTACAAAGGGGACGGACTATATTGTCCGCGTTAGCAAGAAGTATTTGACATCTGACGACAATGTTTTGATTATCGACGATTTTCTTGCAAAAGGATGCGCGCTTGACGGATTAGTTGACATTGTTAATGCCTCAGGTGCATCGGTTGCAGGCGCCGGTATTGTTATTGAAAAAGGCTTTCAAAAGGGTGGAAGCCGCATTCGACTTAAGGGCATACGGGTTCATTCCCTAGCCATAATTCAAGAAATGTCCGAGATCGATCACCGTATCATATTTTCGGACAAAGAGTAAACACAAGTAGGAGGAAGTCTTATGAAGAGAGTTATGTCAATGATCGTCGCTGTTCTGATGATGGCTGGTATTTTTGCGATTGCCGGTTGCGGTGATGCAAAAGATGCCAAGAAAGATGAAGTGCTCAAGGTCGGTGTTCTTTATATTTCACCGGAGGATGACGGTGGATATTCTCAAGCTCATGCTGAAGGTATTGCCAAAGCACTAGCGACGTATGGAGACAAAATTGAGATTAAGAAGCTTGAAAGTGTAGATGATGCGGATGTTGAAGCTACAAACGCAGCGATTGAGAATCTCGTCAACGACGGATGTAAGTTAATTTTCACTACGAGCTACGGATACATGGATCCTACTGTAGCGGCTGCGGCTAAGTATCCTGAAGTTTATTTTTCGCACTGTTCCGGATATAAGTATTCAGGAAACGGATACGAAGGCAAGAATATGGATGCCTACTTCGGTCAGATCGAGACTGCTCGATATCTGTCAGGTATTGTCGCTGGAATGATGACCGAGACAGACCAACTCGGTTATGTCGCTGCATTCCCGATTCCTGAAGTTATTCGCGGAATCAATGCTTATACGCTCGGTGCTCGTTCGGTAAATCCGGATGTTGTAGTCAAAGTTTCATGGACCAACACATGGTTCGATCCTGCGGTTGAGCAAGCTTCAGCCGAGGCTCTGTTGGCTGACGGATGTGATGTCATGGCTCAACATCAAGACTCTCCTTCGGCGATTGAAGCGGCTGAGTCTGCCGGTGCACTGGCTATCGGTTACGACTTGACCTATACCGGTGCTCCGAATGCATATTTGACAGCACCATTGTGGGATTGGGGTACATACTACACATACAAGATCGGCCAGGTTCTTGATGGAAAATGGGAAGTTGAGAATTATTGGGGCGGAATGAAGGAAGGCGTAGCAAAGCTTGATGCCCTCTCGTCACTGGTTTCCGAGGAAGCAAAAGCGGCCGTTGAGGCAGCGCGCGCTGAAGTAACCGAAAAGGGTAACGCTTTCGTTTTTGCCGGCCCGATTTATGATCAGAATGGCGAATTGAAGGTTGCCGAGGGTGAAAGCATCCCCTACGGAGATCAAATGGGTATGAATTGGTTTGTTGACGGTGTCATCGGACAGATTCCTTCCTGAACATAATTTCCCCAAAGCATTTTGCGGCATCCGGGTGCGCTCGGATGCCGTAAAATGTATTTCTTTTCCGGAGGTACAAATGGAATCCATCGTCCGAAATGATCTTCATCCGGCTTTTAGCATGCGAGGTATCACCAAGATGTTCGGCACAGTCTTGGCCAATGATTCCGTCGATTTTGAAGTGTTGCCGGGAGAAATTCATGCCTTGCTCGGAGAAAACGGATCCGGAAAGAGTACTTTAATGAATGTATTATCCGGAATATATCGACCGGATGATGGTCAAATTGAAGTGTATGGTGAGCTTAAAGAGTTTCGTTCGCCCGGGGATGCAATAGACAGCGGGATCGGCATGATTCATCAACACTACAAATTAGCTGAAGCGATGACCGCTACAGAGAACATCGTGGCAGGGATGAAGAAACCCCCCAAGAATTCCGGAAAAAAGGATGATGTTTTGCGTACGGACATTTTAAGGTATGCTTCTCGTTCACCCGCAAAAACTCAACAAAAGATTATAGAATTCTCGTCGCGTTTCGGAATTGAATTTGATCCTTCGATACCTGCCGGTCAGCTCTCGGTCAGCCAAAAACAATCCGTTGAGATAATCAAGGTGCTTCTTCGAGGCGCGAGCATATTGATACTTGATGAGCCGACAGCCGTTCTTACACCACAAGAGGCTAAAAAACTATTTTCGGTATTACGTAAGATGGCGGCTCAAGGTTGCGCCATTGTGTTTATCAGCCATAAGCTTAATGAAATTATGGCGCTATGTGATCGCGTGACGGTTTTGAGAAAGGGACAGAGCATTGAAACCTGTACTGTCTCAGAGATTGATGCTTACGATTTAGTCGAGAAAATGGTAGGTCGAAAAATCAATTTGTCAATTAATAAACCGGATCCTGATCCGGAACGGCGGGTTTGTCTTGACGTTAAGGGTCTGACTTATTCAGACTCGAAATCGGTTCCCAAACTTGATAATCTTTCATTTACGACGTATTACGGTGAGATTCTTGGTGTTGCGGGACTTGCCGGCGGTGGTCAAAAGGAGCTTTGCGAGTCGATTGCCGGAATTATTCGTCCTCAACAAGGAGATATTCTGGTCGACAATGAGCGCATCGCGGGATTGTCGCCTCGTGATATCACGCAAAAGGGCGTGGCGATGTGTTTTATCCCCGAAGACCGTCTTGGAATGGGACTCGTTGCTTCAATGGGGATAGAAGAGAATATTCTCCTTAAGGAATATGCTTTGACAAAGGGGCCACTCATTCGAATGAAGGATGCCACGACCAAGGCTGAACAGATTATCAATGAACTTGAGATTAAGACGCCGGGGCTTAAACATCCGGTTAGAATGCTTTCCGGAGGCAACATTCAAAAGGTTATCCTCGGAAGAGAGATTCATTTAAATCCGAAGCTCATGATTGCCGCATACGCCGTTCGCGGATTAGATATTCATTCTTCATATACCATATACAATTTACTTAATGAGCAAAAGCAAAAAAACGTATCTGTGTTATATATCGGTGAAGATCTTGATGTATTGATTGATCTTTGTGATCGAATCATGGTCTTATGTCAAGGTAAGAATATGGGGATTGTCGACGCATCTTCTACAACTAAGGAAGAAATCGGTCAGATGATGTCCGGCACCACACTCGAAGAACTCAAGCGAGGTGTCAGTTATGTTTAGAATTACGAAAAAGGAATCGTTTACCAAAGCAGAAGCGATTATCTATCGCTTATTCGGTTTTTCGGTGGGCATCATTTTTTCAGGAATTATCATTGCTGCATTAGGATATCCGGTATTTAAGACGTTCATTTCTTTGGCTGAGGGCTCATTCGGAAGCAGTATCGCGATTCGAAACACGATTTCCTTTCTAATTCCGTTGAGCGTGACGGCACTCGGTCTTTCAATTGCTTTTAAAATGCGGTATTGGAACATCGGCGGAGAAGGGCAAATACTGATGGGAGCAACGGCGGCGATGGGCGTTTCAATGGTTCTTCCGTCGGGAATGCCCGGTCCGTTAATGATGCTTTCAATGCTCGTTGCCGGTTTTATCGGCGGCAGTATATGGGCTTTGATACCCGGTTTTTTCAGAATCAATATGAAGACGAATGAGACGCTGTTTACATTGATGATGAACTACCTCGCGATATGTTTTGTTCAGTATCTATATTTTGAACTATGGAGAGATCCTGCGAAAAAAGGCTTCCCGGGAATTCAAGACATTCCTTTTCGGGCCAGAATACCCTATGTATCCGGGATCAGTCTTGCGATCCTGGCTCCTCTGATTATTGTGCTGGTCGTATACTTTTTGATTAAGAAAACAAAGCTGGGATACGAAATTCGAGTTGTGGGTGAAAGCGAGCCGACCGCACATTATGCCGGAATGAATGTCAAAAAAATAATGTTTGTCGGTGTAATGTTATCCGGAGGTATTGTAGGAGTTGCGGGTGCAGTTAAGCTGATGGGGTCTACCGGCACACTATCTTCAAGCCTTGGTGGCGGAGCCGGCTTTACTGCAATTGTTATCGCCTGGTTGGCGAATTTATCTGCGCCGATGATCGTATTAGTCTCTTTCCTCATTGCCGCGCTTGAGCAGGGAGCACAGTTTATTCAAGTGAGGATGGGTGTGCCTGCAGCGGTAGCGGATATTGTCAAAGGTCTTATTCTGATGTCGGTATTGGGTTCTGAGTTTATGTTGAGGTATAAAATCCTGTTTGGTGTGCATACAGCGTCTAAGAAGCTTGAAGAGAGGGCGTCTGTCGATCCAACAATGCAGGATTCGGATCCGGAATCTGAAGTTGTGGAGGATTCGATATGATTGGAGATTTTTTCTCGTCGATTGGGTCGCTTTTATCCATCGTTTTCAGTGCCAGTTTTATCGCCTCCGGGGTTGCATTCTCGGTGGTCATGCTGTTGGGAACGGTCGGAGAACTCATTACCGAGCGTGCAGGACATCTGAATCTGGGTGTCGAAGGTATGATGCTCTTGGGAGCATCAATGGGATACTATACGGCAGTTCGTTCGTCTAATCTCTTCTTGGCATTGCTTTTTGCATGTATCGGTGCTGGTTTTGGCGCGTTGCTTTATGCCATTTTGACCGTAACGCTCAGAGTCAACCAAAACGTCGCCGGTTTGGCACTCTCTATTTTCGGTGCAGGCCTTGCGAACGCTCTTGGCAGCAAGGTCGCTAACACGACAACGCCTGATAACATCGCAAAGGTATTCACTTGGAAACCATTATCTTTGACGAGCCCGTCCGGGCCTTTTCTTTCATATATCAACAAGGCGTTTTTATCCCACGATATCTATGTTTATTTAGCCGTATTATTAGCAATTGCCACTACTGTTTTCTTGTTTAAGACTCGTGCCGGTCTTGAACTTCGTTTGACGGGAGAAAATACGGCGGCGGCTGACGCGTCCGGTATCAAAGTCACGCGAATCAAGTACCTTTATATCATTCTGGGTGGTATGCTTTGCGGAATCGGCGGATTATATCTGCCACTTGTGCAACAGGGATCGTGGACAAATAACATGACAGCAGGGCAGGGATGGTTGGTGGTAGCTCTGGTTATCTTTGTTCGTTGGCATCCTGTTAAAGCTATTGCCGGAGCCTATGTATTCGGCTCTCTTACCATACTTGGATTTTCAGTTCAGTTGAATGAAAAGCTATCCTCAATACCGATTTTTAATCAATACATTATGTCGATGTTTCCATATTTACTGACGATTATCGTGCTGATTGCCTTCTCTTCCCGAAAAAAAGCTTGGCCAGGTCCAAAAGAAATTGGCAGGCCCTATTTCAGAGAAGAAAGATAAGCTTCTTTTATGATATAATGATGTGCGAAAATACTAGGGAGGACAGATCGATTGAATGAAGGTATCATTGCCCAAGTTTTTGATTTCTTTGCGGAAATATTCGCCGGCTTGGACAGCGGGTACTTGTTTTTCGGTGGTCCTGCGGACATAATCAGATACATTTTTGACATTCTGTTGATTACATTTTTAACGTTCCAACTCATTAAACTTCTTCGTCAGACAAGGGCTTGGCAGTTGTTGCAGGGTCTTTCTTTGATTGTCATATTTACAATGGTTTGCAGCTTGTTGGGGCTTGAGATGGTGAGTTTTCTATTTAATAGAATGCTTTATGTTATTGCCATTGCATTTGTTGTGATTTTTCAGCCGGAGTTAAGGCGAGCTCTTGAGACTGTCGGGCTCAAGTCCTTTTCGAAATTCTCCAGTGCATTTATTCAAGACGACCCATCCGAGAATGAAGATGTCACTGCGATGATCGACAATATTGTCTACGCGACTAATGCAATGGCAAAGACTTATACCGGTGCGCTGATCATTATCGAAAGAAACTCTAAGCTTGGCGAACTTCTGGAACAGGAGAACGTCGTATTCTTGGATTCCTCGGTCAACTCGCCAATGTTGGAGTCAATTTTCTACAAAGGGTCGCCGCTTCACGACGGTGCTGTTTTGATTCGGAACACGCGAATCGTAGCCGCACGCTGCCATGTGCCATTGTCTGATACGGTGCACACACTAGTGAATTATGGTACTCGGCACAGAGCGGCTGTCGGAGCGAGCGAGATGGGAGATGCAGTCGCAATTGCTGTGTCCGAAGAGCGAGGAAAGGTCTCGTTGGCAGTTCGCGGTTGCTTGTATGAGATGAAAAACGGTGAAGATTTGAGAAAGAATCTTCTCGGTATTTTCGGTATGAATTCGGTTGCCAGTCGATTTGTACGTCGTATTCGGTATGAGAGAAACAGCCTCCGAAAGAAGACGAGTGACCGTGAAGATTCACTCGATACGTCGCCTGCAATGGATTCTTCCGCAAAAAGCGATACGTTTCGTACTGTTAGTGAAAAGGCTGATATGATGTCTTCCACCGGAATATGCACCGTATCCCCGGCAGACAAGTCACCGACGAAAAAGAAGCCACTTTTTCATTTGTTTAGCACCGGAAAAACTACCTCAACGTACAATCGCATGAATACATCTCATAAAATTCTTTACATACTGCTTTCTTTTCTCATCTCGTTGGGTCTGTGGATGTATATTCAGATCAACAGTAATCCGGTTGTGGAAAAAAGTCTTTCGGTGCCGTTATTTTTTAAATCAGAGTCGGTACTCGAAGAGAATGGTCTTGAAACGAATTACAACTATAACAGCGTAAACATTCGCATAGTCGGTCGTAAAAATGTTATCGACAACTTGCAAAGTGCCGATATGATTGCCTCTATCGATTATTCTCAAATTACCGGTCCGGGAGTTTATTACATTCCTATAGATATTTCATCGGAAAAAAATGTATACTATCGTTTGGAATCTCAGGATCCTGAAAGTATTTCTGTTGTAATTTATCCCCAAACACTAACTTAATGGAGGTTTTATATGGGTCGTTTATTTGGTACAGATGGTGTTCGAGGAGTAGCAAATAAGGAGCTGACGCCGGACTTGGCTTTCCGTTTGGGATATGCCGGTGCGATGGTATTGGCAGTGAATGCTAATCGTAAACCCAAAATTTTAATTGGCATGGATACACGCATTTCTTGCAAAATGCTTGAAGCTGCTCTTATCGGAGGTATTTGCTCAGCCGGTGCCGACGTAATTAAATGCGGAGTTATACCGACTCCTGCAGTAGCTTACCTCACTAAAAAGTATAAATGCGACGCCGGTGTTATGATATCCGCGTCGCATAATTCTTTCGAGTATAACGGTATCAAGTTCTTTTCCGGAAACGGATTTAAGTTGTCTGACGAGATTGAAGATGAAATCGAAAAGCGCGTAACGGATTACGATGTCTTTTCCAAAAATCGGGTCGTTGGTGAAGACGTCGGGACGGTTTATGAGAAGAATGTAGCCGCTCACGATTACATCGAGCATCTTAAGAGAAGAATGAGCGTCGACCTGTCCGGCATGCGAATCGCAATAGATTGTGCCAATGGTGCGTCATACGATATTGCCAGTGAGCTATTTGAAGACTTAGGTGCTGTTGTGGTTGTCATCGGAAACTATCCAAACGGTGTTAACATCAACAAGGATTGCGGCTCTACTCATATGGAGAAACTTCAGGAACTGGTGGTCCGGGAAAAATGTGACCTGGGACTGGCTTTCGATGGTGACGCGGATCGCTTATTGGCCGTTGACGGTTTTGGTAAAATGGTAGATGGTGACATAATAATGTCCGTTATCGCAAATGATATGATGGCCTTCGGAGAACTTAAATCCAATACCGTTGTTGCGACGGTCATGAGCAACTTGGGCTTGGACATCATGGCCGAAAAGAATGGCATTCATATCGAAAAGACTAAAGTTGGTGACCGTTATGTTCTCGAGAACATGATTGAAAACGGTTTCAATATCGGAGGCGAACAATCCGGGCACGTTATCCTTCTTGATCACGCAACGACGGGTGATGGGATGCTGACGGCACTTGCGCTATTAAAAGCATTGAAGCGCAAAAACCAAACTCTGGATAAAGCAGGCGAGATTATTCATATTCTCCCGCAAGTACTGTTATCCGCAAAGGTGCAAAATGAAGATAAAGCGGCGGCAATGGCGCTTCCCGAACTTCTGTCTGCAATTCAGAAATACGAATCAGAGCTGGCAGGGAAGGGTCGTATATTGGTCCGCGCGTCCGGTACAGAGCCAATTATTCGCGTTATGATCGAAGGCGAGAATAAGGAACAAATTGCGCTCATGGCCGGGGATTTGGTCGGAATAATTCAAAGACACTTTTCTTAAGCCGCATTAAGGAGACCATTATGTGTGGAATTGTTGGTTATATCGGTAACCGAGAGGCGTTACCGATTATTGTTGAGGGCCTTAAAAAGTTAGAGTATAGAGGGTATGACTCTGCCGGCGTCACTTTTTTGAGAGATGAAAAGATTCAAGTTATCAAGAAAAAAGGCAGAATCAAAAATCTCAAGGAACAGATTAAGTCGCAGGGCTATTCTATTCACCCGGAAGCCGGCACGGCTGACGGTATTCATATCGGCATGGGGCATACACGATGGGCGACGCACGGGGAACCTAGTGATGAAAATTCGCATCCTCATTTGTCGCAGGACAATCATATCTGTGTTGTTCATAACGGCATTATAGAAAATTACACGGAGCTCAGAGCATTTCTGATATCCAAGGGATATACATTCCAATCTCAAACCGACACAGAGGTGGTCGCTCAGCTCATTGAGTATCATTATTTGACGGACTGCAATAACGACATCTTCAGTGCAATTCAAACGGCATTGCTTGAACTGGAGGGTTCTTATGCTCTCGTCGTTTTATGCATTGAGCATCCGGATTTTCTTATTGCTGCTCGCAAAGACAATCCTTTGATTATCGGGCTTGGCGAGGACGAGCAGTTTGTTGCTTCAGACATTCCTGCAGTCATTGAGCATACCCGGAATGTGTTAATCATTGAAGACAATGAGATTGTTTTGGTACGTAAAGATGTTGTAAATGTCTTCACAATACACGGTCAAATTGTCGCCAGAGAGCCGATTCGTATTGATTGGGACGCAGAAGCCGCAGAAAAAGGTGGATTTGAGCATTTCATGATGAAGGAAATGTTTGAAGAGCCCAAGGCAGTCAGAGCCACGGTAGCACCAAGAATTCGAAACAACAAGATTATGCTTGAGCATTTTCCGTTAACCAAAGAGGACATATTGACGGCGGAACGTATCCATATTGTTGCGTGTGGAACGGCTTATCATGCGGGATGTGTTGGAAAGGGCGTTATCGAAAAACTCTGTCGTGTTCCGGTTGAGGTTGATGTCGCATCTGAATTCAGGTATAAAGATCCGATTATTGACGATCGTTCGATAGTAATAATAATCAGTCAATCCGGCGAAACGTTAGATACACTGGCGGCAATGCGTGAGGCTAAAAAAAGAGGCGCAAAGACGCTATCTATTGTCAATGTCATCGGGAGCTCTATTGCGAGAGAAGCGGATTATGTGCTTTATACTGCCGCAGGACCTGAAATATCTGTTGCTTCAACCAAGGCATATGTCACTCAACTGGCTTGTATCTATTTAATTGCCTTTGAAATGGCATATATTGTTGGAAGATTATCCGAAAAGGATTATCTTCGATATCAATCAGAGCTGCTTCGTGTACCCGAACATATCGAGTCGACGTTGGCCAAGCAGTCTGAAATTCAGCGTTTTGCAGCTTCTCACTTCAATGCCAAGAGTATCTTTTTCATAGGAAGAGGACTAGATTATTATTTATCAATGGAGGCGTCTCTGAAGCTAAAGGAGATATCATACATTCATTCCGAAGCATATCCCGGCGGAGAACTGAAGCACGGCACAATCGCTCTGATCGAAAAAGGGACATTAGTGGTCTGCTCATTGACGCAAGAAGTACTGCTGGAAAAAATGATTTCGAACATTGCGGAAGTCAAGGCAAGGGGAGCGGTAGTTCTGGGCATTACCAATGAAGCTCATACCAAAGCTGCTCAGGCTTGCGATGAGACATTTTTTATCCCTCAGATTGACCCTCTGTTGGCCCCCTTGGTCGCGGTTACGCCATGTCAGTTGTTTGCTTACTACATGGCCGTCAATAAGGGTTGCGATGTTGACAAACCCCGAAATTTGGCTAAAAGTGTTACTGTAGAATAATTCATTTGAATTTGATGAGACAATTGCGACCATAATTGATAAAATATAGAAACTTCAAGGAGGAAATACTATGGTTATCGGTATTCAGATTTCAGATTTATTTGATTTAGAAAAAACTATCGCAGCGGAGATTTTCGTAAATCGTGTGAACGTTTGGGAGGTATTGCCGGATATTAAATCATTCATAATTAAGCTCGGCGCTACTCTTGATCCTGACCTTTATGACAAGCGAGGCGATGATGTTTGGATTTCCAAAAGCGCGGATGTATTTTCGTCGGCATATATCGGAGGCCCTTGCATCATAGACCATGGCGCGCAGGTTCGTCATTGCGCATTTATTCGAGGCAGCGCAATCGTTGGAAAAAACGCTGTTGTTGGCAATTCTACTGAGTTGAAAAACGTTATACTTTTTGACAGCGTGCAGGTGCCTCACTACAATTATGTCGGTGATTCGGTTCTCGGATACAAGGCTCACATGGGTGCCGGTGCAATCACTTCAAATGTTAAGTCAGATCATACTTTGACTATATTTACTTGTGGGGCACAGAGATTTCCGACCGGCATGAAAAAATTCGGAGCCATCATCGGTGATCATACCGAAGTAGGATGCAATAGCGTGTTGAATCCGGCTACGATTGTCGGAAGAGATTCGATTATTTATCCGCTATCCATGGTACGTGGCTATGTTCCGTCGAATAGTATTTACAAAAAGCACGGAGATATTGTCGCGAGAAGAAATTGCGACTGCTGATCCTAAGCGAGTAAGAAAGCAATAAAAAATGGCTTCTTTACACAACAAAGAAGCCATTTTGTATATATTAAATAAACCGACTAAATAACTCGGGTGCGAATCTTATCCAAAGCATCTCTGGATATCTGCCTTACGACAGGATCTGAATCTGCGAAAGCGAGTTTGCGAACATACTCTTCACAGTGTTTCGCTTGGATGTTGCCGACCGACTCGGCTGCAGCTGCTCTGACTGCAGCTGATACATCACGCAACAAAGGTATAAGCTGCATCCCTGAGTCGTAGGTCGATATCAAACCCATTGCTCGAGCTACTGCTGCCCGCACTTCTTCGTCTTGGTCATCGATCATCTTGACAAGAGCGCTTAGATTTTGCTTTTTGCCCAATTTCTCGATCTTTTCAACGACTTTATCGATTCTTGCCATCTTGATCGCCCCTTTCGTTTTATATTCTCACTTAAATTATGCTATGATTCCGTTTTGATTGCTACCCTGATGTTCAAATGTTTTTGTAAAAATAATGTGTCATAACTGTTAACTAAGAATACCATGAAATCCTAGAAAACAAATGTCTTTCACAATAAATCTTGAGCAAAACGATTCGGGCATTTTTGTGAATATTGCATTTACAATTTGTCCTTATGATATAATTATCTCGATTATCAATCAAGCACATTTTTGTCAAATTAATAGTATCTTCACAAGGAGAGAATGAATTATTGAATAACGATTCACAAACTAACAGAAGCAATGAGATTCGTCCGGTTTTATCCCGGAAAAATCTCGTGTTGCGTGGCTTTATTTTTTCAGTTATTGTTTCCGGTCTGTTTTTTGTTGTAGCTTGTAAGCGTCATCAATCAAGCACTCAATCATCACGAATTACGGCACCGTCGATAGCCACTTCTTTGAATCCTCCGATTATCTCTGATACTGCGACGCCAACACCGACAATATCTCCGACCCCGACCCCGACGCCGACGCCGACACCTACGGCGAAGTCCATCGTTGTCAGCTTTATCGGTGACACCACTCTCGGACAGAATCGTAATGTTGCCTCTGCTGATTATAGTTTTGCCAGTGTGGTCGGTGACGATTATGCGTATCCTTTTTCAAAGACTGTGAATTATTTGGAGACCGACCACTTAACTTTGGCCAATTTTGAAGGCACATTAACTACGGCAACCGCTTATCAAGATAAAGAATTTACTTTCAAAGGACCGCCGGAATACGTCGATATTTTGACTCTCGGGAGCATAGAAGCAGTTAACCTATCCAATAATCATACATATGATTACGGTGAAACCGGCTTAAGAGATACTCGCTCCACCCTTGATTCAGCCGGGATATATTGGAGTGACAGTGCTAACTATGCGATATATGAAGTAGATGGCGTTAAGATTGGTATGGCCGGTTTTTCTTTTCCTTGGCAACTGGAACCCATATATAAGGCGATTGATTCTTTGCGTGAATCCGGTTGTGAGATCGTTATTATTTCTGTGCATACCGGAGTGGAGCGCATGTATGAACCAGAATCCGTTGCGGTCAATATGGCTCATAGTATTATCGATTACGGAGCGGATATTTATGTGGGACATCACCCGCATCGATTACAGCCTATTGAGTACTATAACGGCAAATATATACTTTATAGTCTTTCAAACTTTGTGTTTGGAGGGCAGCCCTGGTTGACAGACCCTGATACGGCTATCGTCCAGTGTACATTCACGGTGGATGAGGGGGAGTTGATCGATTCGAGATTAAAGGTTATACCCTTTTCCATGACAACGACATTCCCGGGCAATGATTATTGCGCAAAGCCTTATGAAGTAGGCTCGGAAGAATACGAGAGGGTCATGCAAAAATTACGATGGTCTGAGGCCTCTGAGTAATCTGTTTTGAATTATACAAGATAGGAGGATTTGTAATGAGCAGAACACAAGTATTAATCGTTATGGGAAGTGACTCGGATTATCCGGTGATGGAGGCGTGCTTCAAAATGCTGAAAAAATTCGGGGTGACATATGAAGCTCATGTATGCTCGGCTCACCGATCTCCCGAAAAAGCTGCCGATTTAGCATCATCGGCAAAAGATCGCGGCTTTTCCGCGATCATAGCCGCAGCCGGTTTGGCGGCGCATCTTCCCGGTGTCTTAGCCGCGTTTACTGTGTTGCCGGTTATCGGAATTCCTTGTAAGTCCGGTGCATTAAGTGGTGCAGATGCATTGCATTCCATTGTTCAAATGCCTGCAGGTGTCCCTGTAGCTTGCGTCGCGATTGATGGTGCCGCAAATGCTGCATTATTAGCGATTCAAATAATCGGAACAGCAAATGATGCGGTTAGTGAAAAACTAATTCAATATAAACATGAATTAAAAATGTCTGTACACTTAAGAAATGAGCGACTTCAAGAAAAGCTCAACAACATGACGGAGTAGTTTTGCTGGCCTATGGTTGGATTTTTTTATTTACTAAATAAGTAACGAGGCATATGGATGAGAATTGCAGTTTTAGTTTCCGGAGGAGGCACAAATCTTCAGGCGATTATTGACAGAATTGACGATGGTCTTCTTTCTGATGTTCAGATTGCGGTCGTCGTATCTTCGTCCAGGGATGCCTATGCAATCGAGCGTGCTGAAAACAATGGTATTCCTGTCGCCTGTATTATAAAGCGAGAATTTCCGACTCAGGAGGCTTATGATCAGGCTATGTTGAGTGCAATACAGCAAAGTCGTGCTGACTTAATCGTTTTGGCCGGATACCTGTCCTTATTATCAAGCTGTGTTGTCAATCAATATAAAAATCGAATAATCAATATCCATCCTTCTTTGATTCCTGCTTTTTGCGGAGCAGGTATGTATGGTATTCGGCCACATGAAGCTGCGCTTAAGAGGGGTGTAAAGATTTCCGGGGCGACGGTTCATATCGTTGACAGCGAGTATGACGAGGGGCCAATCATCATACAAAAAGCCATAGATATTTCCCCTGATGATACGCCTCAAACGCTTCAAAAGCGTATAATGACTGATTGTGAGCAGGTTATTCTGCCACAAGCGATTCAGTTGTTTGCCCAAGAGCGGGTCGTAGTCGAAGGCCGGGTTGCCCGAATTATTGATGCTTAGGTTCTATAGGAAATAATTCTCATTTCAGAAAGGATAACAACATGATCAAGAGAGCGCTAATCAGTGTATCAGACAAAAAAGGTATTACAGAATTTTCTCGCAAACTCGTTTCAATGGGTGTCGAGATTCTTTCGACGGGGGGAACCGCACGATTATTAAGCGATGCCGGTATACCGTGCAAAGAAGTGTCGGACGTTACCGGATTTCCCGAGTGCTTGGATGGGCGGGTAAAGACACTTCATCCCTTGCTTCATGGCGGAATACTGGCTATTCGATCAAATCCGGAACACATGAAGCGTGTCTCGGAGTTAGGCATTGGTCTGGTGGATCTGATTGTTGTGAATTTGTATCCGTTTAAGCAGACGATTATCAAGCCGGGGGTATCGTTTGAGGAGTGCGTCGAGAATATTGACATTGGCGGTCCTTCGATGCTTCGTGCCGCAGCCAAAAATCACAATGATGTGACCGTGGTTACGGATCCGGAAGACTATGAGACGGTACTTTCACAAATCGAAAAGCAAGGAGATACCGACTACAAGACCCGCTTTATGCTCGCCAAGAAAGTCTTTGAGCACACGGCCGCATATGATGCTCTTATCGCGAATTACTTTTATAGCCAATCAGAGGATCAATCGCTTCCAAATCAATACACGATATCATTTGAAAAATCATCTGAAATGCGTTATGGCGAGAATTCTCATCAGAAGGCCACGTTTTATCAGAGCGTAATACCGGTTCCGGGATCTCTCTCAAAGGCAGAACAAATTAACGGCAAGGAACTGTCCTACAACAATATATCTGATGCGGATGCGACTATTTCTTGTCTCAAAGAGTTCAGTGAGCCGACGGTCGTCGCTGTAAAACACGCGAATCCTTGCGGTGTCGGATCTGCAGACAATATTTATGATGCTTGGGTCAAGGCATTTGAGGCGGATAAGGTATCTATATTTGGTGGTATTGTTGCTGTCAACCGGGAGATCGATGCCAAAACCGCAGAAGCAATGAGCAAGGTCTTTCTTGAAGTTATCATTGCCCCGTCACTAACAACAGAAGCCAAAGATATTCTTTGTACCAAAAAGAACCTGCGCGTATTAATTCTGCCGGATGTTGCGGCGCCGATTCCGTCAAATGAGTTAAACTACAAGCGTGTAATCGGAGGTTTGCTTGTTCAGGATTATGATACAGCAGTTCCTTCAAAAGAAAGTATGCAGATTGTGACTCAGGCTGAACCCGAGATTAACCAGCTTGATGATATGCTATTTGCGATGAAGGTGGTCAAGCATGTCAAGTCCAACGGTATTGTGGTTGTAAAGAATAAACAGACTCTTGGCGTTGGGCCCGGGCAGACGAACCGCGTAGGAGCAGCTCAAATTGCATTCAATTTTGCCGGTGATAAGGCTAAAGGTGCGGTTATGGGGTCGGATGCATATTTCCCGTTTGCGGATTGCGTTGAAGAGGCCCATAAAGCAGGAATCACAACTATCGTACAGCCCGGCGGTTCAATTAGGGATCAGGAGTCCATTGACGAGTGCAATAAGCATGGCATAGCGATGGTCTTCACCGGCAAGCGTCATTTTAAACACTAATATTTCGTCGGAGGAAAAATAATGAAGGTATTAGTCATCGGCTCGGGTGGCCGCGAGCATGTCATTACGTATAAGCTCAGCCTGAGCCCGCGTATTTCAAAATTGTATTGTGCTCCCGGTAACGGAGGCATTGAATCCATTGCGGAGTGCGTGCCGATAAAAGCTACAGAGATTGACAGAATTGTCGCTTTTGCTAAGAGTGAAGTAATCGATCTGGTTTTTGTCGCACCTGAAGATCCTCTGGCGCTCGGTTTGGTGGATCGACTCCGTGAGGCGCAAATTAGAGTTTTCGGCCCGACGGCAGCGGCCGCGCTTATTGAAGCATCTAAGGCTTATTCCAAAGATTTAATGAAGCGATACAACATTCCTACGGCTCGTTACGAGATTTTCGATTCCGAGAGCAAAGCTCTTGACTATTTAGTATCTCAGCCTATGCCGATTGTTATTAAGGCCGACGGGCTCGCTTTGGGAAAGGGCGTCATTATCGCTCAGACTTTGGAAGAAGCGCAAGAAGCCGTCCACTCCATGTTTTCCGAGAAAAAATTCGGTCAAGCCGGAGATGTGGTAGTTATTGAGGAGTGTCTGATCGGACCGGAATTAACAATTTTGGCGTTTTCTGATGGGCAGACTGCGCTTCCGATGGTATCTTCGCGCGATCATAAGCGGGCATTAGATAACGATCTCGGCAAAAACACCGGAGGAATGGGTGCAATCACACCCGGAGCGGATCTCAGTGATGAAGAAGAAGCCTTCATAAAAGAGAAAATTATCGATGCGACGATTCAGGCGCTTAAGAAGGAAGGACGTCCATTCGAAGGTGTGATTTATTTTGGTTTGATGCTGACGTCTGAAGGTCCAAAAGTCATAGAATACAATGCGCGTTTCGGTGATCCCGAAGCACAGGCAATTCTCCCCAGATTGAGAAATGACCTGTTGGATATTGTGGATGCTTGTATTGATCACCGTTTGAATGAAGTCGAATTGGCTTTCAATCCGGGTGCTTCTTGTTGTGTCGTAATGGCATCCGGAGGGTACCCTGATTCATACGAGACCGGATATGAAATATCCGGAATAGCGGATTGCGGTTGCTTGGTTTTTCAGGCGGGTACTAAGCTTGTCTCGGGCTCTCCTGTGACTAATGGCGGACGTGTCTTGTGCGTGTACGCAGAATCCGACAAACTTGACGATGCAATTGATCGTGCATATGAAGGCGTACGAAAAATTCATTTCACAAATGCGCATTATCGTAACGATATCGGACGTACGGGTAAATAGTATTGAGATACGGAATATATGGAGGAGCATTTGACCCATTTCATCTTGGACACTTGGAAGTGATCAAAGGTGTTATGGTTAGTTGCCGGCTTGATCGTCTATATGTGGTACCGACGGGCCAACCGATTTTTAAGTCAGAGCGTGATTTAACACCTTCTGTTTATCGGTTCTACATGCTTCGATCCGCGCTTCATGATATGCCAAATATTGAAGTTTCAGACATTGAGATTCGAAGCGAGAGCAAGTCTTACGCTCTTGACACTATTAATTGCTTGATTGAGCGATACAATATTCATAAGGACAGCAAGATTTTTTGGATTTGCGGTGCGGACATTCTCTATGAATTTGAAAGATGGTACAAACCGGAAGAAATTGCTCGAAAAGTGAGCCTATTGGTCTCCGCGCGCCCCGGTACATCTGTGGATGCCGATTCGAAAAAAGCTCAGGAGATTCGAAATAGATATGCAATGGATGTTCAAATCCTGACGTTGAATACCCCTGACGTCTCTTCGACCTTCATTCGAAAGACTCGTGACTTTTCTATGGTTCCGAATGCAGTTCGACGCTTTATATCGATTAATGACTTATATTCTGAAGATTGGCCTATTCATGCGATCACGGACGAGGCCTATTCCGAATTTATGAGCGCTCTTCGACTCCTTTTCGTAGATTTAAGTGAAAAACGACTGATTCATAGTATGAACACAGCAATATTATCGGCCAAATATGCATTGCGTTTTGGCTATTCTCCGGAGAAAGCTCTGATTGCAGGGCTCTTGCATGATTGTGCAAAAGAGATTCCGTTAAAGCAAATGACCCGAATGGCTTCGGACATAATCGATGATATTTGGCCGACAGAAATGCTCCACGGACCTGCGGGCGTTGTTTATGCCCGTGATCGGTATGAGATCGAGGATTCTGATATTTTGGATGCGATTTGCTATCATACTACCGGCAGACCCAATATGAGCGGCATTGAAAAGGTGGTTTATCTTGCGGACAAGCTTGAACCTGCCCGCCAATATGATGATCTCGAGCCGATAAGAGAAATGGTGAAGACGGATTTGGAGCGAGCGCTGGTCGTGTGTTTTCATGCTGTAAAAGAAAGCCTTGCCAGAAAAGGACGAGAAATGCATCCGCTTTCCATTGAAGCGCTATGCGAATTAGAACAATATAGTGTTTAACCGTCAATCAATGATTATCAGAAATGAAAAGTAGCGTAGACGCTAGAATCAAAAATGATCCACAAAAATGATTCACAAAAATAAGGAGATAAATATGGATTCTAAAATACTGGCAGAACGAATTAAGGAAATTCTTGAAAACAAAAAAGCGACAGATGTCGAAATTATTGAAGTTACTGCAAAGACTATTATTGCGGAGCAGTTTGTCATCGCAACCGGTTCTTCTACGACTCAAATCAAGGCGCTGGCTGAAGAGGTTAATTTTGTACTAAAAAAAGAAGACGAGTTGACGCCGGATCACATTGAGGGCGTTTCTACTGCACGCTGGATTCTTTTAGACTATAGAGATGTTATTGTTCATATTTTCCATCCCGAAGAGCGGGAGAACTATAGCCTCGAAAAACTCTGGGCTTCACGTCCGAGTAGCCAGGATATTCCTACTGTGGATTAATACTTTCTGGAGTATACAGATTTACGATGAATCAGGCCAAGCGTCAGGTTCTTGTGTTGTTTTCTTGGCAATTGTCGAATATATCGACTCAATTCAAATCTAATCCTCTTTATAATCACGCATAACCGATGCGTTGTTTTTCATTGAAAAGGGGATAGTTATGAAGGGAACTAACACAAAGCGAATTCTGCTTGTTATTGTATTGAGTCTTTTTGTGATAGCTTCAGTTATCAGAATGTTAACCGTTCTATATCAAGAACCAATGGCAATCGAGACGCTCCTAAGTTCTGAGGATGTAATAGAAGAAACGTCAATGCGTACAGATGTGGATATTGCAACAAGTGAAGCATCTGACAAGGTGTTGGCAACCGAATTATATGAGATTCCGATCAATGATTTTCCTGTATATATCTGCGGTAGCGTTCTTGTTCCGGGAGTATATGAGATTTCTCGAGGAACATATGTCTACCAGCTTATTGAAATGGCCGGTGGCCTGAACGAGAATGCCGCTGTTAATCACATTAATCAAGTGTATTCGTTGGTCGAACCAATCTCGATTTATATACCTTCCGAGGACGATGTGCAGGACAATCCGGATATGACGGATACTTTGCTGGTCAGAAGTGATGTGGATACATATATTTGGGGATCAGGTGAAGAGCCGCGCGACGGTGGGATAACTGAAGAACCGTTGCCGACCAAGGTAAATATCAACACTGCCGGCAGAGACGAACTCATGACATTAAGCGGTGTGGGTCTGGTCACTGCCGACGCAATCATCAATTATCGGGATTCCATCGCTCCGTTTACTTGTATTGAAGACATCATGAATGTACCCGGAATCAAGACTGCGCGGTTTGAAGCGATAAAGCAACAAATTACCGTATAAGGTTAGCCACTTCATACGTACTCATTTGACAGACTTAAGTCAAGACAATCCGTTTACAAAGGCTTTGAGAAAAACATCCGCAATATTAAAAAGATGGTATTGCTCTATCGATAATAAGCAAATGCAATCAAATTCTTGCAAATTGATTCTTGAAGCGTTAGAATTACGTCATATCTAAAGACTGTGATGGGAAAGCATCGCTCATCGTACAACCGACAGAGATAGAGGATCTTGGCTGTGAATCCTTTTCCGTTGTTAGAGAGATGTACCAACCCGGAGTTGTTGCTAGGGATCTAACGGTGAAATAGCAGACGCTGACTGCGTTATCGTCATAATTGAGTGGCCGATTTGGCAAATTGGGTGGAACCGTGCGAATGCACCCCATAGGGTGTAATTTGTATGGTTTTTTATTATTGGAGGTAATTGAAATGATTGATTTTAACACAAAAGAGGGCCGGCTTGCTTATCGACACACGAGTGCACATATTATGGCTCAAGCTGTTAAGCGTTTATGGCCCGAAACCCGCTTGGCAATCGGCCCGGCGATTGAGGATGGTTTTTACTACGATTTTGATCGTGAGAAAACCTTTGACAAAGATGATCTTGAAGCCATTGAAAAAGAAATGAAGAAGATTATCAAAGAAGCATTGCCGGTTGAGCGTTTTGTTCTTGATCGTCAAACAGCCCTTGAAAAAATGCGTCAGTCAGACGAGAAATACAAAGTTGAATTAATTGAAGATTTGCCAGAGGATGAAGAATTGTCATTTTATCAGCAAGGCGATTTTGTTGATCTATGTGCCGGACCACATCTGGAAAATACAAGCGAAGTAAAGGCGTTTAAATTAACTCAAGTTGCAGGGGCATATTGGCGCGGCAGCGAAAAGAACAAGATGCTCCAGCGTATCTATGGTACAAGCTTCCCGGACAAGGAACAGCTTAAGGCCTATTTAGACCGAATTGAGGAAGCGAAGAAACGTGACCACAATAAGATTGGTCGTGAACTGAAATACTTTACTACCGCGGAATGCGTCGGTCAGGGTCTTCCGATTATTTTACCGAAGGGCACAAAGGTGCTTCAGACTTTAATTCGTTTTGTCGAAGATGAAGAGGATCGTCGAGGCTATCAATATACCCGCACGCCGCTTTTGGCGAAGTCAGATCTTTACAAGATTTCCGGGCATTGGTATCACTATCGTGACGGCATGTTCCTGATGGGTGATCCTGCGGAAGTTATTCAAGACCAAGGCGAAATCAATGAGTCCGAAATATACGCGCTTCGTCCGATGACCTGTCCGTTTCAATATCAAGCGTATCTTAATGAGTCAAGAAGTTATCGGGATTTGCCGATTCGATATGCTGAGACATCTACGCTTTTCAGAAATGAGTCATCAGGCGAGATGCATGGTTTAATTCGTCTGCGACAGTTTACGATCTCGGAAGGTCATCTCATGTGCACGCCGGAACAGCTTAATGAAGAGTTCAAAGGCGCCCTTGATTTAGCCGGATTTATGCTGGATGCGGTGGGTCTGTCTGACGATGTCAGTTATCGCTTCTCAAAATGGGATATTAACAACAAGGACAAGTACGTTGGCTCTCCCGAGGAGTGGGAGGCAGTCCAAAACACGATGCGGGGCATACTTGATGAGCTTGAGCTGGATTACACAGAAGCCGACGGAGAGGCCGCGTTTTATGGTCCGAAATTAGATATCCAAATTAAGAACGTATGGGGCAAAGAAGATACGCTCATCACAATCCAGATTGACTTTCAGCAAGCCAAGCAATTTGGTATGGAGTACACGGATCGAGACGGTGCCAAGAAAAACCCATACATCATTCACCGGACTTCTATTGGTTGTTATGAGCGCACATTGGCTCTAATCCTGGAAAAGTTTGCCGGAGTGTTGCCTTTATGGATGGCTCCCGAGCAAGCACGAATATTGCCGATTTCCGACAAACATGTAGACGCTGCAAAAGCCATTGCTGCAAAGTTGTCTCGTGACGGCATTCGCGTTACAGTAGATACACGCGATGAAAAAATAGGTAAAAAGATTCGCCAAGCTCAAATGGATAAGATCATATACATGCTTGTGATCGGAGATAAAGAGGTGGAAGAGAATCAGCTGTCGGTTCGCTCGCGTCATGAAGGAGAGTTAGGAAGTTTGTCGCCGGATGAACTCGTCGCCAGACTCAAAAACGAAATTGCAACGCGAAAGAAAGTATACTGATATATGTCTTCCGAATATGGGCTGTTGCAATGAACTGTGACAGTCCATTATTATATTAATCAATTATTTTTAATATGTATTTGCGATCAAATATCTCTATAGAAAGCGTCGTTTCTCCGTTTAGGGTGATAATTTGAAAGATCGATTGAAAAAAATTGCAACGTCAGATATTGGAATTCCACATGAAAACTTGTGGCTTTCCTTTTTTCTTCCCATTTTTATTTTGGGCGCAATCTTTAATGCTCTAGGTATTCGGCCATTCGGACATGCCACATTGTTAACAAATGATTTATATCATCAGATTGCTCCGTTTATGATGGAATTAAGACGCAAGTTGTACGCCGGAGATAGTCTTTTCTTTTCTTGGAATATCGGATCGGGAACGTCATTTTTGCCGAGCATTGCATATTATTGTGCCAGTCCGCTCAATATTCTCACTATAATTTTTCCGGAAAAATTCTTCCTCGACGTTATCACGATTATGGTACTGCTTCGTGTTGGTCTTTCGGGCCTTTCGTTTTCTCTTTTTCTCCGAGGCAAGTATGGAGCTGAAAACAAATTCGTCCTTTTGGGTTCTTTGCTCTATGCTTTAAGCGGATTTGTTATGTCATATAATTGGGTCATCATGTGGATGGATGCATATGTATTGTTGCCTCTGATTGCGCTGGGTATTTGGATGCTAATCACAGAAAAGCGTTTTACACTATATATTGTTGCGCTTTTCCTTGCCATCTTTTCGAATTTTTATATGGGCTTTATCGTGTGTGTTTTTTCTCTTGTTTTTTCGGTTGTTTTATTTTTTGATGCCAAGGAACAGGGGAAAGCTCAACCGATTGTTCCGGTTTTTTGGCGATTTGCTTTGGGTTCAATATTGGCTGCGGGCATGAGCTCCGTGTTGACTATTCCGGTCGCTGCCCAGATTATTTCATCGGTATCCGGAAGCGGGACATTTTCTATACCGCACATAATGGATATTTCGTTTACACCTTTTGATCTGGCATCGAGATTGATGTTCTTTACTAATCCGGTTATTCGCGCGGGACTGCCCAATGTATATTGCAGTGTTATCGTATTTTCTGTGATTCCGCTTTATATTGCGTGCAAACGATTCTCGGTTCAACGGAAAATGCTGATGATTGGGCTCGTGTCGTTTTTGTATTTATCTATGTCGGTGCCAGTAATGAACCTCATGTGGCACGGAATGCGCACGCCAAATCAATTCCCATATCGACAGTCCTTCTTGTTAATATTTATTTCTGTATTTATGCTTGTAGAAATTCTGATTCATTTCGATTTTTCGGGAGTTAAAGTTTTCGTGTTCAGCTTTCTTCTGGGTGTATTAACGATAGTCGCCTCCGCATTCATCTTTGACAGGGGAATGAGTATAGCTAAATGGACAACAACGATCGGACTATTGATGCTATACTTTGCAGTTTTCGTATTCATTCATCGATTGAAGAATAACGATAAGCTTCGAGATCGCGTATCAAAGATATTGGTTTTTATAGTTATTTTGGAATTGTTTTTTTCCGCAGGTATTGCACTCAACTTCATTGTCAATAGTGAGGGCTTGACGTTTGATCGTTCATTTGCACAACAAGCGCATTCGATTTCTGATGAAGTGGATCAACTGGATTCAGATCATTTCTATCGTGCTGTATTGTTGCCGGGAGATAGTAACAACGATGGCGCTGCTCTTGATATAAAAACGCTATCCGGATTCACGTCGTTAATGCCGCGAAAAACGGTCCTATTCTATTCCGGTTTAGGCTTATCAAACAATGATTTAAACAGTATTGGCAGTAATGGGTTGGTTCCTGCTTCCAGAATGCTTCTCGGTGTTCGGCACATCATTACTTATGAAAGTGGAATGACAGTGAGTGAGTATCTTGGAGATAGCGCTATGACAGACCCTGATGCGGCGGCCGATAGCTTTAATGAGCAAACTGAGAACATGGTTTACAGCGACTATCGAATTGAGTCTGATGACCAAGTGCTGCCGATCGGATATATAATTCCGGAAACTGCGATGGATTTCATGATGAATCCCGATGAATCTGCATTCGCGAATACCAATGCATTATCTCAAGCACTTGGAGCGGCTTCCTTATATCAAATCCACCACTTCGACATCTTGACACAGGTGAACTTGAAAAACACTTTTGAAGATCAGGTATTCAGCGTTATAGATTCTGAAGAAGTATCGTATCTTGAAATACAACCGCAAGGATTTGCGGAAGGCGAACGCGTGTATCTTCATTTTCAAAACGTCACAAAGGTTGGATTAATACTGCAATATGAAGATCGAAACACCCAAGAAATTACCGATAAGCGATATGTTCTGAAAGAATCTCAAATTGTTGATTGCGGGTTGATGCCGAATTCTGATGAGATATTCACGATACATGTAATAATTCCGGCACATAGATCCGTCGGAAATGTTCGAATTGCATTAGCTTCTTCGGACAATGAAGCTACGAATAATGCTTTTGAGGTATTGAATCAAA
>JAAYBI010000018.1 GCA_012718915.1 Clostridiaceae bacterium
ATTTCGTATGTATTAGAGTGTAGCAAACCGTTTCGCGCTAGTCTGAAAATCAAAGTAAATACATACGAAACAGCACAAACCCAGGTATTTCGTATGTATTAGAGTGTAGCAAACCGTTTCGCGCTGGCCTGATAATCAAAGTCAACACATACGAAACAGCACAAACACAGCCATTTCGTATGTATTAGATTGTGATATACAGACCGGCTCTCGGCACTCGCGAAACCTAGCCGCCTACAGTCACCCGGCTTCCAACTCTCACGAAACCCAGCCAAACATCGGAATCTACTCTCCCGATTTTTCGTCTCTTTTCTGGTGATCTATTCTCCCGACGACAAATCTCCCGATTTTCCGTCTCTTTTCCGGTGATCTATTCTCCCGACGACAAATCTCCCGATTTTTCGTCTCTTTTCCGGTGATCTATTCTCCCGACGACAAATCTCCCGATTTTTCGTCTCTTTTCCGGTGATCTATTCTCCCGGTAACATGATTTCCCGGTTGTCCGTCTCTTTTCTGGTGAGGCGGATGACTTGTTGCTCGAATTCGTGTCCGTAAGGTAGTCCGGCATAGAGGTTCCAGAATTCTACTGCGTTGAGATCGAGTTCGCACATACGCTTAAAGTTTGCATGTTTACCGGAGTCTAAAAAATCTGACGCCTTGTCGATGATTGGCAAGGTGGCGGAGCGTCGCATGTGACGGAGGACATCTCGTCCGCGATAGGAGAATCCCAATACGCGGATATACTCGGGGTGTTCGAGGTTTTCGATGTCGGATTGCATGTGTCCGATTAGCGTTGCTATCAGGGCGCGATTGATTCTGGTTGAGGCATATCTTCGGGTTTGGACGCTGTCGCGGAATGTATCGTGTAACTCAAGAAGGTCGATGTTTCGAAGTCGATCGACGGAGTTTTTGAGGCGGCCGGGGAGACGATCACTCATATAGGCATATTGATCGAGCTGTTCGAGACTTTGGGTGCGAACTCGCATGATTTGTTCGCGTGCGAGCATCGCCGGGTGGACGGGTCGGATGCCTTGTTGCCATTCGGATAGCATCATGGCTAATGTGATGTCGGGAAGTTTGCCTTTTAACTGCAGGGCTAAGCGTGAAGGGGACAGTCGATCTGATCGAATTTCGGCCTGGATTGTGTTGCGTATTGCTGTTGCGCTCGCAAATGGCGCATTGACGTCACATTCGAGATATCCGGCGCCTTTTCGAAGAAGTGCGGTCGGCTTCATTGGGGACTCGGTTTTGCGGAGTGCAATGAGGTATTCTAGTGCCAAAATACTGTTTGGCAGATGTAGGATGCGTTTGGCTGCCTCGGCGAGGTCGGGTCTTCCGTCATTTTCGAAAACGGAGGTGATGGCCAGCTCGCGGGCTTTGGCATAGGGGTGTCCTTCTTTGAGGTAGTGTTGTAGTGTCTGTACGTATAACGGATTCTCTTCATCGTATTCATTTGCGAGGCAACACAGCAAGGATAAGTCGTCGCATTCGGCGCCGAAGTACAAGTCCGTGATGACGCCGGTGTGATTGAGGGTTTCTACTGCCCCGAGAGCAAATCGCTCTGCTGATGCGCAGGCGAAGGTGAACGGCAATTCTAGTACGAGATCTGCGCCGCTGTGAAGGGCCGCCTTTGCTCGCAACCACTTGGACATCAAGGCGGGCTCTCCGCGCTGGACAAACGGGCCGCTCATGATACACACGATGGTCGCATCCTGGCCGTAAATTGATTTTGCTTTGGCAATCTGATATGCGTGACCCTTGTGAAAAGGGTTATATTCTGTGATTATTGCAACGGTATTCATCAATCTGTTTTCTCCTCACGAGTCGTATGATTGTGTTAAAATGGGACCGTAGATTATACAGATGTGTCAGTATTCTTTATCATGTAATTTTACACAATCAGGACGAGCAGAGGTAGTCATTTTTATGAAAAAGTCTTTTTCAGTCAATCAAGGTGCTCGTAAGAACAAGAAGTTCTTGTGGATTGGCGTCCCGTTGATTGTACTTGCGATAGGGATCGGGATATATTTTTTTGCGTGGTTGCCGCGCCAAAGTTTCCAAGAGGTGCCCTACGCTTTGAATTTTATTGCTTTTGATGAGGTGATGAACGAGGCGGCGGAGGGCAGCGTGCTTGATATGGATAAGATGCTCGCCCGCACGCGAGCCTTGCTGATTGACGGCGGGGGGCGCGCACCGATGGTCACTTCCGGCTATTTGTTGCCGGGTGCTTTACTCAGAATGACGCCGCTTTATGCGCCTCACGCTGAGGCGTTGGATCAGATTTCTCTTCTTCGGGTTTACATTCGTCTGGAGGATCGCAAGGCGGCTGATGCCCTTTCGGATTACATTTACGAGAATTATCTTCATGAGTCCGGTTTGCTTTGCGGACGAATTTCCGAGGGCGAAGTCAGCGTTGATGATTTAGCTGAACCGGAGGCGCGGCTTTTGATGACGCGAAATACGGAGGGTCCGAGTCTTCAGGCGACGACGGCTTATGTTCGGGCGCTTCTGGAGTATCAGGCCGTATGGGGCAAGACGGATGATTGGTCGAAGGTGGTCCGATTTGTGGATGCTATTTATGACGAGGCGACGGGTTTCTATTGTGATGTTGAATACATTACGAGCGCTCAGAATCCGGAGCTGTATATCGCATTTTTTAATCCCAATGATTTTTCGAAAATGGAGAAGGACGAGCAGTCCTATCGCGCGTTTCAACTGTCTGCTCTGGATCTTTACGCGTTCTCTCTTTTGGCGCAGGCGGATAGTGCTTATCAGGAGATGTATGATTCGGCATTAGCGCTGGTTGAGGGCGGCAGGATTAGCGATACGTTGCCTTTATATGCGGAGGCGTACTCGCCTGACAATGGCGGATATGTTTATCATTTTGGGTCGGATCGATCGATTCCTCTGTTACCGTCGATGTACACCATGCTTCACTTGGCGGAGGTCGGTCGTTTGGCACCGGAGTCGAAGGCGTTTTTGGAGACGCAGATTTTTAATGTCGGTTATCTGTATTCGACTTACGATTTGTTTGAGGGATCGGCGAGTTCATCGGATGAATTGACATCGGCATACGGATTGGCGCTTCAGATCGCGGCAGTGACAGGTAACTCCAATTTATACGTCCGCACCTTAGATCAAATGAGCCGGTTTGTCGCGACGCTCAATACCAGTCCCGGGAAGGACTTAATTTTCAAAAAGGTCGTGGATCAGCGCAATATTGTTTTCGCTGAGGACAATTTGCAAGCGATGCTCGGACTGCCGATCGAGTGATTTGGTCGCTTGGTTTTAACCTTCTTTCGGACGGAATACAAGGATGTATCTGTTGCAAACGAAAAAAGACTTGGGTCGTAACGATTTTTGCCGAAAATTTCGATAAGAATCGTTAATTTCCATTGTCGGAACCGGCTTTTTTCTATATACTGTCTTGGGTATTTAAATATATATAAGAAAGAGGGCGTATTGAATGACTTTTATCGACTCCATTATCGAGAGAGCGCGAAGCGCGAACAAGACCATTGTTTTGCCTGAGGCTTCAGATTCCAGAACGATTGAGGCCGCTGCTAAATTGATGTCTCGCGGCATCGTCAATGTCATCTTACTCGGTAATAAGGACAAATTAATTGATGGCTCCGGCGAATGGGATATTTCGGGGGCTGTTTTTATTGATCCGGAAAACTATCCGGAATATGATTCGTATGTTGAGGCTTTTGTGGAAATGCGCAAGAGCAAGTTTCCGTCGGTTGAGGCCGCTCGCGAAGCCGCACAAAAACTGATGCGTGACGAGATGTACCTGGGTGTTATGTTGGTCAAGATGGGTGTCGCAGATGGTATGGTCGCCGGCGCATGCCACAGTACTTCCGATACGCTGAGACCTTCTCTGCAAATACTGAAAACGGCGCCGGGCACCAAGCTGGTTTCCGGTTTTTTCATGATGGTTGTGCCGGATTGTGAATTCGGTGCAGACGGCGTATTCCTTTTCGCGGACTCAGGATTGGTCGAGAATCCGGATGCTGACGCACTCTCCGAAATTGCGATTTCTTCTTCGAAGTCTTTTGCCCAGTTGACCGGCAAGGATCCGATTGTTGCGATGCTTTCGTATTCGACATACGGTTCTGCTCATTCGGTACTGACCGATAAAGTGGTCGAGGCAACGCGTCTGGCCAAAGAAAAAGCTCCGGATGTCTTGCTTGACGGTGAACTCCAGTTGGATGCCGCGATTGTGCCTTCGGTAGGCAGCAGCAAGGCCAAGGGCAGTCCGGTTGCCGGCAAGGCCAATGTTCTTGTTTTCCCGGATTTGAACGCCGGCAATATTGGTTACAAGCTGGTTCAGCGATTGGCGAAGGCCGAGGCTTACGGACCGATTACGCAAGGCATTGCAAAACCGGTCAATGATCTTTCCAGAGGCTGCAGCGCAGATGATATCGTCGGTGTTGCTGCGATTACGGCGGTTCAAGCCATTTGACGTTCATACAAGATGATAATCGGACAATGTGAAGACATAAAGGAGCAATATCATGAAGGTTTTGGTTATTAATGCGGGAAGTTCTTCCCTCAAATACCAGTTTTTCGAATCAGAGACCGGCGCCGTGCTGGCCAAGGGCGGAGCGGAGCGTATAGGTCTGGATGATTCCTTGATTACGCATACGCGTAATGGAGACGAGAAGGTGGTCCTTGAGACCGATCTTCCGGATCACAAGGAAGCGATGGAGCAAGTATTATCCTTGCTGACAAGTCCCAATTACGGTGTCATCCAATCGATGATGGAGATTGACGCGGTAGGGCATCGTGTCGTGCACGGCGGCGAAAAATTTTCGGCATCCGCACTAATTACCCCATCGGTAAAAGCAGCTATCCGTGTATGTTTTGATTTAGCACCACTTCACAATCCGCCGAACATGACCGGTATTGAGGCATGCGAAGCGGCTATGCCGGGCGTACCTCAAGTCGCCGTTTTTGATACGGCTTTCCATCAGTCCATGCCGGCGGCAGCTTATATGTATGCCTTGCCATATGAGATGTATGATGAGTATCGCGTTCGACGTTACGGTTTTCACGGTACCAGTCATCGGTTCGTGGCGCAGCGTTGCGCTGAATTAATGGATAAGCCTTTTGACAGTTTGAGAATTATCACCTGTCACCTGGGCAACGGATCATCCATCGCTGCCGTGGATCATGGTGTCTGTATCGATACCTCGATGGGATTAACTCCGTTGGCCGGTGTCTGCATGGGCACAAGATGCGGCGATATCGATCCCGCGATCGTCACTTTCCTGATGCAAAAGGAGGGCCTCGACCACAAGGGTATTGATTCCCTAATGAATAAAAAGTCCGGTGTACTCGGCGTATCCGGGGTATCTTCCGATTTCCGCGATTTGGAAGAGGCGGCTAATAACGGCAACAAGCGTGCGCGGTTAGCATTGGATATGTTCGTGTATCACTGCAAAAAATACGTCGGCTCATATTCGGCAGCGATGGGCGGTGTCGATGCACTGGTCTTTACCGCAGGCATAGGTGAAAACAATTACCTTGTTCGTGAAAGCATTGCTTCCGGGCTCGGCTATATGGGTTTGCAGCTCGACGAGCAGAAGAATCACGGCGTCCGCGGTGTCGAAAAGGAACTTTCGGTAGACGGTTCTCAGGCTAAGATATTCGTCATCCCAACCAATGAAGAACTGGCGATCGCAAGAGAAACAGAAATTGTTGTCCGTTCGGCGATGGCGCGATAAGCACTCTTTGTCCATAATCGTTCATAACCAAGAGGCTGTCTCAACTGACTTGCAAATAAGTCGGAAGAGGCAGCCTTTTTATTTGCGGATATCCATAGCATCCACAACAATAACTGCCTCCGTGCTTTCACGGCTGCCGGAGTCGGAACGCGCCTAATTATCTACAGCTTCCAAGCCTCTGCCAAACTACTGACGCCTCTGGATATCTGCTCGTTATCGAGCGCCGCGTATCCGAGTAGAACCGTCGAGGCCGGCGGTGTCACGCCATCTTGCTCAAAGTAAAAAGATGAAATGCCGTATACTTTGACGCCGTTTTCCAGCGCTCGCTCAAGCAGCTGTTGTTCGGAATAGGCTCGGCGTATTTTGCATATGATGTGATGCCCGGCGTCGGTGCCGCGAATCTCTATATCGTCTCGAAAAGGCTGAAGCGCTTTGAGCAGGTGGTCGCGTTTGCGGCGATAGAGTGTCCGCATCCGGTTGATATGCCGCTCGTATATGCCGCTGTCTATTAATGAAGATAAGAACAATTGATCGTGCATGGATACGGTGTTGTTGAAATAATCCATGCGGTTGTGACAAATATAGGCCAGGTGAGGCGGAAGCACGAGATAGCTGACGCGCATGGCCGGAGACAACGATTTGGAAAATGTTCCGAGGTATAGTACGCGTTGATTGCCGGTCACGGAGAGCGGCGGCACCGGTCTGCCGGTATATCTGAATTCGCTGTCATAATCATCTTCGACGATGTATCGGTCCGGCGCGCGAGCCGCCCAATCCAGGATCTCGGCTCGTCGGCCGGCGCTCATGACCGTACCGAGCGGGAATTGATGAGCCGGTGTGACGTATACGATGTTGGATGTTGAGCGTTCAAGTGCTTCGATATCGGGGCCGTTGCGGTCGACGGCGATCAGATCGACCGGTTTGCCGAGTGCCGAAAATATCTGAAAGGCTTTGCTGTAGAGCGGATTTTCCATTGCGATGCCGTTGACGGATACAGCGAGGTCGAGAAGATGAACCAAGTATTGCAATATGAAGTCGGTTCCGGCGCCGATGACAATCTGATCCGGCGAACAGTTCAGTCCTCTTGATCGGGACAGATAGCGCGAGATAGACTGGCGCAGCGCCGAGGTCCCGGTCGGCGGAGAAGGCGCGAAAAATATTTCCGGCGGTAAGGAGAACACATCGCGCATCAGTTTTTTGAAATCCGCAGAGGGAAGAGAAGTAAGGTCGACGCCGGAAGGAGAAAAATCGACGATCGGCTCGAGGGATACCGACGGCAAGAGTTCTTCGTCTAAGCGCATCAGAAAAGGACCCTGGTGAGGGCTCTCGAGAGTAGATAGCTTCGGAGCGGAAGGCATGGGCAACTCGCGGCCGGCATATAACTTGCGGACTATAAAGCCGCTGCGGGGCACTGACTCAATATAGCCCTCGGATACTAATTGCTGGTAAGCACTGTCTACGGTGTTGACCGAAATACGGAGCTCTCTTGCTAATTTGCGGCGAGAAGGCAATTTGTCGCCGGCGAGCAATCGTCCGCTCAAGCAATCATCGGCAATGGCTTGATAGAGTTGTAAGAA
>JAAYBI010000019.1 GCA_012718915.1 Clostridiaceae bacterium
CACTCAACAAGTATTGGAGGAAGTTTATGAAAATCGCCTTTTACGATGCAAAACCTTATGACAAGGTCTGGTTCGATCGTCTCGCACCGGAATTCGATTACAAAATTAAGTACATCGAAAGCCGACTGACCATAGACAATTGCATACTCGCCAAAAATTGCGATGCGGTTTGTGTATTTGTCAATGACAAGGTGACGGCCGAAGTCATAGACGAACTTCATGCGATGGGAGTTCAAGCTATTTTGCTTCGATGCGCCGGCTATAACAACGTCGATTTTAAAGCCGCTTACGAAAAAATTTACATCATGCGAGTCGCGGCATACTCGCCTTATGCCGTCGCCGAATACGCCAGTGCATTGCTCTTATCGGTCAATCGAAAAATCCATCGCGCCTATTCCAGGACGCGCGATTTCAATTTCAATATAAACGGGCTGATGGGAATGGATATGCATGGTAAAACAGCAGGCATTATCGGAACCGGACGTATCGGTCAAATTATGATCGATATTCTTCGCGGCTACGGCATGAAGATTATTGCATATGATTTGTTTCCGCCGAAGGATCCAAGCTTTGAAGTGGTGCCGCTCGAACGCATCTGGGAGGAGTCCGATGTAATATCACTCCACTGTCCTTTGACACCGGAGACCAAGCACATGGTGAATGCCGAGTCACTTGCAAGGATGAAGTCGAGCGCAATATTAATCAATACTTCGCGTGGCGGATTAATCGATACGGCGGCGCTCAACGACGCGGTCAAGAACCGCAAGATTGCCGGTGTTGGGTTAGATGTCTATGAAGAAGAAGACGAGTATTTCTTTGAAGATCGTTCGAATGATATTCTCGAAGATGAAGCGTTGGTTCGCCTGATGAGTTTCCCCAATGTTTTGGTCACATCGCATCAAGCATTTTTCACAGCAGAGGCAATGGAAGCCATCGCCCGCACGACGCTTGAGAATTTGAAACGACTCGAAAACGGAGAATACCTTGAAAATGAAATATGCTATCAATGTGGATTACAAGGTGCCTGCGATCTTCGTAAAAATCGAAAGAACTGCTTTGAGATTAAGAGAAGCGATTCGAAATAGTCGAATACAATAGGCGGTCCGATCAGATTTATAAGAGTACCGCCCCCTATTGGATTTTGATCCAATAGGGGGCGGTACATTCTGTTTTTGAAGGTAATAGAATTGGGAAATCGGATGGAATGAATTCTCAAGATTTACCGCCTAAATCGGATGGATTGTAGTTTTTGGCGGCAGTTTCAAGTTTTCGCAGTTTTCCGAGGGTATTCTCCTGTTCCGGGCCGTATCGGCAAGTTCAGATCTCGCCGAATTGTGCAGAAATAATCAAGACAGTTATGCCCCCAGAAAAAGCTCAATGTCTTCTTCGACGCTTTGGATTCCTGCCAGGCCGAATTTTTCAATAATAACATTCGCGACATTCGGAGACAGAAATGCCGGGAGTGTCGGTCCGAGGTGGATGTTTTTGACACCAAGGGAGAGCAGGGCCAAAAGGACGATGACCGCTTTTTGTTCGTACCATGCGATGTTGAATGCGATCGGCAGATCGTTGATGTCATCCAATCCAAATACTTCCTTGAGCTTCAATGCGATGACCACTAATGAATAGGAGTCATTGCATTGGCCGGCATCGAGGACTCTCGGAATTCCGCCGATGTCGCCGAGGTTGAGTTTGTTGTATCGATACTTTGCGCATCCGGCCGTGAGGATGACCGTATCTGAAGGTAAAGCCTTAGCAAAATCCGTGTAGTAATCACGGGACTTCATGCGCCCATCGCATCCGGCCATGACGAAGAATTTTTTTATGGCGCCGGTCTTGACGGCATCAACTACTTTGTCAGCCAGAGCGATGACTTGATTATGCGCAAATCCGCCGACAATGGCGCCGCTCTCAATTTCGCGAGGAGCGGGAAGTGTTTTGGCCAGAGCGATAATGGCGCTGAAATCTTTTCGCCCGTTCTCGTCGGCTACGATATGTGTACAGCCCGGATATCCCGTTGCGCCGGTTGTAAATATGCGATCGCGAACGGATTCCTTTTTCGGCGGGACAATACAGTTTGTCGTGAACAGAATGGGGCCGTTGAAACTTTCGAACTCCGAAATTTGCTTCCACCAGGCGTTGCCGTAGTTTCCGACAAAGTTTTCGTATTTCTTAAATGCCGGGTAGTAATGCGCAGGAAGCATCTCGCTGTGGGTGTAGACATCAACACCCGTGTCGGCTGTTTGCTCAAGTAGTTGCTCTAAGTCGGCCAAGTCGTGTCCGGAAACCAAAATCGCAGGACGATTGCGTACGCCGATGTTGACTTCGGTGATTTCAGGGTGCCCGTATTTTGAGGTGTTGGCACCGTCGAGCAATGCCATGACTTTGACGCCGTACTCACCGGTTTTCAGAACGAGAGCGACCAGATCATCCGCGCTGAGCGTGTCGTCATTGGTGGACGCCAGTGCTTCATAGACGAAGTCCATGATGTCATCGGAAAATGAGCCTAAATGCAGTGCGTGCGCACCATATGCGGCAATACCCTTAAGGCCTAATAAGACCGTAATTCTAAGAGATCGAATATCTTCGTTTTCTGTGGCCAACAGACCGACCAGTGCGGCCTTGTGATCTTTTTCGGCACGGCTTTTCGCTTGAAAAGATACGGCATCGCTCGCTTCGGACAGAGGATGTTTCGAAAGTAGTGTATCACGATAAAAGATGGCTTCATCAATGCTTTTGGAAAGTGATTCATCGTCGAAATTGGCGTTCGTAATGGTGGTAAACAGGCTTGAAAGAACCGCCGTATTTACTTCCGGAATAAGGTTGACATCAACGTTTGAATTTCTGACGACCTCAGCGATGCCCTGAAGAGAATAGATGAGAAGATCTTGGAGATTCGAGACGGTCTCGTTTTTACCGCAGACTCCTGTGACGTTACATGCGACACCTCGGGCCGCTTCTTGGCATTGATTGCAATACATGCTCATGATTGTTCCTCCTGATATATTCATATTATTGGAATGCTTAATTGTTGATTTCTTCGCCCTGAAGCGATAAGGTGATCCACTGCCAAGGGATCATTTTACCGCAGTCTTGAATTGCCTTAACGGCGGCCTGAGCGAGACCTGAGCAACAGGGCACTTCCATTCGGACAATTTTGACACTTCGAATATTATTGTTCTGCAAAATGGCGGTTAGTTTTTCCGAATAATCAACGCTGTCGAGTTTGGGACATCCGATGACCGTAATGTGGTTTTTCATGTATTTTTCGTGAAAATTTCCGCAGGCGTAGGCGGCACAGTCCGCGGCGATCAATAGATTTGCTCCGTCATAGTAAGGCGCGGTAATGGGCATCAATTTCACTTGGACCGGCCATTGCATCAGCCGGGTCGGTGTCGGAGTCGGCTCCGAAGCTTCCGGTGGTGTCGCCTGTTTTCGAACAGAGACGGTCGGACAAGCTGCGGGCGTGTCGGCATGAAGCGATGCGACTCGACTTCCGGGGCATCCGCCGGAGGGGGCGTTCTTTTTTTTCATATTCGCCTCAACAGCGGCCTTGTCGAAAGGGAGGGCCTCTCTCTCTACAAAAGTAATGGCGCCGGTCGGGCAAGTGGGAAGACAGTCGCCGAGTCCGTCACAATAGTCGTCACGAAGCAATTTCGCTTTTCCGTCAATCATTCCGATGGCTCCCTCATGGCACGCTTCTGCGCACAATCCGCAACCGTTACACTTGTCTTCGTCGATGGTGATAATTCTTCTTTTCATTTGGATGTTCCTTTCTGTTCTATCATGACATCCGGATGGATGCATTATGGCTTGTTTGTGATTTACGAGTTTTAGTGTATTATGAACCCATCGAATAGTCCGTTGTAATAACAACAAAAGAAGGCGATTTTAAGGGTGGCGAATTTGGAGAAGACGACTTTATTTGAAAGCGCGCTTTGGGCGAATATGAATGACAGCGAGAAGGAGAGCCTATATCAATGCCTCGATATTCGATTAAAGTCCTTCGCGAAAGACTCGCCGATCATTTTCATCGGTCAACATGTCACACACCTAGGGGTTCTTGTATCCGGTCAGGCCGTCGTAGTTGCCGAAAATATCGAAGGTCAGCGCAATGTCATCGCGTTCATATCGCCCGGGGAGCTTTTTGCGGAAGTGTATGCTTTGTCCGGAAAATCATCCGGGGTCGCGGTTTATGCCCAGACTCAGGTAAAAGTTGCATTCATTAATGCGCGTGAAGCCACAACGGTCTGTCAATCCGCGTGTCCTCATCATAAACAATTAATCTGGAATCTGATGCATATTGTTTCCACAAAAAATGTCGCACTCAATGAAAAAATTCAATGTTTGGGTCAACGCGGAATCAGAGAGAAAATTTCGATTTTTCTGGCACTCAAGCACAATCAATTCGGAGGCGACATTTTTGACATTCATATGAATCGACAAGAAATGGCGGACTATTTGTGTGTTGACCGTAGTGCACTTTCGGCAGTATTGTCGAAAATGAAGGAAGAGGGAATCATTGATTATCATAAAAGTTCTTTTTCGCTGAAACATAAAGAGCAATTATGAGCCTATTTTTCAAATGGTATTATATCTAAACAATGAATTATCTGCCTATATAACGCTTTCAACACCGTTTTGACTTGCTAGGACTGTTATGAAGCACTAAAATAAAGTATGTAAAGGCCAATGCTGGAGGGCGCTATGAAAATACCGAGGGGTTTGAATCTTTTTAATCGTAAGAATAATGATTCTAAAGACGAGCTTGAAGATGGGCTAATTCCTTCACCGGATTATGCAAATTTATCCGGCGATACTCGTGCTGAGACAGTGCTCGAGGCGTCATCGAAACCTATCGATCTTCATAACGGTCACAAGAGTGAACCGTCGAATATTCCGAGCACCAAGATTTCAACGAATACCACGAGTCCGGCGTCCTCTCCGAGACCGGTTCAGACACCGGTTGAGCCGACGAATAAGCCGACGGAAAAGACAAGCGGAACTGCCGGAGTTAATCCGAGACCACAGAAGATGGAGACCAAGACAGAGCCCCCCAAGGCTACGGTATTGTCTCCGGAAGAACTTGAAACGTTATGGTTTGAGCTGGAAAACAATCCGAATGACGAGAAGAAACTCGCAAGAATGCTGGCTCATTGCCGGAATACAAAGGGGCCTGCAGCAGTGAATGCGGCTCTGTTGGCTCTCGCGGAGTCGGAGGAAGCTTACCTTCCTCATATTTTGCTCGCCAAGATTGATTTAGCCGCCAATCGGCTATACGAAGCACTGGACTATTACCGACAATTGATTGAAAAAGACAAGACTACGGATTTTGTCTTGCTTCGAATGACCGCAGACTTGGGCCGGCTCGGATTTCCGGACGAGATGATCAAGATGGTTGCACCGGTCTATGATCCGGATTCACACAACCCTTACATCGGATTGAATCTATTGCGTGCATACAAGATCACAGGAGATCACCAGGGCGGTTCAAAACTTTATGCTGATTTACAGCGTTGTGAGGACGCTGAGGTCAAGTCTGCCCTGATCGCTTTTGATAATGCTTTCTTTTCGGTTCGCGATACCGCGGAAGCGGAACCGCTTCAGGAAGAGACAAGTCAATCAATATCCGAATCCGAAAATATATCTTCCGCAGACCAATCGGATGATTCGGCTCATGAAAAGGAGTCATTCCCGGAGGCAGATTCTGCTCAAGTCGTGATTGCACCCGAGCCGAATGAAGGTCCTCAGGTAGAAGTGTCCGTATCAAGTGAAGCATCGGATGGCGCCGCCTCCCGACCGGAGGTCGCCTCAAATCCTGCTTCCGCCAATCCATTCGAATCTTTTAATCAGAGACCTCTGATGCTGCGCGTGCCTGTATGGCGTGAATTTATTCCGGTTCTCGAAGACATATTACCGGAGCCGGAAAAAGGTCCGAGAATCGGATTGTTACAATATTCTGTGGCATCCTTGGCCGGCGTCGAAGGCAGTGACGAAATGGGCGAGATGTTTCGGGTCCTTAGCGGCGGCATACCGTTACTTATGGCAGAACAACTCATGTTTTCGGCACCGGTATCTCCAATGGTATTATTTCCTGTGTCTCAGAGTCATAATCCATTGACCGGCGACTCCGAACCGGATGTCGAGCGCTTGTTTGAAGTATGCGCCCGTGAATCTTTGGATTATCTCATTACCGGAACGATTACGAAGCAGGCCGAACTAGTCACGATACGTTCGTGGATGTTGGATCGATCCAAGAAATCCGCAAGGATTATCTCGCAATCCGCACCGATGCTCGCATTATCTGAGGGGCTCGACGCTCATGCGCAAGAATTAATATCACACTTTGAAGATAAGAGTTATATTATCGAAGTCAAAAGAAAAGGCTTCGTATACTCATTTCCGAAGCCCGACACCTTTTTCAAGCAGGCAACTGCACTATTTAGATTGTCTTTACGACTCTTATTTGCTCAGGGCCGATATCGGGACGTCCAACTCGACGACTCGGATGATTTGTTGGAAGTCATGGCGGACTTGTGCCGAATGAAGCCGCTCAGCCAAAACTATCTGATGATGTTGCTGGCCGGAATGATTGCAGATCGCGAGATGGGTGGCGATTCATATCGCAACTACCGCGACTTGATATATCAAAACGCGCAAAAAATGCAATACACCGCATGTATTACTTCGGCGCGAAAAACAATCGAGCGTGTTCTTAGAGATTGAGCTGATATCGATTTGATGTTCGACACCAATCGGCAGATGCCAACCCAATACTAATCAAAGACCGCTCCGAAACTCATCCAAGACTAGCCCAAGACCGAATCAAGACCAATCCGAGAATAATCCGCGGCTAATCCAAGACTAATCCGAGATAAGGCGCTGAAGATTCATTGTCTCGATTCGAAACAATGGCGGCATTTATACTTGCAGCACGTGAATCCGATTCCGGAAGTTTGACATAGTGAATCATTCCAAACGGTACATTTTCAAAATCGACAGGATCCTGTGCAGAAGCGCTTCCGATGCGAATTGTGTATCGGTCGGCGCGAAGGTGCTCATGAATGATGCTTATACAAGATTCAGCCGAAATACCAATGTGGGCCATTTCACTTATAAAAACGCTCTGCTCTCGACCTGAGCAAAGCGCATAGGCTTCAAAATCAGAGCCGACCATGCGAAACGCACCGATCTCGAAGGCGTTCATTGATGAGGTTAAATACGAAAGCGCGTCCTCGTCCCAAGCGACAAAAGGTTTTCGTTCGCGAAAAAAAACGTTGCGAATTCGAAGAAAATCAGAGGGTGTCAGTTTGTCGATTTGGTATGGAGACGTCTTATTGCGAATATGGTCGCCCAAGACGGTCTTATGTCGTACCGAAAAAGCAGTCCGGAATCCCAATTTAGAATAGTAATCAAATAGTGAAGCGTCGGATGGAACCAATACAGAAATAGGCTCATCGTAATCACGCATTCGGCTGTGACAGAACTCAATCAAATCACGCGCCTTACCCCTTCCGCGAAAAGCCGGGTCGGTCGCCACGGCGTAGATATATCGGCCGGGTACGGACAAATCATCAATTTTCAAATGAATCGGAAGCATCGAGAGCATAGCCGTAATGACACCGTTTTCATCGTCGACAAGCATACATTCCGCATGAGACGGGTACTGCATATAGAAGCGCACAAAAGAATCACTGTCCCCAAATACTTTGACCCAAAGACGAATGACGAGTTCGAGATCCGAGTTCTTAAAAAAACGAATCATTATGGCCTCCGATATTCTTGTGATTGATTATCTTACCAGTTTCAGTATAGGCATTTTCGGGTGATATTCAAAGGGTTCTTTGAGTTCGGTTCGTAATCTATTTCCGTGAAAAGCTTAATAATAAATGCTTCGGGGCACAATTGAGTTATTGGGTTAGAAATTGATCAGCGTGTATCAGCCACTGCGCCGGAGAATAATCGACTTGAAATTGAGAATGGCTCGTGGGCGAGGGCGGTGGTGGCGTGGGCTTTTCGACGTGTGTTGTGCGGCGTGGGCTTTGCGGCCTTAGTGTTGGTTGTGGTGTTGGTTGTGGTGTTGGTTGTGGTGTTGGCGCGAAACGTTTCGCCTTAAGTAATTACCGCCAAAAGTTACCAAACATTCGAATTTGGCGGTAAATATTGGGAGAATATTGGAGCGGGAACAGATGAAAACTTGATAATACCGCCAAAACAGACGATTCTCAGGAATTTGGCGGTAAATGAAGCACCTCATGGCTTCGTATCGCCTCGCGAAATTTGCAGATTACCGCCAAAAGTTGCAAAACTTCTGAATTTGGCGGTAAATCTTGAGAAAATCGTTGTATCGGGAACAGGAGTAAATTTGAAATTACCGCCAAAAGTTACCAAACATTCGAATTTGGCGGTAAATACATACGAAACAGCACAAACACAATCATTTCGTATGTATTAGAATGTGACGTACAGACGACTCTAACCCTTTTGAATTATGCTAAAGGATGAAAACACCGCCCAATTCACCAGAACCGGAGTGCACCCCAAACATTGGACGAAAAGTTCAACAATTGGGGTGCAGTACAAACTCTTTGCTTAGCCGGCATTTGCATTTCTCGAACTTTTCGCGCAAATCCGTCGTCAACACAATCACTCAAACGTGCCATTTAGTCGATATCCTCCGATATTGAAGACTTCATCGTACCCGGCACAAAAAAATAACAATTTTCGCGGCGTATTACCGGAGACAGAATTGCCGATATTCTTTGCGTCAAAATCCGTTAACGGCAGTTTCCGTGTCATGTCACGTCATAGCATGATATATGACTTTTACGGAAATTGATGAATAGCCTTGCGTTCAATGAAGGCATATCTCTATTTTTGTGTTTCACGAAACTAGTGAATTGCCATGTCTATTGATAATTTGAGGATTGGGTGAATTGTAAAATGAAGTGACGCGAAAATAAAAAAGATGTCCCACGCGGACAATCTCACATACAATGTTAAGTGACCAAACCAAACACGAAGGAGAAAGCTCGTGGGACACGAACATTGTAACC
>JAAYBI010000020.1 GCA_012718915.1 Clostridiaceae bacterium
CTAGTATCTCTGTTTGGTTTCTCCGAAGCGATCTTGCAACTTTCTTCATTGGTTCCAGTCGGCTATGCATCATCCAGCTTGTTAACCTTTTCAGCACTCTTTCTGCTTCTACGATTGTTTGACACCGGTATAGGTCATCAAACTGTTGTACCATCTGGAAAGCTCGTCCTGTCTTGGGATACTCCTGGCATAACACCTGCATTGCTGCATTTTGTTGCTCGGTCATTCGTTTTTTCGGGATCATCAGCAACTTTCGTCCTGCTCTTTTACTCCGTGCATATTTCTTTCCCTGCTCAGCCCTTCTCACTTCATCCATGCCATCGAGTACTAGTTTTTTGACATGGAAATGATCATACACAAGCTTGGCTTCGGGGAAGCAGATATCACAGGCCTTCTTGTACGTCGCCGATAGGTCCATGCTCACATGTGTGATTCTGTTGCAGTCACCTTTGCGGGCGATGAAATCCAGTGAAAATCGCTCTACAGCCGCGATATCCCGCCCATTTTCCACACCGATGACCCGGTGGTGTTCCGGATCACCCACAACGGTCACATAGCTTTGGCCGCGCTTAAACGAAGTTTCGTCCAGACTTAGTTGTTCCACAACACTTAGGTCTGTCTCTGCTACAGCTTTCTCCACCCAGTATTCCACGATGTGCATCAGCGCCGTTCGGCTGATCCGAAGGATTTTGCTAGCTTCGTTCATGCTCATGGTTTCTGCCAACATCATCGCATAACCTTCAAATAGCAAGGTCTGTCTGGCGCCTTTACGGGCCCAAGGAGCGTCAACGACACGTATACCATGGGCTGGGCAGTCTATTCGTGGTCGCCGGCTGTGGATGTAGCAAGGGTACATCACCACATCGGCATGACGCCAGGCTCGTTCGTCTTCTTCATTATCGTATCTCTTACACAGCTTCCCGCATTCAGGGCATGGATATTTCGCTGTTTTACTGCCTTCCACATATACATGTACGGCTTTGTCCCGTGAATCAAATTCAGCTCGTGTAACTTTCCAGGGTTCTTTCAAACCAATCGATTTTTCAAACATTTCTACGAAGTTAAATATCGCTTCCATTTTGCTCACCCTCCGTCTAGATGAACAAATTATACTCCCTCTTTCACGGAATTAGATAAAGAGCCTTTTCAAAAACTTACATCACTGTTAATGATAAATACACAGCTTCCGGAGTATAGGAACCGGAAAATGAGTTATAATTAGCCGTAGGATAAAGATATAGCCACAAATACTAATCGTTTATCGCAAGAGGTTACTAATGATTATCGAGCCGGATACAAACCGTCTGATTCTGCCTGACATATATAATGCAAGGGACATGGGAGGAATGAGGACGATTTCAGGAAAAACCACCGCATACAGGCGATTTATTCGTGCGGATTCACCCTCTTCTCTTGAAGCGTCGAGCATTAAAGCTTTAGTCGATTATCCCGTCCGCACCGTCATTGATTTACGATCTGAGAGTGAAGTGTTGAGGAATGGCAATCCCTTTATTGAAGAACCAGGAGTACTCTATGCCAATATTCCATTGTTCGCTGCGGATCCCGCTAACGTCTCGGACGATACAATGAAGATGGTTGTCGATAACACTCTGGGCGACTTATATGTTTACATGCTGGATTATTCGCAGCCAAGCATCTTAAGCGTTTTCAAGACAATTGTTACTTCGCCGACCGACGGCGCCGTCCTCTTTCATTGCATGCACGGCAAAGACCGCACGGGTCTTATCGCTGCGTTGCTATATTTACTCTCGGGAGCAACCAAAGAAGACATAATAGAAGATTATTCTTCATCTTTTCAGTACATTCGCCCACTGGTTGATCCTTTAATTAGAGCGAACCCGGAGAGTGTACATCATATGTACCGATCCGATTCTACGAATATGATTTTATTGCTTGAACATTTTAAGCGGAAGTATGACGATGACATCCGGGGGTATTTATTAACAATCGGATTGCATGCTGACGAAATCGAGCAATTAAAAAGTCGCCTCTTCTGATAAATCAATCCTGCGATAATGAGAAACAATTACTCAACCAGTTCAAGAGTCACGGTATCAAGAGTATCGCTTCCATCCGCAGAAAAATCAGCAACAAGCTTGTATTTCTGAGAATCCGTGATGTTTTCGAGCGAATAAGCTGTTTCATCCGCGAATGGGTATAATTTCATAAAATCATCTCGCGACATGCCGACTCGAATCGAATTTCCCAACGAAAAATCATCATTAGGTTTCGAAATTCGAATTTGATAAATAGTCCCTTCCCAATTATCATCGGACAAAATTATGCCAACGATTACGAACGCGACATCAGGATACTCGACAATAATTCTGCGAATAGCTTCTGAGTCACCAGAATCAGAAATTTCTATAGTACGCCCGATGGTGGTCAGTTTAGGCTCGCCGAATATCGAATTGAAAAGTCCTGAAGTAGCTATGTCTCCAATTCGAATCGTACGACTATTACCTTGAAACAAGTAGTAATCTCTGATTGAAAGTGAATTCAAGATATGTTCATCAACGCTCACCGTTCCTACCGAATTGACAAAAAACCCAACCTGCCTGCTCTCATAATCTTCCATATTGGCTGAAAGAACATTGGGTTGGACAAAATCCACCCTTGAAATGTCAAGCGTCACAACACGATATTCACCCTGTTCAGACTTGACTCTTGCCAGATAGTAACGACTAATCTCACGAGCTTTGATCAAAATGCTCTTATCCGATAGCGAATACGAAGCGGACAGATAGCTGTTTGAAATCATAGAATAAATCGCATTAATATTTTGTGAATTGACTGCTTGAAAATAGTGATCTGCATACTGATAAAGAATCAAGCATTGATCCACCCAGTCCTTGGAGAGATAGGCCAAGCCATTCTCATCCCTTTGAAAAAAGATGAACACGGGTTCATTCTGACTTTGGTCGAAAAAAAGAAGCTCGACCGGAACGCTTGATCGAATGAGTGCTTCTTGCGAAGGTACATTCGTAATCATCTCGTCTTGGATTGGAATCACTTCTTCAGAATTCAAAATACTGAAAGAATTGATGTCTCCTCGACCTTCGACTAAACGAGAAAGCATTCTCACATAATTTGTAAAGGTTGAAAGCGACATGTAATCCAGTTGAACCTGAGGAATCGTCTCATATACCGCCTTAATTTCCTCTTCATCTTCAATCACCAGGCACGACGTGACGACGCGGACAAAGTTACTCTCGGACAAAATATTACTCGAATCCAGCCCTGCATTATTATCAAGACCCAGGCGCCGAAGAGCGTCCTCAACCGGAGCACAAGCCGACAGAAGAAATGCACCCGCAAAAACAATCGCGATTATAAAGGCTGAGAACCTCTTAGCGTTATTGATACGTGTGCCTTTTGACGTCTGACTTTGCCCGATAAGACGCTCTTGAAACAAAACGATGAACCTCCGAGAATCTGATATATTTATTTTAACTCATTTTCGACGATTATTTTGCGCCTCGAAAACAATTATTCCTGTAGCGACTGCGGCATTCAAGCTATTAACTTCTCCGGACATCGGAATTGTGACGAGTACATCGCACTTATCACTGATATTTGCGCTTATTCCTTCGCCTTCGCTACCTATGACAATCACTGCCGAACCTTTGTAATCCGCTTTATCGTAAGTCGTCTGCCCTCCAGCGTCAGCTCCGTAAACCCAAAACCCTTTTTCTTTGAGTTCTATTAATGTTCGAGACAAATTGTTAACTCGCGCAACCGGTACATGCTCAATTGCACCGGCAGATGCCTTTGCAACCATCGCATCCAATCCAATTGATCGATGTTTGGGAATAATGACACCGTGGACTCCGGCAGCATCCGCAATCCGAAGAACAGAACCCAAATTATACGAATCCTTCAATCCATCAAGGGCAATCAGGAGCGGCTCTTCTCCCTTTTCTTTTGCAGCTTCAATGATTGAATCAATTTCTACATATTCGTGACTAGCAGTCTGAGCGATTACGCCCTGATGAGCGTTCGTCGTCGCCATTCGATCTAAGGTCGTCTTCGGAACTTCCAATACGGGCGTTTGTGCCATCTTTGCCATGCTGATAATTTTCGCGATAATAGGGTCTTGTTTCTTACTATCTTGCGCAATAATCCATAATTTATTAATTGTACGCCCGGCGCGAAAAGCCTCGAGCACCGGGTTTTTTCCTTCGAGTCGGTCGTTGGAATCTTCTTTTGAAAAACCATCATCCTCCGATTCAGTACCGGAGTAATTATTTTGATTATCCATATCTATCGAATTAGTCAACAAGTCCTCTTGTTCTGAAAAAATCGAAGTATCCTTCTCTCTATTTAGACTTCCATATTCTCTTTTTTCGCGACGCTCTGAGCCTTTGCCTTCTGCTTCATAATACTTATATGGCCCCTTCAATGATTCGCTGCGCTCTTTCTTCGGCGCTTCCTCATTATATTGCTTTGAAAAACGAGAGGTATCATCACGGTTAAAACGGCTTGGCCCCCTAGTTGCGCCACGAAAAGAATCCCCTCTCGGAGCTTTGCCGGCTTCGCGGTCTGAACTGCGGAAAGATCCACCTCTCGGCGCAGTGCTCGGTCCACGGTCTGAGCCGCGGAAAGAATCTCCACTCGGCGCACTTCTCGGTCCATGGTCTGAGCTGCGGAAAGAATTTCCTCTTGGTGCACTGCTCGGCCCACGATCTGAGCCGCGGAAAGAATCTCCTCTTGGTGCACTTCTCGGCCCACGGTCTGAGCCGCGGAAAGAATCCCCTCTCGGCGCACTGCTCGGTCCACGATCTGAGCCGCGGAAAGAATCCCCTCTCGGCGCACTTCTCGGCCCACGGTCTGAGCCGCGGAAAGAATCCCCTCTCGGCGCACTGCTCGGCCCACGGTCTGAGCCGCGTAAAGATCCGCCTGAAGACCCTCTGCCTGGTCCCTTAGAAAAGTTTCCTCGTGAGGCGCCTTTTTCAAAACCCACTCCGCTCCGCTTAGCGCCGTTGCCTCCACGGCTACTTCCTGAAGACGGTCTGCCTGAGCGTGGTCGATTGGAATCATTATTGCTGTTCATTATTGGGTCCTCCCCGATTCTATGGCATCCGCCACCCCGGACATAAGCGTGTCCAGGCGTTCGTTTTGATCTGTAAGGTAAAGGTAACCGACAAGCGCTTCCAAGCCGGTTGCATATCTATAATCGGCGGGAGATGCATTTTTGGGCATGCTTCCGGGATTGCTGTTTTTGCCTCTTCTGAAAATAGCCTGTTCATCTTCTGTAAGCGAATCAAAAAGCAGGCGACCGGCCGTCGCCTGAGCCGATGCTTTTACATATATAATGACACGTTTGTTAATTTCTCCGGACCTCCCGGCATATCTGGCTGCTACACGAAGCCGAAAGTACAGTTCATATACTGCATCTCCGACATAGGCCAAAACAGATGCGGGAACTTCTCTTATATCATCGTTAATTACCGGTATCATCATTGCTTGGTAACCTGCGGACCGGAAGGGGTATCTTTTACTACAAAACCAAGTGCAGATATCTGATCTCTGATGGCATCAGCTCCGGCGAAATTTTTCGCCCTCTTGGCCTCAGCGCGTTGTTCAACCAACAACATAATTTCGGCCGGCACACCCTCATCCTCGGCGTCTATAGTCAAATTAATGCCGAGCACACCGCACAGCTCGATGATCATATTGAGAGCATTTTTTAACGATATTGCAGACGCCTTCCCATTCTGCGATGCCGCACTATTTGCCGCCCGCACAAGCATAAATATAGCTGTAATCGCGTCTGCTGTATTGAGATCATCATCCATCGCATTAATGAAGGCTTCTTTAGCTTCCGTTACAGCCTTCTCAAGCGCTTCACTCTCAGAATCAACATCCTCAAACCGGCTATCCGAACGATGTGACCCGACAAACTCAAGGTTTCTGACAGATTCTATGATTCGATTCAGACTATTGGTAGCAGCAGCAAGTAATTCATCCGAAAAGTTAATGGGCATCCGATAATGCCCTGACAAAATAAAGAACCGAATAACACGATAACTGTATTTTTGAACAATGTCGCGAATCATGAAAAAATTGCCTGAAGACTTGCTCATTTTTTCATTATCGACATTGACGAACGCATTGTGCATCCAATATCTTGCTAATGGTTTGCCGGAAGAACAGGTACTTTGCGCTATTTCATTCTCGTGATGCGGAAATATCAAGTCTTGTCCGCCTCCGTGAATATCGATCGTATCGCCAAGATGCTTCTTGATCATTGCCGAACATTCGATATGCCAACCGGGACGACCTTCACCCCACGGTGCAGGCCAAGCCGGTTCGTTGTCTTTCTTTTTCTTCCAAAGGACAAAATCACCATGGTTACGTTTGCCTAATCCGTCTTCTGCAGAGACTCTTTCTCCTGCACCGGCGAGCAAATCTTCTAAGCGGAAGTGAGAAAGGCGACCATACTCGTCGTATTTACTGACATCAAAATACAAGCCGTCTTCTAAATCGTAAGCGAAACCCTTATCCAGCAAATCCGAGATCATCGACACAATCTCTTCGATGGTTTCCGTGGCGCGTGGCTGGTATGTCGGACGAAGAATGCCGAGTTGATCCGCATCTACATAGTATTCATTAATGTATCGCTCAGAAATGACATCAATCGAGACGCCCTCCTGATTTGCTTTTTGGATAATTTTATCATCAATATCTGTAAAGTTCTGACAAAAACGCACTTCATAGCCTCGATATTCTAAATAGCGACGAAGCGTATCAAATGTCACGAAAGGCCTGGCATTTCCCAAATGGAAATAATTATAGACCGTCGGCCCACAAGCGTATATAGTCACTTTTCCGGGCTCAATCGGGACGAAATCCTCCTTGCTTTTTGAAAGGGTATTATATATTTTCATACGTGCCTCCGAAAAGATAATACATTGATCCCAAAACCAACAATAGATTCTGAACAAGTTATTATACGCGCTTAAGTGCTTGATACGCAAACAAAAAAGTGCGACATCAACAAGCTTTATGAAAGTCTGTTACAATTTTCTTCGGAATCATATTTATCCGGATCGCACATCGTCGGAAGATGCTTCTGTTGCGGGCTAACTCCGGATGCTTTTTCAAGAGCCATGACACGGTGAAGAAGTTTACATATTTCTTGTTCGACCGGATCAGCAGTGACCGCATGGTCAAGTTCTTGAGCATGGCTGATCGGCTTTCCGTCAATGCGAACCACTTTACCAGGTATACCTACTACAGTCGCTTTGTCAGGAATATCAGTCAACACAACGGCGTTCGCACCAATCATCACGTTGTTACCTACTGTGAATGGTCCGAGAAGTTTAGCGCCGGCGCCAATTAGCACGTTATTTCCGATGGTCGGATGTCTCTTTCCTTTATCATGTCCGGTTCCACCGAGTGTCACACCATGATAAATCGTACAATTATCTCCAATTACTGCTGTCTCCCCAATAACAATACCCATCCCGTGGTCCAAGAAGAGCCCCTTGCCGATATTTGCACCGGGATGAATCTCAATACCCGTGAAAAATCGAGCTGTTTGCGAGACCCACCGAGCAATTGAAAACAGCTTTATTCGATAAAAAAAATGTCCGATTCGATGATAAATCAAGGCGTGAAATCCCGGGTACAAAAAAATAACCCCTAGTATACCTCGGGCAGCGGGGTCACGCTTCTTAATCTGTTTGGCATCGTATAAAAAGCCCATTATATCGCCCATCATCCACAGAATAAAACCTGTATGCCGATTCTCACTTTTTGACACCTAGCTATAAGCCAGGTGGGTACCCTGCGGCAGTCTTAGATCTTCCTCCCGGGAGCACTTATTTAAAAGTGTCAAGGCCTGATCTGCTCTGCGCTGACTACGGGTTCCCTTTTAAGTCATGAAGGTTCAAAAACATGAGTCTCGGTCATTCAGGCAACTTCATTATAACAATACTTTCATAGACGAACAAGGCAAGCACCGCCGCCACGGCATAGAAAACAGACGAATTTACATCTTAAATCGTCATCTTCTTTGATCTTTTAAAAAACGTTCATATTCCTTATTCCACAACGGCGTTCGACAAGTAATATTATAGAATACGTCTTGAAGCAGCCGTCAGTGCAACAACACAAGAGGCACCGGACTTCAGAAGTGTCGACGCTGCTTCGTGAAGGGTATATCCCGTCGTCAATACATCATCCACCAACAAAATTCTTAGTTCATCAACACATTGGTCTTCAGGAACTTCAAATGCACCGGTAATATTTTGTGCCCTCCTCAGGGGATCCCGAAAACGACTTTGCTGATTGGTATTTCGCGGTCGACACAACGATTGTGACAGCATTGGAATATCCAAACGGCGAGAAATCGGCTCTGCTAAAATTTCCGCTTGATTATAACCTCTCATGAGAAGCCGCTGCTTAGAAAGAGGCACCGGAACCACTGCATCAAATGTCAGCGCTGTTGATTGAAGGGCTTTATACATCATAAACGAGAGAATCGGAGCATAATATATCCCCTCGCGAAACTTAAGCGTGCGAAGTGCGGATGCAATCGGTTCCTCATATCTCATCGCTGTAATTGCAAGAATCGGATTAAGACTATCATCATGTTGTATGCAATGAGCTATCTGTTCCGAATACGGCTTGAATGGCAACATCGTCAGACAAGAAGAACAAACATGATAGCAAACAGAAAAATATGATACGTGTGACAATCGTCGAAACGGCAGAACTTGTCCGCAAAAAACACATACCGGAGGTGATATATGCGTCCAAACGGTAATCGCATTCATAATTCA
>JAAYBI010000021.1 GCA_012718915.1 Clostridiaceae bacterium
AAGCCTATCAGTTCAGCAAAGCCGGTCGGATCGGCGTCTACTATCAGATCCGCCAAGTCGTCCGGATTGGCGAATGCCCCGACACTCCAGCCTTATTCGAACTCGGGCTTCCTTCGGTCAAAATCGATTCGGATGACCGTTCCCCGGCCCGGTGCCGACTCCGCACGTATACCGTGACCAAGATTTCGGCTGATTCTTCGGCACAGGTAAAGGCCGATACCACTCGCCTTCATATCAATCCGCCCTGCTCTCCCGGTATAGCCCTTTTCGAAAATCCTCGGCAAATCCTCCGAGGCGATCCCAATCCCGGTATCGCGGATAAAAAGCGACACTTCAGTCGGCACCTCCGAAGACTCATCTGTTTTCACGCCGCCGGTTCCAATCATAATGGATCCGCCCTCGGGCGTGTATTTCACAGCATTGGAAAGAACCTGCTCGACCACAAAAAGCAACCATTTCTCGTCGGTAGTCACCGTCACACCGGCCGGCTCGTATTGAAGCGCAATTTTCTTGCGAATAAACATCGCGGCGTACTTCTTCAACGCCGCTCGAATCACGTCGTCGAGCGGAACCTCTCGAAAAACATAATCCGTCGAATTCGAGTCCAATCTTAAATAACACAAGACCATCTCAACATATTGCTCAATCCGGAACAAATCCTCAAGGAGATGCCGGGCGGCATCGGAACCGTCATTCTGAAGTTGAAGTCGCATCGACGCAATCGGCGTCTTAATCTGGTGCGCCCAGATCGTGTAGTATTCGATCATCTCCGAAAAGCGCTCTTCCGAGCGGTTTTGCCGCTGAATCCGCTCATCCCGGAGCATTCCGATAATCGCCTGATAATCCTCATCCTCCATCGTCGCCGGCTCAGGAAAATCGCTCAAAAGCTCGGACGAAAGCGCAAGCAACTCTTGAAGACGAATGTGCTTTTTATAGGCTTTTCGAGCATCAAGAGCCAGGATCACCATACCAGCCAGTACGCAAATAAATGAAGGGTACACGGCCGCCTCGACCGGAACCCGGTAAAGCAAAAATGAACCGCAGAAAATCACGGCAAAGACGAAAAAGACCAGAATCGGCTTAATTCTTTTCGCTAAATAATCCCCCAAAAACCGCATTCGCCCTCCGTTGCTATTCTATAAATTTCAATAGTTGTTCAAGTATATTCAAATTTGTTGATTCTGCTTCTGGCCATTACGATTCGATTGTGTCAAATTCTTTATCCGACCGCGTTTATTTGATTATGTCAAATCCTCAACTGATAGTTGCCATTCGATTGTGTCTGATTCTGTTTCTGACCGTTGCCATTCAATTGCATTTAAATTTATTCAATGATATAGCCCAGGCCGACCTTGGTCGTTATGAAATCAGGCAGTCCCGCCGCATCAAGTTTTTTTCGCAAGCGATTGACGTTGACCGACAACGTATTCTCATCGACAAAACTCTCGGTTGCCCAGAGACGTTCCATGAGAGCCTCACGGCTGACAATTCTACCCCTGTTTTCCATAAGTGCAAGAATGATTCTGTACTCGTTCTTACTTAGCTCGACCCGATCCTCGCCCAGCATCAAGGTATGATCCGCGGTATTCAATACGGCACCCCGGTGCTCAATGACCGGCAGTGCACCGATATAATCATACGTACGACGAAGAAGCGCTTGGACCTTCGCCACCAAGACGCTCTGGTCAAAAGGCTTGACAACAAAATCGTCCGCGCCCATATTCATCGCCATCACAATATTCATATTATCCGCTGCCGAAGAAATAAAAATAATCGGAACCTTCGAGACCTTTCGGATCTCACCACACCAATGATAGCCGTTAAAAAACGGAAGTCCGATATCTATAAGAACCAGGTGCGGGTCATATGCGGAGAACTCCTCCATCACCGCTCTGAAATTCTGTACATACGCTGACTGGAGATTCCATTTGCCTAATTGCGCCTTGAGGGCTTCTGCGATACCACGATCATCTTCAATGATAAAAACTCTATACACCACACTACTCCCTCTGCAAAGACCCGCCGCTCATTCTGTATTCAAATATTATATCATTATGGGCTTCTTCGGTTCCTATGGGTTTTGCCGGTAGATTTCATTTTCGAAGATTTTCGCGGAGGGTCGGGATGCCGGCAAAATGCCGGAGTCCAAGAGGTTTTGCCGGTAGATTCTTCTCGCGGAGAAGGTCCTGAAGGCTGAAGTTACCGGCAAAAGTGTGTATTTGCGGTGGTTTTGCCGGTAGGTTCTTGTCGCGGAGAAGGTCCAGAAGGCTGAAGTTACCGGCAAAAGTGTGTATCTGCGGTGGTTTTGCCGGTAGTCTGCTACTCCTGAGGAGCGCTCGGAGAGTGGGGATACCGGCAAAATGCTGGAGTTCAAGAGGTTTTGCCGGTAGATTCTTGTCGCGGAGAAGGTCCAGAAGGCTGAAGTTACCGGCAAAAGTGTGTATCTGCGGTGGTTTTGCCGGCAGTCTGCTACTCCTGAGGAGCGCTCGGAGAGTTGGGAAATACAGCCTAGATTGATAGTTTAGCGGTTCCAGGCTGTATTTTGCAGCCCGCCACCGCTCCGAAGTGTTGGAAATACAGCCTAGATTGTCAGATTGGCAGGTCGAATATTCAAACCAATTGTGGATCGTTCTTCTCCGCAATTATTAGATGGGATTATAGTATAATAGAATGGTATGCAAGCAATCTTATTCGATGAAGAAGAGGGCAGAACATGATTTGTGATAATTGTGGTTATAATATGACAAGCGGGGTGCGTTGCCCGAATTGCTATCACGATAATTCAAACACGGACTATACACCCGACGAGATTGTATATTTAGTCGATGGTGGTATGGTTGCGGTGGATGCGGAAGACGTTAAGGAGGGTCATGAGTTCTCTCCGGAAAAAGAGATCCCGATACACTGCTTAAGTTCTGATCTGCTTACGTACGCTCATTATTCAAGAAAGAACTCCTTCTTTACTTTGATTGTAGTCGTGTTTTTTGGGTCCTTATATTATCAATACGACAAATCCGATCAGGCTCTTATGCTCACGATACTTATTTCCTTAATCGTCATTCTTTTACTGGAGGTCATTCTTTCAAGCTTTATTGTACTCGGAAAAGAATGGATATTAGGTGCCTACATCCCGTTTACTATCATTACTTTTCCGCTGCTGATCATATGGGAGGTATTGACAAAAGAATTCAATTTTCCTCGAACTAAATGCGTTTGGTCTTCTCGCTTTTTTGTTAACGACTTCCGGGATTACTTGAAATACCGGCGTATGGAAAAAGAGGAGAAGGACATCGAGCGATCTTAACCTCGGGCGGTATATCAATCAGCTATATTTATGTAAATTGTAGCGACGTCATTTCGTTGATTCGTTGAACTGCATGCATTAGACTCTATTCCGAGCAAATTCTCTGTAAAAGTGCAATTTAGTGCGTCGTAAGGATTTTTCGAGCTGGTTTGGATACATACACCTTCGCAAATGGGTATGTAAATTGAATTAAGGGTTCCTGCTGCCGGACAACTCTACGTTTCAGCATAAGCAGGAGGTTTCCAAAGTAACTACCTCCCTACCGCATTCCGAATCTATGTATCCTGCGTAGCCCTCATTTCGCGCTCTCGTATTTTGCCCGGAAACTGGTCTTGCGCTTATGATCCGTGCCGATTTTTTCCTTGAAAAGCTGATGTTCGGCGGTGTTTTTCCAGTCCCCGATCTGCTCCGCCAGGCGGTCCAGTTTTCGCAAATAACGCGCGCCGTGCCCGTACGCCGCGTAGTTCGCATTTTCCAGAATTTCCAGAAGCAGAGCCCGATATATGAGAGTGGCGCTCGAAAGAAGCCCGCCCCGCTCCATTTTTTCTACGATCGGAAGCCAGTGATAGTATGCTTCATCGTTAATGAAATCTGCCCTTTTCGACAGATAGAGCTCCGCCTGTTCTTTCTTATCGCAATCCAGAAGAAACTGAAGGTCCGAAAAATCAAACCCGACGCGGCAAAGTATCTCATCGACAGCTTCGCCAACCAGCTCATCACGCCGTTCTTCCCCAATCGATAGAGCGATTTCGTTCAGGAGTTCAACCGATCGATGTTGACGGAACATATTCCGCAGCAGCTCCGCCCGACGCTCCGACCAACCCTTCACCCGATAAATCTCCGAGAGCAACCGATCCCGTTCGGTCGTATAGGGCTCTCTGCATTCTTCGATTTTTGACAACCGATCCAGCGCTTTGTCCGGATCTCCGGCCGTCAAATACACTCTCGCAATTTCAATCCACAATTTCGGGTACGGGCTCTCGACACGGGTCAATGCCGTCTGCTCGAAAAGCTCCGCGTCTCCGATTTGTTTCGCCAGGGACTCGATATTGAGGAGCGCATGAAAGCGACCCATGTTGCTCGTCTCCTTCTCTTGAGACGTCAAGAGCATTCGAATCAACCCCCGAATCTCAGGCTCGCCCAACATATCTCCCGCGTGATCGACCAGAGTGTCACGCAACCCGTAATCATCTTTCAAATTCAGCCGGAAGATCAGATTCGCCACCGATTCCTTATCCTCCTCTGCCGCCCCATACTCCGTGAAAAGTTTCCGTGCATCGATCCGGTACACGTCCCCGATGATTCCGTCCGAATCGTCGCAGCGGCTAATCACCGCTTCATCCGTTTCGAAAAAGGAAGCGGTCAGTAAAAGACCGTTCTTCGGGTCTCGAACCGACTCGTGAATATCCTCCAATACCCCCAGAAGATCTGCGGCAAACTCCGACGATTCCCTTCGCGAGACAAATCGCTTCGCACGCTTGAGTCCGGATATTTTCGCTTTCACGCGCTTCAATTTTTCATCCGGCGTCTCGACCAAACGATCAATTCGTTTGCTGACCGGCGCATACCGTCCCCCAAGATCGAGGAGCGCGTCCGCAAGCGCCTCCGCACCCAATCCGATCAGCCGCTCCCGCGGATCTATAAATTCCTTTTTTGCCATTGCTCGCCTCCCCGCCGGCCGTTGTCGCGCCGAGTTTGATATTCTTTTCGAACTGGTTAAGATTCACAAGATATTTTCTGATTTCCGGGTCATAAGAACTCGCCCCTAATAAATCAATCAATAGCTTTGTATTGTTAAAAGAATTAAACTTAAGTATACTTCAAAATAAGTTCAATTTTGGGGGGGCAATGTTATTATGAAATGCGATTCTTGCGGTTATGAATTCATCGGAACGAAAATTTGTCCTTCTTGCGGACATGGCAAACCGCGACCCAAACCGGTTCTCAGAACGCACACTATTGCTGTTTCCAAAAACTTATCAACGCCAGGTCAGAGAGCCCTGTGCGATTCGTGCGGGCATCCGCTTGGTGCGTCGAAAGTTTGTCCTTCCTGCGGGCATGTCGGATCGACACGCAGCCCGTACAATGTTGCTGTATCCGATAGCTCAGCAAATTCCCGTCAGATTATTCTATATGATTCACTCGGGTATCAGCTCGATGCAGACGAATCCGCAAAAGCAAGTACTTTATTACATAATTGTATATTGATGCTCTTCTGGCTTTTTATTCCTTCAGTAATTAGTTCTGTGTTGTCCAGAATTGATTCAATGCTTTGGTTAGGAACGATCATATCCGGAGTTACGTCTTTGGCTTATGCGTTTGTCTTGTTCCGGCTTCGCAAACTTGATCGATATTACGACTCGGCAGCGAAATTGCACCTTTGCTCATCATTGCTTTCTATTCTAACAATCGCAATTCTATTGATGACTCTCTATAATGATTTGCCCGGCTTATTTGTATTATCATTGGTCTTAACTTTAATCGTTTTGATCATCAGCATTTTAGAAACATACTCCGAATTTACCGCACACTCGAATGTGTCGAGCAACGTGAGTAATCATATATCGACGGAATGGGATCAGTTATGGAAATGGTATATTGGATTGATCATCGCAAATACAGTCGTAAATATTCTTCCGATTTTTACGTCTGCGTTCAAAGTGATTGTTTTGATTCTGGCCGGAATAGGAAGCTTGGTCATCGGCATTATAAGACTTATTTTATTGTATCGGACTGCAAAGCTGTTTAGATAACGATGACTCCACCAAATAATGTGACCAGAAACTCCCTACGATTACGATTTTAGACTGAACGTCGCAGGCAGATTGATACAAATGCGTTTGAGTAGGTACGTCGAATCCCGGCGCGCGTCTCTTATGATCGACCGACCTGCTCCATCCGCGTCTATGTATATGTGATTAGGTCCGCCGGCACTCCACTTCGAAATTTGGCGGTAAATCCCAAGGAATCAGCTGCTCAAGGCGACCGGAAAATAATTAACTTGCCGCAAAAAATGTATTACCGCCAAAATAGAACATTTCTCGAAATTTGGCGGTAAAAAAAGCACCTCATAGATTCAGCTCGCCTTGCGAAAGTCGCAGATTACCGCCAAAATAGAACATTTTACGAGATTTGGCGGTAAAAGAAGCAACTCATAGATTCAGCTCACCTTGCGAAAGTCGCAGATTACCGCCAAAATAGAACATTTTACGAAATTTGGCGGTAAAAGAAGCAACTCATGGCTTCGGTACGCCTTGCGAAAGTCGCAGATTACCGCCAAAACAGAACATTTTCCGAGATTTGGCGGTAAATCTCAAGGAATCAGCAGTTCAAGGCGACCGGAAGCAATAAAGTGTTTTCCTTAAGCTCTGTAATCAATATCAACATGATCGAAAACGAATAAATCCATACAACTTAGAGAATCGGAAATGTAAATGGGCAAAGCATCAATTATGACGCTTTGCCCTTCACAATTTTCTGAGAGATGTCCGTGCTCTCCCGCTTATCTTCTTCTTTTCAGAATAATAATACCTATCGCTCCAAGAATCGTTACCGCAAGTATTGCGCCACCAATCCAGAACACAATCGGGCTGATACCCACGGATGAGTCGTCTGTCTGCGAGTTATTATCTGTTGTCCCGTCCGGTGTTTCCGTTACAGTCGGTACCGGAGTGGATGTCTGCGCCGATGTGGGTGTGGAGGTGGGTGCCGATGTCGGAATTGGAGTTGCCGTTGGTTTTGGTGTCGGTGAAACAGTCGGCGTCGAGGTTGGTTTCGGTGTCGGCGAAACGGTCGGCGTCGAGGTTGGTTTTGGTGTCGGCGAAACGGTCGGCGGCGAGGTTGGAGTCGGAATCGGAGTCGCAGTTGGTATCGGTGTGGGCGTCGATGTCGGCAAAGGCATCGGCGTCACCTCCGGTGCAGCGATTGTAGTCACATCAAGTTTCGATGATGTTGCTGATGCTTTGGAAGTTGCCGTTTCCTTTATTCTCTGATAGAAGTCATAGGGCGTTCCGCTTGAGAGCCCGCTGAACACATTACTATCCTGCCATGTGCCTGTGGATACATCTGCACCTTTATTCACTTTGATATACTCATAGCCTGCTACGGATACAAGCGTCACGATTGTTGTTGTCTTTTCGGACAACACCGGTGCGACAGCTGAAGCTGCGTCGGCTTTCTGCACTGCCGATGTCGGAGTACCGGTGACGGATCCTGTCTCAAAACTGCTTCTGATTATCACTGTGATCTGATAACCGATATCCGCTTGCACTAATGTGTATGTAGAGTCGGTTGCCATTTCTATATCACTGTTGCCGCGGACCCACTGGTACGAGAGCGTTCCGGTGTTGTTACTGCCGGCAAGTGACGCCGTCAGTGTTTGCCCGAAAACGGGTGATCCCGTGATATTGGCTGTTCCCGTAAGTACCGGATTTGAGGTTGTCACATCAAGCTTGGTGGAGACATCAGATGCATTGTGTGTAGTCGTTTCCTTTATTCTCTGATAGAAATCATACGCTGTAGTGCTCGCAAGACCGGTGAATTCATTGCTATCCTGCCATGTCCCCGTGGATAAATCCGCTCCATCTGCAACCCTTATATACTCGTAACCCGTCACAAATGTCAGCAACACAGTCGATTCCGTCTTACTAAATAGAATCGGGGCAATCGGCGATGTTGCGTCCGCTTTATTTACAATCAGCGTCACATTCGTCGTCGTCTCAATGTAATTATCGCTGTCCGTCGGCGTGAAGGTGACCGAGTATGTTGTTACCCCGCTGTCCGATACGGATGGCTCCGTCGTACCGCTTGTCCAAGAGAACGTTCCCTCAACGCTTGCCGATCCGCCCGTCAGATCCGAATCTGAAAGCATCTGCCCATATGTGATGGCCGATGCTGTTGGATCGGTAGTGATTACAGGCGTCGCTTTGTTCACCATCAAGGTCACGGTGGTCGTCGTTGTGTAGTAATTCGAGATGTCCGTCGGCGTGAAGGTTACCGAGTATGCTGTCACCCCGCTATCCGATACGGACGGCTCTATCGCCTCAGTGGTCCAGGAGAACGTTCCCGCTACGCTTGCCGATCCGCCCGTCAGGTCCGAATCTGATAGGGCCTGCCCGTATGTGATTGCCGAAGCCGTCGGCGCGGTGATGATCGTCGGTGTCGCTTTGTTTACCGTTAGCGTCACTGTCGTTGTTGCCGGTCCGTAATTATCGCTGTCCGTCGGCGTGAAGGTTACCGAGTATGTTGTTACCCCGCTGTCCGATACGGATGGTTCTATCGCCTCAGTGGTCCAGGAGAACATCCCCTCAACGCTTGCCGATCCGCCCGTCAGGGTCGAATCCGAAAGGGCCTGTCCGTATGTGATTGCCGATGCTGTTGGATCGGTAGTGATTACAGGCGTCGCTTTGTTCACCATCAAGGTCACGTTCGCCGTCGTCTCATCGTAATTCGCGCTGTCCGCCGGCGTGAAGGTTACCGAGTATGCTGTCACCCCGCTATCCGATACGGATGGCTCAGTCGTACCTGTCGTCCATGAGAACATCCCCTCAACACTTGCCAATCCACTCGTCAGGATTGATTCCGAAAGCATCTGCCCATATGTGATGGCCGATGCTGTTGGATCGGTAGTGATTACAGGCGTCGCTTTTCCAACAATCAGCGTAACCGTAGTCGTCGTTGTGTTGTAATTCGAGCTGTCCGTCGGCGTAAAGGTTACCGAGTATGTTGTCACCCCGCTGTCCGATACGGATGGCTCTATCGCCTCAGTGGTCCAGGAGAACGTTCCCGCTACGCTTGCCGATCCGCCCGTCAGGTCCGAATCTGATAGGGCCTGCCCGTATGTGATTGCCGATGCTGTTGGATCGGTAGTGATTACAGGCGTCGCTTTGTTCACCATCAAGGTCACGTTCGCCGTCGTCTCATCGTAATTCGCGC
>JAAYBI010000022.1 GCA_012718915.1 Clostridiaceae bacterium
CATCTTCTACCTGCTTTCAAATATTCATATACAGTAATAAAGTGCCAACTATATTATATACGATATCACGTAGTAAAATAGAAGCAACAGAAACCTTCAATCTCCTGTTATGACTTTTCGTAAAGGCTCAAAATCATGGACTGTGTATTATCATCAAAACTAATCAGTTCGCTGACTTCGAGCTCAACTTCTTCATGATGCGTCTCCTTTCATAAAAGTCATCAGGGTTGAATTGTTTCTACCTTCACTCTACTCCCCACACTGTCCTATACTTGTCCCTTTTGACATATTCGAAATTAGAAATATTTGACTTTATAACATCTATTAGATCAGTATTTATATTCATTGTCCCATGGATGAAGATCGACCCATCAAGTACTCCATTGATGATAAGGTTATATCAACCTAATGTAACGAAAACGACTTGAAATATAACGGTTTAAGCGTTATATTTAAAACGAAAATTGTTACATTAGGGGGTGATCTAATTGATCAAGACTGTTGAATTATACTTAAAAGAAAATATAGATGAGAATCTTATAATAAAACCGTGGCCTAAAAAGAATAATTTTCCGATTTTTCTGAGGGATAACTACAGCTTTTATGAGGCGATGATTCTTGGAGCAAAGTGCATTTTAATAGAAGCTGTAGACGAGATGCCAAATGTTGATCAGCTTCAAAAGCATATAAAGCAAATTAAGACCCTGACGGATCGTCAAATTGTCCTGTTTTACAAAGAAATCTCAAGGTATAGAAGAAAAAGTCTGATTGAAAACAGGATTGCCTTTGTGATTGAAGATGGACAGATGTATTTGCCATTCTTGGGGCTTGATTTGAAAAAAGTCCAGGAAGATATTAGCGAAGAGATGAAGGGATTCACAATACCTGCGCAGATTGCATATTTGTACTTTCTGTACCATAAAGAGGAAGTTGTTAATACAACTGATTTTGGCAAAAAGCTGGGCTTTAACAAAATGACCGCTTCCAGAGCATTAAATGAACTATACCGTGCAAATCTCATCACCTATGAAATTGGAGGGATGACTGGCCGAAGTAAGGAGTATAAGCGGATTTCAGACCCGGACTACTTTCTCAGGGGACGTGATTATCTAAAGAATCCAGTGAGGAAAATCATTTACACAACGACAAGGCCGGCAGGTGCATTGGTTGCCGGAATGGATGCATTGGCAGAGCTATCCATGATCAATCCACCTGATCATCCGATTATGGCAATAGATAGACAGAAGCTAACTACAGAACAGATTGACGTTGTTAAAAATAGAGACCTAATTAAGGATGCAAAACTGGTGGAGTTAGAACTATGGGATTATAATCCGATACTGTTTTCTATAAATGGTCATGTAGATCTACTATCCTTATATGCGTCTTTGAAGGAAGAAACTGACGAAAGGGTTGAGCAAGCATTCGAAGAAATCTTGCGAGTTGAGCCATGGTACGCGGATTAGAAATTTTCAAAAAGTATTTTGGAAACCACACAAATCAATATGTCTTTATTGGAGGGACAGCTTGCGAAATTCTTATGGATGAACTTGGAGCTTCATTTCGAGCCACCAAGGATCTGGATATGGTTCTCATCATTGAGGCTCTGGATTCCTCTTTTGGGGAAACCTTCTGGAAGTTTATAGAAGATGGGGGTTATAAACATCGTGAGAAGGGAACGGATAATAATCAATTTTATCGTTTTACAAATCCTGAAAATTCATCCTTCCCTATGATAATCGAGCTTTTCAGTAAGCGTTCATATGAATTTGAACTTAGCTTCGAAAGTGGACTGACTCCCATTCACATTGATGACAGCATCGTCAGTCTCTCTGCAATACTATTAAATGATGATTATTATGATGTATTAGTAAAAGGCAGACGTACATTAGATGGCTTTTCTCTTATAGATCTGGAAACAGTAATCCTGTTTAAGATTAAAGCATGGCTGGATTTGAAAGAACGAAAAAAAGCCGGAGAAGATATCGATACGAAAAACATAAAGAAACATAGGAATGACGTCTTTAGGCTTCTTGCCAATGTATCTCCTACAAGCAGGATTGAATCCTCTCGAGATATTCAAAATGATGTTATTCATTTCATTGAACAGATCAAGGAAGACAGGCCTGATTTGAAGAATTTAGGCATAAGAGTGACAAACTTTGATGAAATGCTAGAGATTCTATCGAATATTTTCTTATGGAAAGCTGAAGCATAAATAAGACACAAATTGCAATCTGAAGACACTTCAAACGAGGTGTCTTTTTGCATGCCTAAAAGGAAATCTAGTAGCGAAAATACATCGAAAGGCGTGTCAGTTTATCTTGGGCGTTTTGGCTGTAGCGGCTCCTTTGGACAACCGAATTCAGAAGGAATACTGACTCATGTAAAGTTGCTAATTTTTTTGCTTTGGTCCGCTAAACGGCCATTTTTTCGGATAGAGGCCACTAAAGCCATAACCTCTTCCATTCGATATAATCTTAGCTCTTGGCTGCAAAATCTGATTATGAATGACAATATCCTCAGTTTGAATTTCGTCAAATTGCTCGTCGAGTAAGATTTCGCATCCGTTGTCCAGAACAAATGTCGGATTTTTTATTTTTGCATAATCGAGTAAAGGTCTACCTATAACTATTCCTACTCCGGGTTTTCTCGGGACTCCATTCCACCACCAGCTGCAAATGGGATGCCGTTCTGTCTTGCCATCGATGTAAGAAGTTGTACGGGCGCGAATGTAGTTTTTTAGAATATATATATCCCCATAAAATGGATCCAGAATCCGGCTGACGCTTTTGAAAAAACGCACGATTGTCGTTTTCCACCCCGGCATCGTCAGGACTGCCGAATCAATGGAAACTGAAAACTGACCGAATCGATAACCCCTCCTATCCGGTCCGATGAAGTCCGGAAACCCCAGATGTACATTATCGACCGGTTTACTCGGATACCAGACAATCTGTTTTTTTGCATGCCCTAGAATATAATCATGAAAAGTCGCAATGTCTGTAAATTTCTCTGTTGGCGGTTCGTATTCTCCATATCGTCTGGGCAGGGCTTCCGGGATATATTTTTCGATCGCTTCCAATAACAGCTTCAATTTATTGCTATTAAGAAGGGAATCATCATTAAACCACCAGGACATTTTAATAATCGAAAAGCGTTCGATTTTTTCGAACTCAAGAACTCGCTTGACTCCGGATGGCAGGATGATCTCATCCGTTTGCGGATTTTCTATGACGCCGATGCTTTCTTTGGCAATGATTTTAGCTACTTTTAATAATTCTTTGATTCGATTTTCATTATCCGTCCACGGCTCCAAATTGCATTCAATTAAATAACTGAGCCCCGGAAGTTCCTTGCTGATTTGTTGCGGGATATCTTCATTTTCAATCGGCGTATCTTTTGAGATCACTATTTGATGATTCTTTGATGGGAGTATGATTGCGTCTTCGTTCATCTCGATATTGGGCATGTTTTTAATGCCACTGAAATCCGGCTTGTTAATTGTATAAATCCTTAAATCGTAACTCATTGGGCTTTTCCCTTTGCATTGGTGATCTCTGACCTATCTCTTCAACTATACCTCAAAAGTGTTGATTTTCGGGTATTGATCGCCGGAATACAAATGATGAATCAGGTAGATGACGGCGGGGACCGGGCGGCAGCCTTTGACAACTGAGCAAGCCCTCGAGAGTGTCCGCCAAGATGCTTCTGAAAAATAGTTTGTATTCTAGTCCTTCCTCACCAACACATTCAGCCATCTCTCCCCTTCTCTGCTTCCCTGACGTCGGCGGATATCATCGTGTCAATGATGATAAGCTCGGTGAATGGGGCGAGGAGTTTTTCGAAAGTCTCTTCGGTCATGTCCGTGAAATACCGGCCGTTGCGTTCACCTTCGAACTCCCCGTATTTGAAGGAGGCGTAGAGGTGGCCGCCTTTTTGAGCGCGCGGGAGATGTATTCGAGAACGAGGATGGAGGCGCGGGGCGGCAGGCGAGATCGAGGATGGCGGCCGCGTAGGCTTGGGCGTTTTGGTTGTAGTATGAGAGGGTTTTGTTCATTGGGGGCTCCGTGAGATTGAATGTCCCGGTCATCGATGGATTGCGTTCGCGTCCAGGAGAAATTCCTTGATGCCTGTATATAGGATTCCGTTTTCGTCATGCCATGGCATGATGTCATCTTTGATAACAACGATTTTTTTGAAGGAATCCGGAATCCGAAGGATTGAGTTGATTTCCTGCTGCCGTTTTTGTTCATCATCAATATGAAGCGCGGACTGGATGTAGTATATTTTTCCTCCGTCATTGGCGACAAAGTCGACTTCCAGTTGGGTTCTGACATCCTTGCCGTTTTTGTCGATATGCCTGTATTCAACAACGCCGACATCGACATTGTATCCTCTTGTTTTCAGCTCGGTAAAAAGGATATTTTCCATGATGTGGTTCTCCTCTTGCTGTCTGAAATTCAAGCGCGCATTCCGCAGGCCGATGTCCGAAAAGTAATATTTGAGCGGTGTGCCGATGTACTTCTTCCCTTTAATGTCATATCTGCGGGCAAGGTCGATGATAAAGGCTTCTTCGAAATATTCCATATAGGTGTCGATCGTCGTCGAACTGATCGAAATCCCGCTTTTCGATTTGAACGTATCGGACAATTTCTTGGGATTTGTCAGTGATCCGACAGAAGAGGATACGATATTCACAAGGTCATCCAGTATTTGCTTGTCATTGCGAATTTTATGTCGATCAATGACATCCTTCAGGTAGGTGTTCTTGAAAAGGTTTTGGAGGTAATCGCTTTTTTCCTTGTGCGTGACTAATGACATGATTCTCGGCAAACCGCCGTACGTGTAATACTCTTTCCATGCGTTATCCTTGCCGTCCGGAAAGGCGTCATAAAACTCCTTGAAAGAAAGCGGGTACAGTCTGATTTCATCCCCCCGGTCCCTGAATTGAGTCACAATGTCGGAAGAGAGCATTTTGGAGTTGCTCCCCGTGACGTAAATATCGGCGTTTTTCATCTTCATCAATCCGAGGAGCACATCCACAAAACCGATCGTCTCGTCCGGATCATCGAGCCATGGGTTTTTCACTTCCTTAACGTGCTGGATTTCATCGAGAATGACATAGTACTCCCGATTCTTATCCGTCATCCGGCTTCGGATGTAATTTCCCAACTCCATCGGATTTCTGTATTTCGCATTAGCCTCATCATCCAGTGAAATTTCGATGATTTGGTCGTCCTTGATTCCGACTTCGTTCAGGTGCGCGTGAAAAAGCTCGAAAAGCAGGTACGACTTTCCGCACCTTCTGATTCCGGTGACTATCTTGATGAGACCGTTATGTTTCTTACTGATCAGCCGGTTCAGATAGATATCTCGCTTAATTATCATGCGGTCCTCCGATATTGAAATGATCACTCGCACGATCCGGTTCTTTTACAAACACGCGCGCCAGCCCGCTAAGAAAGAATTTTTGCCGTTTGCGGCACTTTTTCTTTATTAACATCATATCGAACTAGCCACACTTGCGCAAGGATAAGGGAGAATTTTTGCCGTTTGCGGCAATAATTTTTTGTTAAGTGAGCATAGGTTGTTCTGCTATGACTGTTTAATGGCAATTGAGGACGTTGAAGTTACTAAAAATTGCAGCGACCAATTCCCTCTCCCTGGAACCCCTCTTCCCCGACCGCCTCGGTCTCCCGGCGATGAATGAGATAACTCACATCACCCGCATCCATTGCGTGGAGGAATGAGATCCGCTGCGCCGTCGCCTGTCTGGTGGTTATGAAGTCGTGACAAGAGCGTTTTTCCGGCATTTGAAACAACGAATATGGCAACAGACGTCTTTTCAATTGAATCGGAGAACGAGTCATGATACTTTCATGGTGCAGGAGGTGAAGAGCGCTTGAAAATTTCAATTCACACCGATGACAGCGTCACGGAAACGGAGATCGTCATAACTTGTAACCGTTTAACGCCGGAAATTGAGACAATGCTGGCTACGCTTCGTATCCTGAATCAACAATTGACGGTCATGAAAGGCGAGGAAGTCATCCTTCTGGATGTATCCGGGATCATTTATATAGAAACGGTCGACCGCAAGACTTTTGTATATACAAAGGAAGCTGTATATGAGTCTAAGCTAAAGCTCTATGAAGTAGAAGCGAGGCTCTGCGAGAGCGGATTCATCCGTGCCAGCAAGTCATGCCTGATTCATCTGCGTCACATCAAATCCCTGCGTACGGACATCGATCGAAGGATCCGCGTGACCTTTGAGAGCGGCGAGCAGATTCTGGTATCGAGACAATATGCGGATGATTTGAAGAAACGGTTGGGGGTGTAAAGGATGGATACAAATAGAACCCTTTATGATTATATGAGACAGGTCTTTGTCATTTTCGGATTTACAATCGGATTCCTGTGCATTATTTGCCTGTTGTTCGGAGAAAGCGCCCGCACATACTCGTCGATGTTTTCACTTGGAAACGACGGCCTGAAGATATCTACGATCGGACAGTTTTTTCTCGTCTCCGTGATCATCACCGCCCTTCGTTTTCTTTTCTTTTCGGACAAAATCATCAAAAAACTCTCACTGACAAAGCGAACTATATTTATGTTTGTTTCTGTTTTCTTTTTGCTTGTTGTTTGTGTCATCATTTTTGATTGGTTTCCGATCGGCGATTGGCTACCCTGGATCGGGTTCCTGTTGAGCTTTGGCTTAAGTGTCGGTGTGAGCTACGTCGTGATGAGCCAACGCGAAAAGTCCGAAAACGCACGTATGGAGATAGCCTTACAACGATATAAAAAGGAGAATCCCGACCATGACTAAAACTGTCGAAGCAAGACACATCGGGCATTTTTTTGCCCAAAAACAAGTGCTGGAGGATGTCAATATCGCAATCGGGGCCGGTGAAGTCTTCGGCCTCCTGGGTCCCTCCGGCGCCGGAAAAACAACGCTCATCAAGATCCTTACCGGTCAACTGATCCCGTCGTCCGGCGAATCCACGGTTCTCGGCACCGCATCCATGGGGCTTCGCGGCGAGGATCACAAGCAGATCGGGATCATGATGGACCAATTCGGACTCTACGAGCGACTCAGCTGCTACGATAACCTTCTGCTGTTTGCAAGGATCTACGGAATTCCGAAAGAGAAAGTCCGCCTCGCGCTCGAAAAAGTCGGCTTAGCCGGCGCGGCCGGGACCGCCGCATCTGACCTGTCGAAAGGTATGCGGAGCAGGCTCTTACTGGCCCGTGCCTTCATGACCTCTCCCAAACTGCTTTTCCTCGACGAGCCGACGAGCGGCCTCGATCCCTCGACCGCTCAGGAGATCTACAAAATGATCTTCGAAGAAAAATCCCGCGGCGTTACCGTTTTTCTGACGACACACAACATGGCGGAAGCGGAGAAATTATGCGACCGTGTCGCACTCCTGAATGAAGGCCGGATCGTCGCGCACGATGAGCCCAAAGCCCTTTGCAGAGAATTCAACCACAAGAAAAGACTGAAAGTCCATTTGTATAACGGAAAAGATATAGATCTGGAACATACATACGCTTCTGCCGAAAAGATCAGCAGTCTTCTGAAAAACGGCGACCTCGAGACGATCCATTCATCAGAGCCCAATCTCGAGAATGTATTTATGGAGTTGACGGGAAGGAGTCTGGCGGTATGATGAGAAATATAAGTGCGATTTTTTGGAAACAGATAAAGGAAACTTTCAAAAATAAAGCTATTTTCATTCAATTCGTCATGTTTCCGGTCATGACGATCATCATGGAAAACTCCGTAAAGATCGAAGGCATGCAGCCACGCTTTTTCGCGAGTCTTTTTGCTGTTATGTACGTCGGTATGGCTCCTCTGGTCAGTATGGCGTCTATCCTTTCCGAAGAAAAAGAAAAGAATACTCTTCGCGTCCTCCTGATGTCCAACGTCCGGCCGGCCGAGTATTTGCTGGGCATCGGAAGCTACCTCTGGACTTTATGTATGATTGGCGCCTCTGTTATAGGCATCGGTGGAGGATATCGGGGGAAAGCATTACTTTCCTTTCTCCTGATCATGGGCTTCGGGATATTGATCTCAATCGTCGTCGGTGCGGCGGTCGGAAGCCTCAGCAAGAACCAGATGATGGCGACATCTATATCGGTTCCGGTGATGATGATCCTCTCCTTTCTGCCTATGATCTCCATGTTCAATGAGACGGTCGCGAAGATTGCCCGATTTGCATATCCCGAGCAACTCCGCATCCTTATAAGTCAGCTGGACCACATCAAAGTGTCTTCCGAAATGGTCGTCGTCCTTATCGTCAATACCGTTCTCGCGCTGTCCATATTTGTTTTTGCATATCGGAAGTGCGGACTGGAGAGCTGAGATTGGCGACGGGAGGGATTAGCGCGACGGTGGGAGCGCCGTTTTTGAGGGGCAGCGGGCGGCGAGTTCGAGGGGCAGCGAGCGAGCGTTTTCAGGAGGCGTGCGGCGAGTTCGAGGGGCGGCGGGCGGTGGCAAGGTCAAATACAGCCTGGAATTGCCAAACTACCAATCTAGGCTGTATTTCCACCTCTTCGGAGCGATCATTGAGCCGCAAAATACAGCCTGAAACCGCCAAACTATCAATCCAGGCTGTACTTCCAACACTTCGGAGCGGCGGCGGACGGCAAAATACAGCCTGGAACCGCCAA
>JAAYBI010000023.1 GCA_012718915.1 Clostridiaceae bacterium
TTTGCCGGTATCCCGCGCGCCGCGAAAATCCTCGAAATCGAAAACTACCGGCAAAACCTCTCCCACACGGCTCTTTTGCCGGTATCCCGCGCACCGCGAAAATCTTCGAAATCGAAAACTACCGGCAAAACCTCTCCCACACGGCTCTTTTGCCGGTATCCCGCGTGCCGCAAAAATCTTCGAAATCGAAAACTACCGGCAAAACCTCTCCCACACGCCTCTTTTGCCGGTAACTCTCCATTATCAAACCTCTCTCTACGCAAACGAAAGAATTTTCGCTCTGAGGGTGGTACAATATACTTATACTTGAACCCAAGCGGCCGAACAGACACAGGTTGCGTTTCACGATACGTTCGCTCGCCCGATAGCCTCTCTGCCCACAATGTCATCATTCTTCATGAAGACCACTTCAACCTTGACATTTTAGTCTGTCTTCTTTATTGCTTCTGGATTAGTCGTCGCTTTTGCTTCTTAACGAGAGGTGACCATGATTAAGCTAAAAGGCTATAACGTCAAAGAAGAGATCTATGCCGGACAGGATTCTATTGTTTACCGCGGAGAGCGCTGCACCGACGCGCTTCCCTCACCTGGCACCGACGCGCTCCCCCCACCTAGCACCGACGCACTTCCCCCACCTGGCACCGACGCGCTTCCCTCACCTGGCACCGACGCGCAGTCTGTGATTATCAAGATCCTTAATCAGGAATATCCATCGGATCTGCTCCTGTCCTATTTCCGGAGAGAATATGAGATTGCCAGAAGAGTTTCGGGTGAAGGAAACCTTCAGGTCTATGATCTTGTTCGACATAATAATACGCTGGCCATCGTTATGGAGGATATCCACGGTGTTCCTCTTTCTTACGTAATCCGCTCCACGTCGCTGAGTCTTTCCGAAAAACTCTCGATAGCTGTAAAATCAGCACATTCTCTTTCACTTATTCATAAAAAGCAGATCATTCATAAAAATATCTGCCCCTCGACTATTTTCTTGAATCGTGAGACGGGTCGGTTGGTGATCACTGACTTCGGTGTCGCGGCGGAACTGAAAAGAGAAATGTCGAATCAAATGCATAACGGTTTTTTGGAAGGGACTCCGGATTATATGTCTCCTGAGCAGACCGGAAGGATCAACCGTCCTGTTGACAGACGTTCTGATCTTTATTCTCTCGGCGTTACGCTGTATGAACTTTTTACCGGTAAGCTTCCTTTTGTCGGCAAGGATGAGAGTGAGATCATATATAATCACATTGCCAGGATGCCTGAACCGCCTCATTTGATTGATAAAGAGATCCCCGAGACCTTATCCGGTATTGTGATGAAGCTTTTGGCTAAGGACGCGGAGGACCGATATCAGATGGCTTCCGGTTTGAAAAGGGATCTGGAACTTTGTCTTGAAAGTCTTCTTGCTAACGGCGATATCGTCCCTTTTGAAATTGGGCGATTTGATTTGTCTGACCAATTAGTGATCTCCAACAAACTTTATGGCCGGCAAGACGAGTTGGAGAAGCTTTCTATGCTTTTTAACGATGTTGCTGATGGCGCTTCGTCAATTGTTCTGATCGAAGGGTTGCCGGGGATCGGAAAAACGACCTTGGCACAAGAGTTCGGCAAATTCGTCTCCCTGCGCAAAGGTTTTTTTATCGCCGGAAAATATAACGCCCAAGAACAGAATCTTCCCCTCCGTGGTTTTCAAGAGGCCCTTCACGGGCTTACGCATTGGTTACTTTCTTTACCTGAGAACCAATTGGAGATATGGAGGCAACGAATTCTCGAAAAGATTCCGAACAATGCGGGCGTCTTGACTGATCTGCTGCCGGAAATGGTAAAGATTATCGGCGAACAACCTCCGGTTGTCGACTTGAACCCGATGGAGGCGCATAACCGTTTATTGATCGTCATTAGTAAGTTCATTGCTCTATTTGCTACAGCCGACTCTCCGTTGGTCATTTTTCTCGATGATCTGCAATGGTGTGATCGCACATCTATGGAAATACTGAAGCGCATGGCAGGAAGCAAATATTACCCTTTCATTTTGTTTGTTTTGGCTTATCGTCCAAACGAAATGAATCCGGAAGATTATTTTATGGTTGCTCTGGAAGAGATTAAGAGTAACAGCTATGTCGCACAAACGATTACACTTCAGCCGCTCGAAATAACTGTAATTGATGAGATGTTGGCTGATACCTTTCGTCGACTGCCTGACGAGGATACTTTGACTTTGGCAAATCTTATGTACCGGAAAACAGGCGGAAATCCATTTTTTGTTAAACATTTGCTCGAGTCGCTTTTTGCACTGGGTTGTTTTATTTTGGCTCCGGATCAGACGAAATGGATCTGGGAGCTGAGCAGGATTAGCGAGGTGGATATCAGCGATAATGTGATCGATCTCTTGAGTCAAAGACTAGATGAATTACCTTCTTCGGTATACGAGCCTTTGAAAATTGCCTCCTGTGTCGGCTTTCAATTTGATTTGGAGCAGATTTCTTTACTCTGCGACCAATCGGTCATCGATATCGGAAATGCGTTCTGGCCTGCGGTCGAAAATGAGATCATTTATCCGCTGGATCAGAATTACATGTTGATTCGTACGGGCGAGGCGGACTCTTTTTTGTCGAATGTGAATATTCGTTTTGCCTTTCAGCATAACCGAATCCAGCAGCTGATCTATTCCCGGATCCCCGAGCAGGAGCGGCAGTCGATACACCTGAAAATAGGTTGGAAATATACCCATGATCTGGACCAGCTTGAGGAATCTGATGTCTTATTCAACGTTGTCAATCATATAAACAAGGGCAAAACCCTAATCACTGATCCGGCCGATCGAAAAGTCCTGCGTGACTTAAATCTGAAAGCAGGCGAGCGAGCGATGAAGTCTACTGCCTTTTCTTTAGCTTCGGATTATTTCCAAATCGCCGATTCCTTGCTGCCCCGGGATGAGCGTGAAGCAGATCTCCATGCTTGGTTCAGTATGTCTTACCGTTTGGGCGAAGCGCTGTTTTTATCCGGCAATCTTCATAAGTCGGAGGAGATCTGCAATAAAATTCAGGCCTTACCTGTTGAAGCGCTAGATCGTGCGAAGATTCACAACTTAAGGGCTCGTGTTTTTGAATTTCAAGGACGTATTCCCGATGCGATTGAGGCAATCCGAGAGGGACTTTTCGTTCTCGACATCGTTCTTCCTCAAGAAGATGACGAAATCGGGCGCAGGATCGGTGAAAGCATTATGCGGCTTATGAAGACCCGAGGCTCCGGTGAAATTGAGACTTTGGCAGACTTACCGATTATGGAGAATCCGAGAACAGTACAGGCGATGGAGCTTCTTTTCAATGTGATTCCTCCGGCACTACAATTCCGTCCATCTCTTTATGTCCTTGCTGCTTTGATGATGTTTGAACTGACGCTTGATTATGGTGTGACCGCTTATTCGTGCAAGAGTTTAATTGATGTCGGCATTACGCAGAGTCCGACGCTCAACGACTATGCGATGGGCTACCATTTGGGAAAAACAGCATTTCGATTGCTCGAGAGATTGAACGCTGAATGGATGAAGTCGGCAGTATACTTTGGATTTACATTTTCATCCTACAGAAATGCGCATTTTCAGGAGGCGATAGCGTCTTTTGACAAGTCAATTTCAACCGGCATGGAGACCGGAGATATTCAACATACGGCTTACGCCCGAGCCCATAAAATTCATTTATACATGCAAATCGGATTAAATCTGTCAGAGTGTGAAGCGGAAACACAGCGCACCATCAATTTCTTGAATGAAGTAAATGCCGGTATGCCTCTATTTCTCGCGAAAATTATTCAATATATGATTAGTAAGTACCGCTCCGAAAAAGAAATCGATGATGATGATACTTTGTATGCAACCATTGAGAGAACTCATAATGTTGCCTTCCTTTGGCGGTTCTGCCAATACAACACGGTATATTTCTATATCCATTGTCAATGGAAGCAGGCAGAGAAATGGAGTCAACTCACCGATCAGTTCGCGTTTGCTTCCCAATCTGATTTTCCTGTTCCGGAACATTCGATGTTTAAAGCACTGATTATAATGCGATTATGGGATGAATATTCCGATGATGCTAAAAAGGAAAAGCAGATTATTCTCTCGAAAATTATAGAGGAGCTAAATGAGTCCGCGAGACTTTGTCCTTCAAATTTCGCCCATAAGGCACATTTTCTTGAGGCAGAACTTGCGATCCTGAATAAGGCTCCCCAAGAAGAGATCCTCGAACATTATCGTCAAGCCCTCGCGTCTTTAGAAGAAGATGACTTTGTTCACATGAAGGCTTTGATCTGCGAATCGATGGCTGCCTATTGGGACACGGAGCGCAATACTGTCATAACCAAGGCATACATTTCAGAGGCCTGTTTTTTCTATAAGAAATGGGGCGCTCTCCGAAAAGTCCGTTTGATGGAAGAAAAACATCCGAGCTTAAGAACTCATTTTTCAGAGTACTCCGTTTCTTCCCAAATCAGCCAAAACTTGTCAAATGATGCCATTGATATGACCTCCATCTTGAAAGCCATGCAGCTTCTCTCGAGTGAAATTCGAATCGAGAAACTGCTACGTTCTCTAATGTCGCTGATTCTGGAAAATGCCGGTGCCCGACAAGGTGCTCTGTTGCTGGTCAATCGCGATGACAAGGATCTATACATCGAAGCGCAGAAAAAATCGTTTGAATCAGATATTGAGATCATGCAAAATTTACCCTATCGAAATAATCCCGATCTGTGTCCGGATATTATTCAGTATGTCGCCCGTTCTCTTGAAAACGTAGTGCTGGCCAATGCCTGGAAGGAAAGCGACTTCAGTAATAACCCGCATATTAAAAGCAGGCAAATCAAATCAGTCCTATCACTTCCTGTCCTATACCGTAACCGCTTGATTGGCGTCATATACCTTGAGCATGACCTGGCTGAAAATGTCTTCACCGAACAGCAAATTCAAACGCTGAAGATCCTCTCCTCCCAGGCGTCCATTTCTATAGAAAATGCTCTGCTCTATGAGACTTTGGAAAAGAAGGTCGAAGAAAGAACCGCACAGCTGAATCTCGCTAACGAAAAGCTTAGACAACTGTCTTTGCAGGATCCGTTGACCTCCCTTCACAATCGTCGATATATCTCTGAATTCGTATCTGAACGGTGCGAGAATTTTATCGTCAGAAAAGTCCAAGTGCTGGAAAACTGTGAGAATATGAACATCTCCATCAACCGGAAAGTCATGGGCGTCTTCATGATTGATCTGGATCATTTCAAGACGGTCAACGACACCTATGGACACCAGGCGGGAGATACTGTTCTTGTCAATATTTCTAGAATACTGGCAAAACAGATTCGCGCGGATGATTATATCGTTCGCTGGGGAGGCGAAGAGTTTTTAATCATACTGAACAAGACCAATCCCGAGTACTTGGATGTATTAGCGCGCAAAATTCTCAAGGCCGTATCCAAAACGCCTCTCCGAATTAACGATGAAACAACACTATACAAAACATGCTCTGTCGGCTATTGCACTTTACCGCTTCATGCCAAGACTCCGAACCTTCTGAATCTGGAGCAGATTATTAATATCAGTGACTATGCTATGTACCTCGCCAAAGAAAACGGTCGTAATCGTGCCGCTCGAATCAGTATGAATCAGTCCGCAGTCCCAAGCCGGGAATGCATCGAATATTTGCAAAAACTAAGCAAGAGCGATGCCGTACGGGAAGAATTCATCGAAGTGTCGTTTGTAGATAACACAGACACCGTGCTCTAAAATAACGCCCCTCAAGAGCACTTACTCCGAACACAACAAGATTTTTGTGCGCTGATTCCAAACATTCCAAAGAATCGTCGAGGTTCTGTAAAAAAACCTCAATATAGATCTGTCCATTCTCCGATCTGTGAACGGACATATTCTTCTTTATCTTCAGGAAGTGTGATCCCTCTCATCTCCCCGCCGCTGGAAACGCTATCAAGCACTATATCATCCCCTATTTCCGATAAGCTGATACTTTCATAAAACAAACCATCCGAGGATTCTACTATGATCCTGTAGCTGAGTTTCTCATTGACTATGGAACCGGAATAATCGCACTCTTTCGTATCATAATAACCTCGGATCTCGAACAATATATCTTTATCAAAATCACATTCATACTTTTGACTATTACGGTCCTCGCCGTAGTAAGAAATAGTAGCGTTAAGCTCCGCCTCTTGATAATAGTAATCATATATCGCCTGAAGTTGATTCTCCTCACAGTATTTTAGATTTGTTTCCTTGAGCACATAAATGTCAAAGTCCCTTTCATTTTCTACCCGGCATATGGAGTAATACCGGTATTCTCCAATGACAAGAGCACCCTCCATTTCAAGTTCCTTGTCATCTTGAATAATCACAAAATCAATTCTAACCAGGTTCATCCCATTAAATTCAAAATCTTCAATATATTCTTTATCATCCTGCTCATCCGGGTAAATCTTGTTCTCGATGCTTTCCAGCTTACGTGCCTTAGTAATCTCCGAAACCTTACCCGTTATAAGAATAAAACTCACCGGAAACACAAAAAGAACAAAGCCGACGATACTCATTAAGACGGCCAGAATCTTAACCGCAATGTGCGTCTTCTTTTTTCGAGCGGAACGCACGATCCAAACAATATCCATGACAGCCGCGATCAGGAAAAATATGAGCCCGATCAAAACGACCGTGTATACTATCATTAAAAAAAACATGGATATAAAAGCCATTACCTACCTCTTCGATTCTTATACGAATGTATCACAGTCACTTATCTCTGAAGTTTAGAGACGCTGTATTGCTTTGTCAACATGGCCATAATGAGGATCCTCACAGCGAGGCATTCTTACTCATAGTCTCTCCTTTATTCAAATACTATTGTGTGATAGAATTGTAAAGACTTTCAGACGGTTTTATGGAGGAAACAGGCATGGCTACCCCAAAAGTTACTATTATTATTCCATCTCTCAATCCTGATCAGGCACTGGTCGATTATGTCCGGAGTCTCATTAATAATGGGTTTTGCCGAATAATAATTGTTAACGACGGATCCAAAGCCGAGTCGGCGGATATATTCCTTTCATTGGAAGAATTCCCGGAGTGTATCGTCCTTAAACACGATATAAATCGCGGTAAGGGACGGGCTCTTAAGACCGCAATACAGTATTACTTGACAAACATACACGATTCCACCGGGATAATTACGGTGGATGCCGATGGTCAGCATTCGGTGAACGATGTATTAAAGATAAGTAATGAGATCGATGTGCCTGGTAACAGGAGTGTTTTTCTCGGTTCAAGAGATTTTGACGGCGATAATATTCCGGCAAAAAGCAAGTTTGGCAACAAAATTACGAGCTTTATTATCAAGGTTTTCCATGGCCACTATTTTTCTGATACACAGACGGGACTTCGTGGTTTTCCTAATGAGCTGTTGGATGATCTAATAAATAAAGTGCATGGAGAGCGCTATGAGTACGAGATGAATGTACTTCTTTACTGTATCCATCGCAAGATCGACGTTAAAGAAATTCAAATCGAGACCATATATCACGATTTGAATAACAGCGTCTCACATTTCCGACCTGTTGCTGATTCCGCGCGCATTTATGCAATTATACTCAAGTCGTTCGTCTTCTACTCGCTGTCCGGATTGCTGTCGGCTCTTTTGGATCTGGCAATTTTCACGCTTGTAGTTAAACTGTTTCTCGGAAGTACCGATGCATCCTCAATTTTTATATCCACTGTTGTTGCCAGAGTCTGCTCATCTATCTTCAATTACATCCTGAATCGACAAGTGGTCTTCCAATCAAAAAGCGACATTGCATTTTCGCTTGTAAAGTACTACTTTCTTTGTGTCATTCAACTGTCCGTATCCGCAGGTCTTGTATACTTTTTCCACCATATTACACACATTGACGAGGTCATTGTTAAGGCACTTATTGACGGACTTCTGTTTTTTATCAGTTTCCAAGTTCAAAAGAGATGGGTCTTTCGGACTTCTTTGGTTAAAGGCGGTAAAAAAATATGACTTGGATAATTGCTTTGTCATTGATGGGACTAGCCACGGTTTTCTTCTCTGTGCAGTTTAATAAAAGATTTGAAGAATCCATGCCGGCCATTACATTTTCTGTTATCCTTACGCTCTTCCTTTTTGGCATTATAAATCAGCTTAAGACCGGATTCTGGTTTGTGGTTGCCGGCTGTGCTCTTTTGTCTGTCAGCGGCATTGTTCTTGCAATTTTTCGCAAGAAAATAGCAGATGCAGCCAGAAATCTGTTCACACCCGCATTTTGTATTTTTGCTTTCCTGACCTTAGCAATCTGGTATTACAATAGTGGAATGATGCTGATCGGCTGGGATGAATTCTCTCATTGGGGGCGAGTAGTCAAAGCGATGGTTATGTCAGATCAGCTGTCCACATACTCAAATATTGATCTGACTTTCCGCTCGTATCCGCCGGCTCTCTCACTCTTCCAGTATTTTCTGATATCTATCAGAGGCACCTGGGAAGAAGCCGATTTATTCCGTGGCAATGGCATCCTTGCCATCACTCTCTTTCTTCCGTTTCTGAAAAATATACAGTGGAAAAATCCCGCAACAATAATTAGCTCGATTCTCCTGATCATTTTGACTCCGATGCTGTTCTACAGCAATTTTTACTCTTCCATATATGTCGACACGATCCTTGCTGTGTTTTTTGGCTACTGCCTGGCCGAAGCGTATCTTTATGAGAAAGGGAATCTGTTTTCCCTGGTACGAGTCAGTTTGGGTCTTTCCGTTCTGGCTATTCTTAAGGAATCCGGGCAGGCCTTGTCCATTATTGCGTGTATCGTGCTGATATCCAAGGCAATATATCTCGATTTCAAGGATTCCCCCGAATCAAAGAAAAATCCGACCGTAAACCCGTCCGGCATCCTCCGAAGAATAGTCATTCTCCTTAGAAGAATCATATACAGAATGCGATTTTCGCTACTTCTGGCTATTCCGATCCTGACAAGTGCTCTTTGGAAACTCAACATGACGCTGACGAATACCACCCGAGCTTTCTCTGGTTCAATCGATTTGAACATGCTCAAAGCCATTCTGGAAAGAACCACAGATAATTACCGCTTGACGGTATATAATAATTTCTTATCGACACTCGCTTTGGGTAGTCTTACACCCGGATTCTTTACCGGATCATTCTATTTTTGGGCTGCAGTTCTGAGCCTACTATTATATACACTCTATTATCTTAATAAAAAAGACTTGCGATTCGCCAAATATGCCAATGTGATAACGATAGTTGGATTGGTGCTATTCACTGCAGGCATCCTAATAACCTATCTGTTTAGCTTTTCAGAATATGAAGCATCCATTCTTGCTTCTTTTCAAAGGTATGTCAGCACATATCCGCAGGGCATATTCGCCTGTATTGTGATGATCCTTCTCTTCTGTTCATACAGTCCCAAACAGGACAAGCCGGATCGAATGGCAATTATGAAGCTAATACTTGTGGCTTTTCTCTCCATATTTATTCCAATGACTAGCCTTTCAAATATTACAACGGGTCTCTCACGCAAGGACTCTGTAAAAATGCGAGAAAGGTTCTCCGATATAGTAAGCAAAGTTGATGCCAGCGACATTCAACCTGGAGATAAGATCTGGCTTATAGCAGAACACACCGATGGATTTGAATACTGGATTTTGAAGTACGAATTTATCGAACAATATTTTAAGGAAGGCGCTTACTGGAGTCTTGGCGATAAATTCTCGGACGCAGATGTTTGGACCGCCAACATTACCGTTGAAGAATGGGAAGGACAGTTGTTAGATTACGATTATGTATTGACATACAGCGTGAATCAAGTGTTCATAGATAAATATCAAAGCTTGTTTGAAAGCCCTGATCAAATCGGCAACAACTCGATTTACAAAATCATCAAAGACGGATCAGAAGTAACACTCAAGCATGTGAGCCAATAACGAATTTGCACTTTGTCCGTTAGTTCGGTTCAGATCTAACGGACAAAGTATTTATTACATATGTTTACATAATGCGTTCAGCCATAATTGTGTCCATACAATGGGCTCTATATCTGTTCCCAAGAATAGTTAACAAGAAAATGGTTCATGGCGAGCAATTGCTTTATTGGGTTGTAATTTGACCCACCTATCTAAGTCTCTGTAAAGGAGAAAAAATCGAATTAAAACTGAGAATGGCTCATGGGCGCTGGATTTGGTTGCAGTGGCGCTACCGGTGAGTATGGCGGTGGTGGCCGGCCGGGGCGGCGGTGGTGGTCGATCGCGAAACGTTTCACTCTAGGTGATTACCGCCAAAAGATCCAAAACATCTGTATTTGGCGGTAAATCTTGGGAGATCAAGTGCACCGGGAACAGGAGAAAATTTGATATTACCGCCAAAACAGACGATTCTCAGAAATTTGGCGGTAAATGAAGCACCTCATGGCCTCGTATCTGCTTTCGAAAGCAACAGATTACCGCCAAAAGTTGCAAAACTTCCGAATTTGGCGGTAAATACATACGAAACAGCACAAACCCAATCATTTCGTATGTATTAGAGTGTAGCAAACCGTTTCGCGCTGGCCTGAAAATCAAAGTAAATACATACGAAACAGCACAAACCCAGGCATTTCGTATGTGTTAGATTGTGATGCACAGTCCAGCTTGAACCGTAACTAGCGCCAAAATCACCCAATCGCTCCATTTCGTCGGTGTCCTTCTCTATTGACAGCAATAAGAAAGCGTCGAAATATCGATATGACCAAAACTTCAATCTCAGTCATATCGTATATATAAAGAGGAGGCCATCCGCATATGCTCAAATTTTCGGACAGAGAAAAGGAACGAATTTGCGAGATGCTTCGCGACCTTAACTCCGACATTGTTTTCAAAAAGTCCTCACGGAGTGAACGCTCTGAAGTATTCATACGAAGGAGCAAACACTTGAAGACATATTCATTTTTACTTCTGAAGCTTCATCGACATGACCGATATAGAGTAAGAAGCGTTCAAGGCAAGCCAAACTGCGCAAATGCATACCACGGGGAAGACTCCTGTCCCAAAGAACAGCTGCGCCAAGAGCGCGATCGTCCAAATACACACACTGGCCAGGTTTGCAGTACAAAAAGCCCTATATCCGGCCTTATACATCAACTGCTTCTGCGCCTCATCTGAACTGGACTCCCATTTCCTGAAGAACTGCAAATCTAAAACACTTCCTTGTTTTTCCGGATTTGGAATGGAGGATGCATATGTATCGGTTATCTTGGAAATTTCCGAATGATGGGAATTTGGAGCCATCCTCTTATTGGTTATATTGTCGGAAAATTTTGCTTTGGTTATTGCAGATCATTTCGGTAGGATCATTTTTCGTTATATACCAACTCGCACTAGATGCTTGTTCTCTAATTTGAAAGTATCACTTGTTTTTGGGGTGGAAAATTAGCATGAATAATGCAAATTTTCTGATTTCCCATACCGTCTCCTCCCCTCTTGATACGCTGCTCAGATTACAAAGGTCTTAAATTATTCCACCCACCCCGGCGTCAGAAACTGCATGGTAAATCCGTATCTTGACAGGTCCGTGGTGTTGCCGCAATAGCGACAGTGTCCGCCCTCAAGGATCGAGATTGAAGCGCCACATGCGGAACAAACGTATACTTCATTGTCCGGAATCGCCTGTGTCATGGTTTCCTTATTTCGAACCAGATCTACTGTGAAGGGCATTTTTTCGGAGATGAGTCTGCCTTCTTTTAAGCGGATGAGTCGAATCTTCATGTGTGCGCGGATCACCAGATACTGTTCGTTTGGTATGGTGAAAAGTTTTTTATACGAAACAATCATTGCGTCTACGACGTCCGCGTAATCCTCAGAGATTTCCACACTTGATACAAAATGGATATTGTCTTCCTTTCCCGCGAGAAAATAGGTCCGGACGCGCGCTTCAAATTCCGAGGTCAATTCGCCGGTAGAGAGATTGGGATCCTGCCAACGAAGCCTTTTACAAAAGTCCGCGAGGCGGTTGTCTCTGGCAAGCCTCGGTAAATATACAAATATATACAGAATAGGGACCAGTGCAAAGAACGCCATAAAACCTATAACGCCGCCGAAGAGTACCCCGCCCAAAATGTTAAATACGATATCGCCGAACTCATTGGATATCACAGAATAGAGCATGTATAGGAGCGCTGTGCCGGCTATGCTGCCCAGAAAAAATCCAAAGGGTTCGAATCCCATGGTGTCCAGTGTTTCGCCGGCGATTTTGTTTTGATATTCCTTGATGGCAAACTTGGTTTCGCAGTATGGACATCCGTTCATGCATTTTACGGTCGGACTTTCAGATCCGCAATTCGGACAGATCTGTGTTTTCTTGCTTTCCTGTGTTGAAAGAATATTAAAAATGGACACCTGACCTTGTTATACAGTGAGGGACCGGTCACCGAAAGCATATTGCATGCGTTTCATCAGCATAGTAAAGATCATGGCACGGGTACAATGCCCGTCACGATATGCAGAACCTCCGGCCTTGCGGGACATCGTAGGTTTGTCGAGTGTCTTTAAATTGGCATATGTTTCCGAATACCGAATGCCAAGTTTTTTACGGCGACGTTTTGCCAGATAATCCGCAAACCAATACGTCTGGACGACTATGTCCGACAGATCGGCGTCCTCCCGTTTTCTGGCAAGATACTCGTCGAGCAGTTCCCGCCAATCGGGTATAGCGGTATTGACATCCTCTATCTTTAATAATTTGCTAATTTCGCTGCTTAGATCGATGTTTATCGACATATCCACCGTTTCCTTTATCAGTGTTATATGGAAATTCATATACGACTATACAATGAATCATATACTCTTACAATAATTGCATCCTTCGCAAGCAGCCGGGATCGCCGATATCAAGTGTCCGTACTCATTCGTTATAAACGGATACCGCAACGGAAAAGGTAAAGCCGCTTCTCGAGTTTGGTCTCACGAAAAGCGGCATTTACGGCATTTGATTCGGTGTGGTCGTCGGCTTGTTCCCGATGGTGTGGAATAATCTCGACTACGGTAGTTGGAATTAACAACGGTGTCCACAACGCGTACCGGTCGGACCGATACACCGCTACACCGCCCGGCCCATGTAGAGCATCCCGAAAATCATAATTTCTACTTTGGTTCCGCTCGTCGAAACTGCGTCTCGTAAAGCTCGGTGTACACGCCGCCGCGGTCAACCAGATCCTGATGGCGCCCGCGTTCTTCGATGCTTCCGTCCTTAATGACCAGAATCTCGTCGACCGCCTGAACCGTCGATAACCGGTGCGCAATAATAATGCTGGTCCTTGACTCGATCAGGGGATCAATCGCACCTTGAATCATACTCTCGGAGATGGAGTCAAGAGACGACGTCGCCTCGTCGAAAATCAGAACCTTCGGATCCTTAAGCAGGACTCGTGCAATCGACAGTCTCTGCTTTTCCCCACCGGAGAGTTTTAATCCACGGTTGCCTACCTGCGTGTCATATCCGGCCGGCTGCCCGATGATAAAATCATGGATATTCGCTTTCCTGCACGCTTCCTCCAGATCCTCTGAGGTCGCATCCGGCTTGGCATACAGCAGATTTTCCCGAACCGTGCCGTTAAACAGGTACGTATCCTGCGTCACCATTCCGATATTCCTTCTCAGAAAACCGAGGTCCAGCTTGCGAACGTCGATTCCGTCGAAAGTCACCGCCCCCTCAACGACATCGTACAACCGCGGAATCAGATTGATAATCGTGCTTTTTCCTGAACCGGACGGGCCGACGATTGCAACGCTCTTTCCTTTTTCGAGCGAAAAGTCAATGTTCTTAAGTATCGGGCGTTCCGGCTCATACGCGAAGAAGACATTTTGAAAACGGATGTTTCCCTCCGCGTGATCGGGCGTGACCGCGTCCGGGGCGTTTTGAATTTCGGCCGGCATATCGTAGTACTCGAAGATTCGTGTGAACAGCGCCATCGATCGGATCCAGTCAACCTGAATTCCCAGAAGCGAGTTCACCGGGGCATACATCCGACCGAGCAACGCAACGAGGACGGTCACATCGCCGACGGTCAACGACGAATCATATCGCATCATCATGATACCGCCGACCAGATATATCAACATCGGCCCGATGCTCGAAAAGGTGTTGAGCGCAACACGAAACCAGCGGCCCGCCATCCGCTCCCGGATATTCAGGCGAATCATTTGCCGGTTTGCTTTTTCGTACCGTTCATATTCAACATCTTCCTTGTTGAACAGTTTAACGAGCGTCTGTCCGCTGACCGACAGCGTCTCGTTCAGAATTCCGTTGATCTCGTCATTTCGGGCCTGCGCCTCGCGCGTCAAATCCCAACGCGTTTTTCCGACTTTTTTGGTCGGCAGCGCGAAAAGCGGGACAATAATAATTCCGACAACCGCGAGAATCCAGTTTTTGGAAAACATTGCAACGATGGCAACGATGAGTGTAATCGCGTTCGAAAGGATACTCGAAAGGGTGTTGGTAATGATATCGCTGACGCCTGAGATATCACCGGTCATCCGCGTGATAATTTCTCCCTGATTATTCGTTGTGAAAAACCGGTGCGACATCGATTGCAGGTGCGAAAACATCTTGTTGCGCATATCGAATGTGACGTGCTGGGCGATCCAGGTGTTGAGGTAGCTCTCAAAAACTCCGATCAGATTCGCTGCGAGCGTCACAATAAGCGACAGAACAATCAAAGTAATCAGCGTCCGCAAGTCGCGTCCGATCAGGCCGTCGTCGATGATTCTGCCGCTCAGAATCGACGGCATCATCCGAAAAACGGACGATGCGACGATGGCAAGAAGCACGAGAGACATCTGCTTCCAATATGGTTTCAAGTATGCGCCGATTCGACGAAGCAGCGCTTTCGTGACCTTCGGCTTATTGGCCTTCTCCTCTTCGGTCAGGTAGGCTCTCCCGAGTCGACCCATTCCACCTTGACGATTCTCCATTCAGCTCCTTTCTCACGGCGCCTTATGAAGCAACCGGGATTATGACTTTTGTAACGACTTACGCTCCCGGACTAAGTTTTTTATCTAAGCAGCAATGGTAAGTCAAAGTGGTACAGCGTGTAATTTATGAACCGATTCATGGCCTCTAAAACCGATTCACTCTTTTTATTGGTTATAGCGATAATCACGACATTCGGTTGTTTGTAAACATACTCCATACTCGCGAATCCCCACGTGCCCCCGTTATGTCCCCAATGGTCCTCTGCAATTTCTAGTCCAAAACCGTACCCAGATTTTCCACCGTCCAAAATCTCGTTCCAACTCTCTTCCGACAACAGTTCTTGATTTGCGATTACTTGCGTCCATGTATATAAATCATCTGCTGTCATGCGAAGTCCACCATCTCCTGTTGCCTCAATGTCAGGCATTTCAATCCATTGACCTGCTACAGCAAGGTATCCCGTAGATGTGTTTTGATCCGGTTCAAAGGAGGCTGTTTCTAATCCAGCCGGTGATAGGACGTTCTTCATCATGTAGTCTTCGAAAGACATCCCCGAAACGCGTGCAATTACTTCGCTTATGAAGCAATACCCCGTATTTGAATAATCCCAGCTACTGCCCGGTTCGAATTCAAGATCATAGGTGTCTACCAACGAAAGAACGGTCGCAAAATTAAATTTCTGGTCAAAAAGCTTCAACACCGACTCCGTAAGTTCCTTATCTTCGAATATCTGTTTCATGGTAAATTTTTCATATTCCATCATGAACACACCATCATTTGAATAATCGACAATCCCGGACGTCATGTTGAGAAGCTGACGAATGGTTACCTCGCCCGCATGTGAATATTCAGGAATGTACTTGTCAAGTGTGTCATCGAGATTGATCTTTCCATCTTCGACAAGCATCATCAGGCCAACTGCTGTAAATTGCTTCGTGACGGAACCGATCTCGTATACCGTATCATTGGTGTTCAACGCCTGGCTTTCGATATTCGAATACTTGTATGATTTCTCAAAAACGATTTCTCCATCCTTGGCAATCAGAACCGTCCCATGAAAATCAGAATCATCAAGAAAGGCTAATCTCTCATCAAGTGTCTTCTCAGGTGTTGTCTCTTCTGTCTCCGAAATAGCTGCCGTGGTTGTCCCTTCCGTCTCAGAAATAGTTGCTGTAGTTGTCCCTGACTCATTCGCATCTGATGTTTGTTCTGAAGTCGTCTTGTTGCTCACAGAACATCCGGCGGGCATTGTAATGCTTATGGCAAGAAGAATAGAAAGTGTAATGATTCCGGTGATTCTTTTCTGTTTGAACATATACGTTCTCCTCTAGATTTGACAAATATGTTGAATGATTTTTGAATAAAGCAATATATTCAAGATTATGAAAGTATTGTAAATGGTATGACTCAAAACGTCAAAAATTCTATTTAGAAATATTTACCGGAATCATTTCCAAGCATTGACTCTATTTAAGTGCCTTAAATAGCACCAATTGAATGTATAGTAAACGGTCGTTTGTTTGCCATCGTCAAAGAATCTCATCTTGACGTTTACGAATGATCTGCGTTTATAATAAACAAAAAGTACCGGAATAATCATCTCCGAGTCCGGAAAAAATCATGAGAAAATCCCGGGCAGTCCTGATGCTTTTTTTCCGTTATATTCTATTGACATCACACTTATGATTATGGTATTGCGATGCACGCCAAACCGGTCGCGATTGTCGATGAGGCGCATCTTCCGGGTTGCTTTCTTCATGCTATACTATGGACAATGCGATCGGCTGATGAAGGACAAAATCCGACGTCACAAGCACCAGAGCGTTCGGGGTTATTGAAAGCTATGAAAAATTTTGACTTAAGCCGCGTAGAAGAAATTTTCTATGATTTTTTACATAGAGACCTGGATATAAAAGACTTCGAGGTATGGGTCTATACTTCTGATGAACTCAAATCATTTGTTGGCTCTGATGATTACTTAGCATTAATCACTCTTGATTTCAATAGCATAAATGCCCGCGATGAGTCGGAGAAAATTATACGTAAATATGCTGATGTCAGTAAATTCGAAACAATGAAAATGCTTGATTTGCTTTATAAAGCCTTAACTAACAACGAAGACACGGGCACGATATTGATTACCTTTTATGACTTGTATTGTCATGGGTATTATTTTCTTGACAAACTTGGATTAAGATATGGCCTGACATGCGCAGTTCCTCCCATAAGACATTATCGGGAAGATTCTTGGGAGGATTTAAGCGATAGGGACAGAAAGGAACTTGTCGATGGTTTTTATCCTGAAATAATAAAAGACATTCAAGATGTCATTGCGTTAATTCAAAACGAGCAAATAATAATAACCGGAACCAAAGGATATATGGGGCAATTAGAATACATAGATAATAGAAAATCATAGGCCATCACCCATGAAGAAATCTATCACTCGCACAAACACACGAACAACAATCAGCTTACCCAGCCGTTATTCTTTTTGATCTCGGCAAGCAAGCTGTTTATCTGCTCCCAATCATCGATCTTCATCAGATAATGGTCAGCATTATACGTTCCATCGGCGTTGAGAATCATGAGATATTCTCCTCTTATATTGAATAATTCCTGTCCGGTTTGGCTATAGTCACAAAAAAAGAAATCGTAATCGTCATAATACTTATTCTCAAAATTGCTATTCAGAAGTTTGGTAATTTTTTCCTCGCTGATCACGGACTTTCTACTTTTGGAAAGCAAAAACTCTCCCATAAATGCTTTCTTGACCATCTTGCTTTCATCCAGCTCTTTATCCCAATCGTTTTTTACTTTCAATTCCTCCACGTCCTCCGGAGCATATTCATCTATCAACACCGATATTCTTTCGCTCTCACGTCGAAGTTGAAACGAAATATTATCATAATAGTAGGCATAGCTATCATCCGTTTTCTGCAAAATACAGTATCCACTCGAATCTGATGTGCTAAAAGCAAAAAGTCTTCTTCCGTATTTGTCCGTCTCTATAACTTCACTCTTTAATAAATGCAAATCACCAAGATTTATTGGAATCGCATGAAAAATTTGTGTGAACATTTCAATCTTATGGTGAGAGTATGGAATAAAGCATCCGCTGATCATTAAGATGAAAATGAGACCCATTGACATGACTGAGTATTTAATCTGTTTTTTCATGTTTTTTCACCTTCTCCTCTATTTCAAAGAAATTTTCCCGAAAACCATCATCTCAAAAGATAAAAATTCTTTGTACACATCCACTTCAAAGGGGTCTTCATTAATCAAACAGAACACCTAGCCCCTAGAGCGAGTGACCTTTTTGGCAAGCCTCCGCAGGAGCGTTCTTTTCAGAAATTTGGCACCTGAGCGGGAAGAAGGCTCTCTTAATTGAAAGGTCTTGAATAAACATTTGTATATTTGAACGAGGCCTTCTTCTTAGCGACGAGGACCCGGGAGCAAATTAACTAGCGGAACATCATTCCCATTCAATTAAAGGGTCGGTCCCAGCAACCGGACGCAATCAACACGCAGAGAAGAAAGGCTATTCCTAAAATAATTATCGCTTGCTTTTTCATTTTTGCCACCATAGGATCCATACTGTTTTACCATCTTCGTCGAAGATTAAGAAATCCTTATACGTTGTTGCATTCTCGTATTTGTCTTTCAACGACGCATACATACCCGGGCAACCGGAGCAATCAATACTACCCAAGACGACCATATCTTGCGCACTTATCGTCATATAATCCGGGTTGAATCCGGTAATCCACCATTGATTACTGTTTGGCGCCCAGCAAAAAATATCGTCAATGTTGTTCTGTCCACCATAATAGTATAGATTCAACGTCATGGGCAAATTATAGTTCGCGGCGTTCCAATGAGTAAGCCCATTATTATATAAAATTATGTTACGAAAAACATCCCCGCAACAATTGATATCCCTCAAACATCCAGAAACTCTCCGACAATGCATTCTTCACCTTCGGCGTTTGTAATGACTATTTCAGATACGCCTTCTTTTTCCGGGCTCTTCGCATTGACTACTTGAACATAAAACTTTACCCTGTAAATCTGTTCTTTGTCCGTTTTGATGTTATCAATGTCAGGGGCAATTTCAAGATAAACAATCTCTCCGTTGCGAACAGACTTCGAACTTGGTCTAAATTCAAAGTCACGTGATATAATCTTGCCCTCAAAGAATTCCAACGCCACCTCAATCTCCTCGTCAATGGTCGGCGACTCCCGTGTCATTTCACAGAGCATACCCTTAATTCCCTCGGCATCGTCATTTTCCAGATATCCAAGGAGTTCTTCACTTAATCGACTTCCTTCTACTCCAGAATCAATAAACGGTCGATTCCAACAACCGGTCGCTAACAACACAAACAGAAGAAGGGCAATTCCCGAAATAATTATCGCTTGCTTTTTCATTTTTGCCACCATATGATCCATACTGTTTTACTGTCTTCGTCAAAAATTAAGTAATCCTTACGTTTTGAGTCATTCTCGTAGTTGTCTTTCAACGACGCATACATACCCGGGCATCCGGAACAATCCACACTTCCCAAGACGACCATGTCTTTCACATTAAGCGTCATATAGTCCGGGTTGAAGCCGGTAATCCACCATTGTTTACTGTTGGGCGCCCAGCAAAA
>JAAYBI010000024.1 GCA_012718915.1 Clostridiaceae bacterium
CAGGAAATCAATCGCATTGAACAGTGGCTGAACACATATCCCCGGAAGATACTGGACTACAGGACGCCACAAGAAGAATACGACCGGGTCGCTTAACAACTGCGACACTTAATGTTGCAATCCGCATGATGTAAGTTTTTGAAAAGACATGATTGACAAGAAACGAATACTGACATAAAATACAACATGCTGTTGATTTTCTCAGTAGCCTATGCGCCCGTAGCTCAACTGGATAGAGTGTCTGACTACGGATCAGAAGGTTGTGGATTCGATCTCTGCCGGGCGCGCCAAGTAAGATCTTGCAAGGTAACTTGCAAGGTCTTTTTTTTAAAAAATCATTTTCTCGCTGGTGTTTAGGGTGGATTGCGATTAGAACAATGGATTTTGATGTTTGGCATCAATTTTCAGCATTGTTCAGTGCAATAAATGTTCATTTCGAATATAATTAAATGGAATAAATACAGACAATCCGGGAGGATGTATTATGAAAAAACTACTGATTGTCGTGGACTATCAGAACGATTTTGTGGATGGCGCGTTGGGGTTTCCCGGGGCGGCGGACATTTATCCTGCTATCAGAGAAAAGATTCTCAAATACAAGAATGAAGGACAAACCGTTGTATACACCAAAGATACTCATATGCCTGAGTATCTGACTTCGCAGGAGGGGCGTAATTTGCCGGTCGTCCATTGCGTCAAAGGAACGAAAGGTCATGAGCTTTTTGGCGATCTTGAGGTATTGAGTGAAGGCAGCAAGGTTTTCGAAAAAGTAACTTTCGGATCGGATTTGCTGTTTGATTATCTGCGATCCGAGACTTTTGATTCCGTCGAGCTGGTTGGCTTAGTCAGTAACATCTGTGTGCTTTCGAACGCGGTTCTTTCTAAGGTGGCTCTGCCGGAAGCTCTTATAACGGTTGACGCACGATGCACGGCCAGTCATGATACCGAATTGAACGAGAAAACTTTGGATGTTCTCGAAGGCATTCAGGTTCAAGTGACCCATAGATGAGATCTGCACCGCTTATTGAACTAATATATTGATTGTTAGCCGCATAAGTTCGTGATTATCGTCAGTATGTCACGTCGGTTTTTTGGCGTTTACAATTGCCGAATAAGTATGTTACAATTGCTATTCGGTAAATCAACCTATAGCAATCGGAGGATAAATAATCATGGCCGCAACAATAGAAAAGAAAGATAACAATATTGTAGTACTGACAATGGAAGCAACTCAAGAGGAGTTTGCAGCGGCAGTGCAAAAGTCCTTTCAAAAGAATAAGAACCGTTTTCAGATCCCGGGCTTCCGCAAAGGAAAAGCACCGTTCCAAATGGTTAAGAAATATTACGGCGAGGGCGCACTTTATGACGATGCGATTGATTTTGTCATCAATCAAGCATATGGTGAGGCCATTAGTGAGCATAACCTGGAAGTCGTATCTCGTCCGGAACTCGACATCCTTGAAATTGGCGAAGACAAAGGGATGAAGTACACATTGACGGTAACGGTAAAGCCGGAAGTAAAACTCGGCCGGTATGAGGGCGTTGAGGCTCCGTATCACTACCACGAACCTTCTCAAGATGATGTGGATTCAGAGGTTGAGCGTATTCGCGATCGTCATTCCAGAATGGTATCGGTTGAAGATCGTGCGGTTGCCGATGGTGATATTGTTACTATTGATTACGAGGGATTTGTTGACGGTGTTGCATTTCAAGGGGGCAAGGCCGAAGGACACGATTTGACGATCGGATCGAACAGTTTTATTCCCGGATTTGAGGAGCAACTGTTAGGACACAGCATCGACGAGTCTTTCCCGATTACCGTGCAATTCCCGGATGAGTATCACAGTGAAGAGCTTAAGGGTAAGGAAGCTACTTTTCAAATAAAGATTCATGCAATTAAGGTCAAGGAATTACCGGAAGTGGATGATGAATTTGTTAAGGATATTAGTGAGTTTGACACATTAGAAGAATATAAAAAGGATCTTTTGGATAAAAAGATTGAGCAAGCCAAGGCGCGTGCGGACGCTGAATTCCAGAATTCTGTCGTTCAGGTCATTTGCGATAATGCTGAAGTTGATGTTCCGGATTGTATGATTGACACCGAAGCTGACGAGATGGTTCGCGAGCAATCGATGCGTATGCAGCAGCAGGGTATCGAGCTCTCTCAGTATCTCCAATATATCGGACAGACTAAGGATGATTTCAAGAACACTATGAAAGCTTCTGCTAAGACTCGCGTTATCGGCAATCTTGTTATTGAGGCGGCCGGCAAGGCAATGGACATTCAGGTGACGGATGAGGATATTGACCAAGAGATCGAAAACATAGCGAAGCAATACAATATCCCGAAGGAAGATCTTGCTGCCCGTATTGCTTCTAATGATGGTTTTTTACGCGAGAGTATCATGGGACGTAAGACAGTCGAAGCTCTGACTGCAAGTGCCAAAAAGGTTGATGCACATTGTGATCACGATCATGGACACGAAGAGTCAGCTCCCAAGAAAAAGACGGCTAAAACAGCTAAGAAAAAGGCTGAAGATACCGAGGCCTAATATATATCGGGTGTGTTTCTTTGCCAATTTATGATTTTCTGCGATAATCATAATAATGCAATTAACTCTTAATATTATTTTTATCATAGAA
>JAAYBI010000025.1 GCA_012718915.1 Clostridiaceae bacterium
ATTTTCATCCGTCATATATAATAGAGACGCTTTTTGCGTATCGTATTCAAACTATAAGGAGAGAAAAAATGGAGAAAAACTTAACGGAATTAGTTGCAGCAGCACAGAAAGGAAATAATCTTGCATTTGAGAAGCTTTTCGAGGCGACAAAAAACGCGGTGTACTACACTTGCCTTGGATTTGTTAAGAATGAAGCGGATGCGAAGGACCTGATGCAGGAGACTTATATCACTGCTTTTCAGAAGATTGAGGGTCTGACACAGCCGGATCGATTTACCGCCTGGCTATATCGGATCGCGATCAATAAGTGTAAGGATTTTCTTGCCGCGCGAAAAGCATGGATTGTCAGCTCCGATGAGGCCGACGAGATTGAGAATATTCCGGACACGGATCTCGAATCCTTGCCGGAGAACTACATTGCGCAAAAGGATCAGCGTCATGTCCTTCTTCAGATTATGCAAAGCAATTTGTCGAATGTGCAGTATCAGACCATCTTTCTTTTCTACTTCAATGAACTTTCCATAGCCGAGATCGCCGGACTCATGGATTGCTCGGAGAATACGGTCAAATCGCGCCTCCATCTTGCGAAAGCAAAACTCAAGGAGGGCATTACTATGTATGAAAAGAAAAACGACGACAAACTGTTTGCCGCATTGCCGTTTCTTGCCCGATTTTTCCGCGCGGAGGCCAGCGAGCTTTCTGTTCCTCCGGTACAGGTGGATCTTCTGGATCTTGCCCGAAAAGGATCCGGTCGCCCGGGTTCTTCCGGCTCGTCAAGCTCGGCCGACGCGTCTTCCGGCAGCTTTGCGTCCGAGGGCTCATCCGCTTCAGACAGCTCATCTGCGTCGCAGGTGAATCCGGCAAATGTGACTCAGGCATCGCAAAGTGTTGCTAACGGTGCCGCTAACACAGCTGCATCGGCCGGCGTAAAGGCCGGAGGATTTTTCGCGAGTGCCGGAGCCAAGATCGCGGTCGCTATACTATGCGCCGTTATCGTGATTGGAGGAATTGCGGCCATAGCGAATATGGTCAAAAATCAGTCCCGGGACGATGACAGACGGTCCAATAAATCAACGACCAATGAAGTCGTAGAATCGGATCGTGATAACGATATCGTCGGAACACTACAGAGCAACGATATCAATGGGACAGAACAGAGCGAAGATATTTCCGGAGGCGAGCTGACTCCTACGGAAACGGAAGCAACGGTAAATCCAAATGAGGCAGTTTATGAGGATCAAGGCGGGTTAGAACTGTTTTATAACTTGGACGAGGTTGATTTTACCATAATCGATATTGCAGACCCTAACAGTTTGTTTGATCCAATCTATGTACTTACTTCGGATTACATCATTGCCGGACTGAATGACGACGGGACTTTGAATGAACCTCGTATGGTTGCTCCTCAATCTGTAAGATTGTCCGATAATTGTAATAGTCTAATCGAAAATGAAGATGGCACCTATACTTTCTACAAAGAATTCAAAAAGCAGGACGGAGAGATCGCATCCATTGAAGACTCCACTCCGCTTGAGGGCATCGACCTGAATAATATTGGCTATATCAGCACGTGGTGGGCTGCAGAAGAACCGATATTCGCTTTCTATCTTGATGGCTCAACAGTGATGTATACGGATTTTCTAGAGCCGGCAAAAGCTTTGACCATAGAAAAGTGGCTATCGGAGGAAACTTTAGGTTTCGGTGTGCGCGACTTGTATACTGATTATTATTTGGGCAGTTATGTTCTTCTGGAAAACGGTGAAATATACAGTATCTCCGGCGTTGGAAAGACGATTGAGTATTACGGCTCTGGCACAATTGCAAGCTCGGACTATCCTGATGTAACGGGTGTATCAAAAGTATATGATTACGGGCAATATGAGTATTCTGATTCATATATATACGAAAAAATTGGGGATGATAAAAATATACATATTCGCGAGACTTATCGAGATGGCGAAGCTTTCGTGATCTCTTTGCCAGAAAAATACACTACCGCTGATATTAGCTTGGTTGTGACATCTAAGGAGGGTATTCTGGTCGAGTTCTCCGACAGATCTATATATGTCGAGAATCCCAGTGAGGAAGGACAGCTGATTTACTGTGAAGAATTAACTTTGCTGAATCAATCAGGCCACATATTGAAAATAGCCGGGGATGATGATTTATTTGTGCTTATGGATGATCATCATCTATATACAATAGACGTATATGCTGTCGAAAGAATCGCAGACGGGGAGTGAGAGTCATTTTCTTGCACTTGCATGGTCATTAGGTCGGTCCAAAGTCATAGCTTATGATGGGCTCCCTGCAAACGGCGGGGAGCTTTTTCTTATTGTGCCGGGTTGCGTCACAGAACAGATTAATCTGTTAATTTTCGCAATTTCGAATCTCCTCGTCTGTAAGAGAGTTCAATGTCTATGCAGTTATCTTGTCTATTACTTTAACAAGCGCTTGAGTAGTCCGCGCGAAGTTTAGCCAGCGTTCCGG
>JAAYBI010000026.1 GCA_012718915.1 Clostridiaceae bacterium
ATGAAGCCGATGAGCTGATTTATCGATCGACTATGATCGATGCTTGGATATCGGAAGTTAACGCAGCATTTGAGTCGATGAAAGAGTAGAATGATTGAACAATTCAAATCGCGTTTCTGGCATTTAGGGGGAGGATGTATGTTGAAATTGAGACCTTATAGGACAAGTGATGCAGATGTCATCTTGCAATGAGTAAAGGATGAGGTGTCTTTTCGCAAGTGGGTTGCGGATCGATACGAGAGTTTTCCCGGACAGCCAGAGAATATAAACGCACAATATAATGCGGCAGGTCTTAAGATTGTGCCCAATGAGAATATCGAAAAGTATAAGATTTTCTACGAAGAGTGGAACTGCATCGAAATGGAGGCCGACAGAAAGCAGAGATTATTTTCAGACTATTCTGAGTAATTGAAATGTCCTGTTTTGTCTTGACGCTGTATTATTTAAGTAGTACAATGGCGGCGTCTGATGTAAAAAATGCATGAGAAAAGTTGTGCATTTTCCATTGGTTTTCGGATGTTCGGAATGGGAAGCTTTTGGCATAATGTTAAGGTACAGACCAAAGAGAGACCAAGGAGGAACATAGATGAAGCGACAAGACTACATTTCATGGGACGAATATTTTATGGGAATCGCGTTGTTATCTGCGCACAGAAGCAAGGACCCGGGGACACAGGTCGGGGCCTGTATCGTTGGTCCGGAAAAGCGTATTTTAACGGTTGGTTACAATGGAATGCCGTCTGGTTGCTCGGATGATGAGTTTCCTTGGGAGCGCGAAGGCGAGCCGTTGGATACAAAATATCTTTATGTCTGCCATGCCGAAATGAACGCTATTTTGAACAGCGGACATAGCGATTTGCGCGGCAGCACTGTATACACGACTCTGTTTCCTTGTGCTGAGTGTACGAAGGCGCTGATTCAGAAGGGGGTCAAGGAGGTCTGTTATCTGTCAGATAAGTATGCCGGAGATAGCTTGTTTATCGCGGCAAAACGTATGATGGACGCTGCCGGTGTGGTGTATCGCTCTTATGAGTTATCCGGTCGAGACATAAATCTTCAAGTTTAATAATTTCTGAGAGAGGAAGCCTTATATGAGTGTTCTTAAAATTGAGGGCTTAACCAAAAGCTTCGGCGAAAAGGTGGCTGTGGATTCTATTTCTTTTCAGATTGACTCTCCCGGTGTCCTGGGATTAATCGGTACAAACGGCGCTGGTAAAACGACTACGATTCGCATGATTTTGGGCATTCTTGAGTCCGATGAGGGTTCGGCGACTTGGGATGGATTCAAAATCACCCGTGAATCCGTTCGATTCGGCTATCTGCCTGAAGAAAGGGGCATTTATCCCAAGACCAGGGTCATCGACCAGCTTGTATATTTTGGTGAACTTCGCGGGATGACGCATTCGGCTGCAAAAGCGTCTGCGATGCGATTGATGGAGCGTTTGGATGTCACAGAGTATGTCAATATGACTGCAGACAAACTGTCCAAGGGTAATCAGCAGAAAATTCAATTGATTGCTGCGATGATCCATGATCCGGAATTGATTATTTTGGATGAGCCTTTTAGCGGATTAGATCCTGTCAATACAGAGATGCTTCGTGAATTTATTACAGAGCTTGCCGCAAATAACAAGTACATTTTGATGAGCAGCCACCAGATGGCTACAGTTGAAGAATTCTCGCGTGATTTGGTAATGCTTCATAACGGAAAAACAATACTTCAAGGCAATCTCAAAAAAATTAAGGCCGGCTACGGGCACACGAATTTGGTTGTTCGCGCAGATCAGGATATACGAACGATCTCAGAGGAATTGGGTCTTAAGTGCATTCGTACCGACGCGCAAGAGTCCGAATATAAGATTTCCGGAGATGAGGACGCTAAAGCGATGCTGATGCGCATGACGGAACGCGGCGTTGTCCCCGTTCGATTTGAAATTCGCGAGCCATCACTTCATGAAATATTCTTGGAAAGGATGGGTAGTCTTAAATGAAGTCAATACTTACTGTCTTTAAATTCACTTTCAAAGAGGCATTGCGCAAAAAGGCATTTATCATTACGACAATTATCGGATTAGCATTGATTATCGGTGCTGCATTTATCCCAATCATCGAACGACAGATAAAGAACGCAGATTTATTCGGTGACTCTGAGGAAAGTAAAACACTCTATTTTCTGGATAAGTCCGACGGCGCGATACCGGGGGCCAAAGACGTTTTGGTCGAGATGTTTTCAGGCGCATCGGTGGAGACGGCTACAGAAGATCAAATCAGCGAATACGAGGAAAATATCAAGAAGGACTCGAACTATGCGCTTCTGGTTCTTGAGATGACGGATAGTGGGCCTCACATGGTATTGATGACGAAGTCTTTCATGAGTGGTCTGGATGTGAATAGTATTTCCCAGGCGATTAGTCCGCTCTATATCAGTTCTGTGATGAAAGAGCAGGGGATAAGTGATGAGATGGTTGCATTTTCTCAAAGTATGATATCAAGCGAAATGAAGTATTTGGGCAACATGGATGTCAGCGGGTATGCTGTCGGCATAGCGATTTTGATGGTTATGTTCTTTGCAATCTATTATTACGGATATAGTGTGGCACTTTCTGTTGCCAGTGAAAAGGCCTCCAGAGTCATGGAGACGCTCATCGTCTCAACAAAGCCATCCAATGTCTTGATTGGCAAATGTCTCGGTACAGGCGCGTTGGGGTTGACGCAGTTGTCTGTTTTTCTGATTACCGGTGCTATCGGCTATGAAGTACTGGTTCCGGATGATTTTACTTTGATGGGTATGCCCCTGAGTTTATCTTCCTTTACGTTTGCTTCGGCAGTTTTTGTCTTGCTTTACTTCATTTTCGGATTCTCTCTGTTCGCGTTCTTGAATGCAGCGGCGGGAGCGTTGGTCGATAAGATGGAGGATCTGGGTGCAGCGATGATGCCGGTTACGATAATGTCCATGGCGTCATTTTATGTCGGCTACTTTGTTGCCGTCATGGATCCCGGTGGCATCATCGGAGAGATTGCGTTCTTTGCTCCGCTTACTTCACCGTTCATTGTCCCCTTTAAATTATTAAACAGTGATTTTTCATACACAGATGCGATTATTTCATTGGCCGTTCTGGTGATCACCACGGTGATTGTTGCCAAAGTATCGGCCGGGTTTTACACCAAGTCCGTCTTGCGATATGGTAAACGACTCAAGTTCAAAGATTTGAAGGGTGCAAAAGATTAAGAATTGAATCGGTCTTTTTTAAGGGGTGATCTTGAAGCTTGGATCATCCCTTATTATTTGGCGACAGAATTATGAAACAGTTTAATAAACAGTATTGATTTTATGGCGGTACTGAATTATAGTTAGTACTATAAAGAAAATAAGAGCAAGGAGGCGCATCATTTATGAATACTCAATACAAAAAAGGCGTTCTCGACTTGTGTGTTCTTTCGATACTCAAGAACGGCGATCAATACGGATACGAGCTTGCGAACCGACTTTCTGAGATGATTCAGATATCCGACGGAACAGTTTATCCAATACTTCGCAAGTTGGCAGTAGATGGCATGGTGACGACTTATTTACAGGAATCCCAAAGTGGTCCGCCGCGAAAGTACTATCGATTAACAGGTCTGGGGCAAACGGCACTCATCGATATGCGTCGGGAATGGTCATCGTTTGCAGAGAGTGTCAACAAAATTGTGGGAGGTGCTTTTTCATGAACCGCGCAGAATACATGGATCAGCTGAAGTCAGCATTAGCGGGTTTAAATCAAAATGACATCAGTGATATTTGCAGCGACTTCGAGGAACATTTCGATATTGGTTTGTCCGAAGGCAAATCCGAGTCGGATATCGCCCTGGAGCTTGGAAGTCCCAAAGAGGTTGCGATGACTTATTTGAACCGTGACGACAAAGACGACAACATTATACCGGAACAGTCGCCATTTACATCACACGCGACAACAAACAGTGAGAGCGAATCAGCGGCTAAGGGGTCATCTGATCCGGTGAATCAAGCAATAAGTCAGACATTGAATCAGACCAAAGCGCCGCCGAAAGATCTGAATGGTCCGAGAGCGTTCGTAGTGCTTTTGAATCTGTTGCTGATGGTCTGGGTATGGATTGGTATATATAGCACACTAATAGGTTTTTGGGGAATTACCGCCGGACTGGTTGTTGCAGCCATCGCTTTGTTATCGGCGTTGGCATTTTTGCCGGCCGGTGTGACGGCGGCAATCGTATTATTGGCACTGGCGCTTATTAGTTTTTCTGTTGCGTCCGGCATACTCAATTTCTTTTTGACGAAGCTCACCATTATAGCCACAAAAGGCTATATCAAATGGAATGCTGACGTCTACAATAATGGTTTTTGAGGGGGTGAACATATGAAAAAATCTACAGTTGCGCTGATTATAATATTTATCATCACGTCAATTATGGGCGTTGTCTTTGCGGTCAGTTCGGTTATTGCGATACGAAGTTTTGCATTAGATTGGCTTAAAGTTTTTGTTGATAAGAGTGAGTTTTCTTGGGAAGATAGTGATTTTGTATTTGACATTCAAGATAATGATGAAGTAAACATCGACATGAATATTTTGCGAGTCTATGTCAAAGATGATTATGTTTACGTTCAACTTCCGTTTCTTGTCATTGAAATCGACGATGATCGAGGATTAATTACTGCGAATACAGAAGATTTTGATGGTCCCAGAATTTCTGATGAGAGCGATTCTGAAGGATCCGGTTCCGAGGTAAGAGTATCTGATCCGACCATATCTTCGACCATTGTAACACTACCAAGTCTTGTAGAATAAGACAATTTGCATTCACTAAAGGTTTATCTTAGAATATTGAAATAACATGAAAATGCAGCGAGTAAGCTGCATTTTTTGTGCGAGTCAATTTTTGAGTTATCACGGAGGTTTTTATGTCTGGAGATTCAAGACTTAACCGAATTTTTCAAAAACCTTGGATGGGTATCATCGTTTTTCTGTTTAGTTTGGTCGCGCTGATCTTTGCGGGCGGGTTAATGCAGTATTATTGGGGTATGATGGGTCTTTTATTGACCGAGATTATGATATTAATCATTGCGTTGATTGGCATCTTCTTGTCCGGGCAAAAATTTAAAGATGTCTTTCCGATTCAGTTTGACAATTGGAAACATCTTATACGCCAAATTATCGGCACGACAATAATCTGGGCAGGGACATTACTTCTTGTTATAGGCACGAACGCCATTCTTTTGGCGATATTTCCGCAAGACATGTTGGATACCTCGATGGGCCTTTCGAGTTTTATGAATTCGATCCATCCGGCCTTGGGATTTTTTATTGTTACTGTTATGCCGGCTATTTGTGAGGAGGCCCTCAATCGAGGGTATATCCAGTCGACGCTTAAAGGGATTAAGAAGGATTGGATAGTTGTGCTGATTATGGGTTTGATTTTTGGCGTATTTCACCTGGATTTCACCCGTTTTTTAGGAACGGCGCTTTTGGGTGCCGCAATGGCATATATTCTTATTAAAACTCGGAATTTCATTCTGCCGGTATTGCTGCACTTCATGAACAATGCGTTTTCTTATACCATGTCACGACTCGCGTTGTCTCAAACAGAAGTGACTTCAGAGCCCATCATGACAGCAGGAATTGCCACTTATATTTCGGGAGCGCTAATCATCTGCTCTTTCGCGCCGATTCTGTTGTTGATCGGCGGATTTTTATTACGAAAAAAGACAAAAAATGACGAGGCGACTGCGGCGGTTGTTCAAAATGCAAAACTGAAAAAATTGAAATATGTGATTGTGACGGTTGTGGTTAGCGCTTCTCTTTTTGGGTCCGGCATAGTGGTCGGAGCGCTATCCATTCTGATGCAGCCGAATTCAGTGATTTTGTCGGAATCTTTCAAATTCACTATCTCAGAACCGGAATTCTCGCATGAATTTATTCTTGAGCAAGAGGCCCAATATATGGTTTCTGCGACATTTTCGGAGAGTGAAGGCATGTCGCATTTTCTGATTGTTAATTCGAATGAGGATGTGTTTCTTGATGAAACGGGCGGCGATTTCTCGATTTCCGGTATGGCGCTGACTTTGCCCCCGGGCGATTATCGGATTATTGTCAAGCCGGATGACGAAAGCCTTCAGAAGATGCTTGAGGGAGATCAAATTGAGACAGATATCATGGTCACTTTAATCCAGATGCCGGGCTAAACACTTGCGCAGTTTTATCGATTCAAAAAATGCGACCGATACCTTTGGTGTCGGTCGTTTTTTGTAAAATAGCGTGAATCACAAACTAGTAATAGAATATTGGAGCACTAAAAGTGCTGGTTTCGGATGGATTCTCTGTTGTCGTTTCGAATGAATTCTCTGTTGTCGTTTCGTCGATGCCGGTGGTTGGCTCGGAGATAGCGGGAGTCGGAGCCTCGGTCTCCTGACTCGTATATGTCAAGTCTGTTTCAACAAGAGTACTCGAAGAAGGTTGGCTAGAGTTCTGCATTAATTCTGAGAAATTTTCGAGTATGGTATAAAAAACCAATAGAACCAGCATTAAGATTAACAATATGATAATAGCGAACAAAATGTGTTTTTTGTCATGCGTTGTCATTTTCGGTCCTCCAAGAATGGATGTGTTCATCTATGATTATTGTAATTTTATTTTCTCGTAAAGAAAATACTATATAACTGCATTAATTTATTGGGCGACGGGAATGCTAACTCGCGAAAAAATCAAATTTGTGTTAGAATATAGCTGTTTCATATAGTTTCAGCATCGGATGTCATCCGGGCGTAGAGTATAAATATAAGGTTATCTTTTTTGTCGGCTTTGCCGCGAATAGTATCACATTCATTTTTAGAGCGACAGCTTTGTGAAATTAATGCCGTTGGGTCATCGCCCACCGGCTTTTCCGGCAACCCGTGATTGGAGAATATAATGCGCAGATATTTGTCCAGTGCTTCCGATACCCCCGAAGGGCATCAAATGCAAAACGCTGCCGATAAGCATGGCAGTGTCCGAAAGAGCTATGGGAACAAACTTCAGAAGATTTATTGGTCCGATTACATAAAATTGCAATTGATTCGAAAACGACTCTCCCGATGCACTGCAGATATGGTTACACTTATTCCCGCTGCAAAGTGGCTGTTTGAGAATTATCATCAACTCTACTTAAGTCTCAAAGCTTTTCAAGCTGCCGGTGCCGCATCGAGATATCGTCGGCTTCCGGTTATCGCGTCCGGTCCGGAAAAGGATTTTCCGAGAGCATATTTAGTCGCGAGAGAAATCATATATGCCAACCATTATCACGTCAATGAAGACCAGCTGATTAGACTGGTATCGGATTACCAGAGGACCCTCAAACTGGAGCAGGATGAGATCGATATCCTTCCGGATATTCTTAGGTTTTGCATTTTAGATCGAATCATTATTGAGGCTTCACTCGTGCTTCCGGCTATCGAAAGCAAGTTGAGAGCTGATCAGATTGTCGACCGGCACATGGACGGCCTGATGAGCAGTGAAAAAAATGACCTGACAGCCATTAAAAAGGAGCTCAGGGTCAATGATTTAAGGAAGTTCACATTTTCGTCGCACCTCATTTATCGTTTGAAGAGCCTATGTGTTACGGCTCCGGAAATCGAACAACTTTTCCGCGATGTTCTTGGCGAAAACGAGGCGAAGGCATACATTTCAGAAATCACGGATAATGAGAAACGTTTTCAAACAGAAACAGAAGGGGTCATCAGCGCTCTTTTCGAGAGTCTGAAGGAAGTCGCTGATGTGGATATTGATCGTTATATTTCAAAGGTTTCAACGATTGAGCGAATCTTAAGCAAGGACCCATCCACGGCGTACGTACGGATGGATTCCGCCTCGCGTTCTTATTACAGAAAGCAAGTGGTCCGATATGCGAAAAAATTCAAGCACAGTCAGTCCGAAACAGCGGAGCTAGCCGTTGAATGCGCGCATAATCCGCCGAAAAACGAGACTTATGCGGCGAAGAATCATGTGGGCTGCTATCTGGCCGGACAGGGACGGCACGCGTTTCGGGAACGACTCGCCGGGCGCAAATTATGGTGCCGTTCTGAGGAGATGAAGCGCATCTTAGGACATGTCATCTACTTCTTGGGGATGGCTGTGACGACCGTTTTGATTCTTTGTGCCGTCATGATTCTTGCCGGATATCCTCCGATGAACTGGCCGCCCGAGATTATGGTGCTATTCCTCCTAATGATCATCCCGTCATCGAGTATTGGGATATATCTCATGAACACACTGATGACGCATTTGGTCCCGCCGGTGGTCACGCCTGCGATGGATTACGACGACGGCATTCCGGCGACAAGCAAAACCTTTGTTGTTATGCCGGTCATAGCAGCATCGGCTAAGTCAGTAACGACTTTTTCGAAAGCACTAGAAAGACACTATATTTCTAATCGAGACGAGCATTTGTATTTTGCATTATTGCTCGATTTTAAGGATGCGGATCATAGGCATCTTCCGGATGACGCAGCACTTGTTGAAGCAGGGGTTCACGCAACCGAGGCGTTGAACAAAAAATACCCCAGTCGAGAGGCTCGCTTTTTCTTCTTCTATCGTGAGCGTGAATGGAACGAGAAGCAAGGGTGCTGGATGGGATGGGAGCGCAAGAGAGGCAAGCTCGAGGAGTTTAACGCCATGCTCTTGGGAGATACATCACGTTTTATTATGCCGGTTGGAGATTCGAGAGTCTTTTCGGGCATTCGGTATATCGTAACTCTCGACTCAGATACCGAATTGCCCAAAGAAACAGCTGCGAGACTGATTGGCATCATGGATCACCCGTTAAATCGACCCGTGATTGATGAAGATCGTCGAATTGTTAAATCAGGCTACGTTATTGTACAATCCGAAATCCGAAACCGTATTCCTTCTCCGTCGTCTGGCGTTTTTCAGGCCGTACTATCCGGGCGAGCGGGTTTCGACTCCTACTCTACTATCGTTTCAGATGTCTATCAGGATGTGTTTTCCGAAGGTATATTTGTCGGGAAAGGTATCTATGATCTACGTGCTTTCCATAATCTCATGGATAAGCGTATTCCTGAAAATCGAGTACTCAGTCACGATTTGCTAGAAAGTTGCATGACGCGATGTGCGTTTGCGAGTGGCACGAAGCTTGTGGATAAAGTTCCGACTCGAATAGATTCTTTTTTACGTCGAGAGCATCGTTGGATACGAGGTGATTGGCAACTGCTCCCGTACATTTTTCATCGCAAAGAAATTAATGTTCTTTCAAAATGGAAAATCATCGACAATATTCGTCGAAGCCTGGTTCATCCCGCGCAGTTTATATTGATTATAGCCAATATCATTATTTTGCCATCTGCACTATGGATTTGGCCGCTATTTCTCTTTTTCGAATTTGCATTGGGCGGGCTATTGATGCTGTTTGGTATGATTTCAAGAAAAATAGGGAGAGTGCATGAGCGTATTTCCGCCTCCTTACTTGGTCGAGTAATCGCTGATTACTTTTTTCAGGCGTTCTATCGATTTCTACTTTTGCCCGCAAGGGCTTTGATGTGTTTGGATGCTATCATCAGAACGCTGTTTCGACTCGCAATCAGCCACAAGAATTTACTGGAATGGCAGACAGCGGATGCACTGGATCGAGAAGGTAAGAGCTCACTTGCTAATTATTTTCTAATGATGTGGCCGGCCTACATACCTGCAGTGATGTTTGCTTGGTCTGCGATATTTGCGCAGAACATAGCCCAGTTGATTTCCGGAATCGCGCTTTGTGCGCTGTTTATGCTGTCCCCGATTTTCGCCCGTTTTTCAGATCGTCCGATGCGTTCAAAACATCGTGAACGCGCGAAAAAACAGAGCGAACCGATACTTCGCCAGTTAGCTTTCCGAATCTGGAGATACTATGTCGAACAAGCGACGCAGGAAAGGCATTTTATGTGTCCGGATCATATTCAAGAGCAACCGGGGCCCAAAAGTGCCGATCGAACCTCTCCGACAAACATCGGGCTTCATTTACTCGCCGCAGTATCGGCACGCGATTTGGGATGGATATCAATTTTGGAACTTACGGATATCTGCGAAAAAATAATTCATGGGGTTGCACAATTACCGCATTGGAAGGGTCATCTGTACAACTGGTATGACATCAAGACCATGCAGCCGATTGCACCGGAATATGTTTCGACAGTGGATAGCGGCAACTATTTTTCAAGTCTTCTCACTTTAAAACATGCGCTTCAGGAAGCGATGAAAAATCCGATATTCAACGTTGCGATGATAAAAGGAATGGAAGATATAAAGGCATACGAGATTGACAAAATCAACTATTTTGATGTTGAGTCAATCCGACCGAAAAAACATGCGGAGCAAAAGATAAAACGAAAGGCAGAAGCTATTTCGTCGGATCAAATGGGTGACGTCGCCCGACAATTCTACGATGAAGTAGATATGATTCGGGAAGAGAATAAGAAAAGTCAGGTGGTTTCCGAATACTGTGAAGGCATTCAGAGGGATTATTTGTTTTTCGGGCGAAGAGACCCGGAAAACATGCGCGAAAGCCCGTTGCAACTCGCAGAAAAAGGAAACCATAATTCAATTGAGTGGATTAAGCGCATCCGCCGGTTGTGCGAGTGGATTGACCGTGTTATTGCGAAAGCCGATTTTGGTGCGCTTTATGACCAGAAAAAACGCCTTTTTCACATCGGATATAATATTTCCGTACAAAAACTGGATCGCGGACATTATGACCTGCTCGCTTCCGAATCGAGAACGACGAGCTTTTTGGCAATTGCGAAGGGCGATGTCGGCCGGAGACACTGGGCGGCGCTCGGGCGGCCGTTGACACTAGTTCGTGGTATTCCGGCAATGGTATCCTGGAGTGGTTCAATGTTTGAATATTTGATGCCGGCTCTGGTCATGCGCATGATGCCGGGTACGCTGATTGAGCAAAGCTGTCGGGCAGCCATTATTAGTCAGCGGAATTATGCCAGAAAAAACAAAATACCCTGGGGCATTTCCGAATCGCAGTACTACATTTTCGATAATCATGCTAACTACCAATATGGTCCGTTCGGAGTCGGAAAAATGAGATTGCAGCCGAGTTTAAAACCTGTTCGCGTTGTGGCTCCATATGCAACGGTGTTGGCGCTCATGCTATCTCCCAAACACGCGGTTAATAACATCCGTAAACTAATACGAATGGGCGCCGGAGGTGCTTATGGTCTGTACGAGGCACTTGATTTCAATAGTCCGGATGCCTTGACCCTTCGCAAATTTTCTGTGGTCAAGAGCTTTATGACACATCACTTGGGTATGAGTATCGCTTCAATCAACAATTTTCTGAGTGACAATACGCTCATTGATAGATTCCATTCAGAGCCGATGATTCAAGCTGCTGAACTGTCACTTGAAGAGACTCTGCATTCGCCGATGGTAACGATAGCAAGAATCGGCTACAATATTGATTTGGCTGACAAGCCCATGAATAAAGAAGTTATCGAGAGTCGTATCTTTGATGGGTATGAAGAGAACTACCCCATAGCCCATGTTCTGTCAAACGGTCGATATCAATTGATGATGACTCAGAAGGGTGAGGGATTTTCGGCATGCGATCATAAACTAATCAACCGGTGGCGTCCTTGCCGAAGCGAAGGCGGTTACGGTTCCTTCATATATATTCGTGATACCGACGCGAACCGGATTTGGAGCGCGGGTTATTACCCCGTTATGGCAAAGCCCGATGAATATAAAGTGGTTTTTGCTCACGATAAAATCGAATTTATTCGAAGAGACGGCGACGTCTCGACGCGAACCGAGATTACGATTTCACCGATAGATATGGTTGAGATTCGTCGGGTTACGTTAATCAATCATGGTGAACGAGCGATTCATCTTGACCTGACTGCTGCATTTGAGCCGGTCATCGCCGACCTTGAGAGTGATCTGGTTCATCCGGCATACAGTAAGCTTTTCGTTAAGTGCGAATACATACCGGAGCATCACATGCTGGTTGCCTCCAGACGAACAAAAAGCCCTGACGAGAAAGCCGGATCGGTCTGGATGATGGTCAGTTCGGACTATGCACCGCTTGATAACGTTAGATTCGAAACGTCAAGACAACGTTTTCTTGGCCGAGGCGGATCGGTAAGATCACCCGATGCCCTCCGCTTCGGAGAATATCTGGCGGGCATGGCGGGGAGTAGCGGAGATCCGGTTCTTGCTTTGCAACTACCAATAAGTTTGGCACCGGGTCGGAGTATTTCCGCAAGATTTGTAACGGCATACTGCGATAATCCGCGTGAAATATCTGCAATGGCCGAAAAATACGCCGCAAGGCAAAGTGACGACGATACATTTAAGGTCGCGCATACTGCAGGGCTGTTGGAAATTGAGTATCTGGGCATTCGATCAAAGCAGCTCGAAGCGATTCAAAATCTGGTTGGCGCACTCTATTACCCGACAATGGCATTTAAGTCGGATGTTCTTCCTTACAAAAATAACGTCCTTGGACAAAGCGGACTTTGGAAGTTTGGGATTTCGGGAGATCGCCCCATAATGTTGCTTCGCATCGCAGATATTCGTGAAAAAGAGACGCTCATTGATGTCTTATTGGCGTTTGAATTTCTGCGACTTCAGAAAATCCGAGTCGACCTTGTTATTCTCAACGAATCTGAGGGCGGGTATGATGATCAACTTCAACAGATGATTTTCGAAGAGACAGCGACGCTTAAGGTTTATGATCGATCATTAAGCAAGACAGGAATATTTGTGTTGAAAAGCTCCCGGATTACTTCTGAGGAAAGAACCTTATTTATGACGGTTGCACGTATTATTTTCACGGCTCAGACGGGTATATATTTCAGGAACTTAACATCTCGGGTAGTGAGTAAACGCAATGAAAATGTGATCGCATTGTCTTCAGGTGCATGGAATCCGGTGGAAAATGCGCAGAATAAATCGAGACACGGCGAGCCGGTGCCCGAGTTCTTTAACGGCATGGGAGGATTTGTCAGAGACGGTCGCGAATATGAAATTCGGCTTGATCCGGGAACGTCCACGCCCTCGCCGTGGATCAATGTTGTCGCCAATTCTCAATTCGGATTTCAGATTTCGGAAATCGGATCAGGTTATACTTGGTCAAAGAATAGTCGAGAAAACAAATTGACGCAGTGGAACAATGACCCGATTCAGGATCCTCCGTCTGAGGCAGTCTATGTCCGGGATCGTCAAACAGGCGCGATTATGTCGCCATGTTCATTGACCCCTGTATCTTCGGAGACCTATCGAGTCAGGCACGGATTCGGTTACTCTATGTTCACTCGTCCGGATGATGATCTCACGCTTCAGATGACTGTTTTTGTCCCTGAGAATGACCCGGTCAAATTAATCTTGCTCACAATCGAAAACCATACGGATTTGACCGCTTCTCTGTCAGCGGCCTATTACGTACAGTGGGTTCTGGGTGGATTCAGAGAGCATACTGCGCCATACATCGTGACAGATTTTGACTATAATCAGTCCTTGCTGACGGCGAAAAATGTATTCAACCCCATCGATAAACAAGAAGTTGCGTATTTGTTCTCGAGCCATGATGTTACCGGATTCACCGGTGATCGAAAAAGTTTTATCGGCGTCGAAGGACGACCGAAGTATCCGGTCGGATTGGCGTATGGTCGACTCAAGAAGAAAGTGGGCGAAGGTCTGGATCCTTGTGGCGTCATCGTTTGCGATTTTGACATTGCACCACACAGTTCAGAAACAATTGTTTTTGGGCTCGGGCAATCCCGCGATAATAATTCGGCATCAATCATTGCCAATCAATATCGGGACGTCGAGCATGCCGTCGGTGCTCTTGGACAAGTGCATCAGTTTTGGCGTAAGATTCCCGGTGGTGCCATTGTGCGCTCACCGGATCGGGCACTCGATATTTTGATGAACGGCTGGGTACTCTATCAGGTCATTGCTTGTAGATTGTTAGCACGAGCCGCATTTTATCAGTGTGGCGGCGCATATGGCTTTCGAGATCAACTTCAGGACGTATTGGCAACACTGAGTGTCGATTCGTCTTGGACGAGGGAACATATTCTTCGATGCTGCTCGAGACAATTCAAAGAGGGCGATGTTCAGCACTGGTGGCACGAAAACGGAGTGGGTGTTCGTACCAGAATATCTGATGACCTGCTCTGGTTACCCTATGCGGTCGCCGAATATATATCCAGGACTCAAGATTATTCAGTGTTAGATGAAACAGTTCCATTCTTAGAGGATGACTTACTCGAAAACGATCAGCATGAGCGGGTCAGCATCGCGCACGAGTCAGAGGAACGAGCATCCGTATATCATCATTGCTTGCTGGCAATCGATTATGCCGCAGCTTTCGGAGAACATGGGTTGCCGTTAATGAAGGGCGGAGACTGGAATGATGGTATGAATCGTGTCGGGATAGGGGGCAAAGGAGAAAGTGTCTGGCTGGGATGGTTCATGATTAACGTGCTTCGAAGTTTTGCGCCACTTTGCGAAAAAAATGACGACCAAGTCTTGGCCGAGAGATACCGACAGACCGCTACAGACATTCAAAACGCCATTGAACGTTATGCTTGGGATGGCGACTGGTATTTACGCGCATATTTCGACAATGGCGCTCCGTTGGGGTCATCTTCAAACGAAGAGTGCCGCATTGACTCTATCAGTCAATCTTGGTCGGTCATTTCGGGCGCCGGGAGCGAGGAGCGAATCACTAAGTCTCTCATGGCGGTGAAAAGTCAATTGGTCGATTATGCCGAAGGCGTGGTGAAACTCTTATATCCGCCGTTTGATGCGAATAAAAACCATCCCGGATATATTCAGGCATATTTGCCGGGCATGCGAGAAAATGGCGGACAATATACTCATGCGGCAATATGGCTTTTCAAAGCATTCTGTATGCGCGGGGATGCCGAGGAAGCTTATCGGCTCCTCAATATACTCAACCCCATACGAGCGACATCCGATTATCGTTCTGTCATACGATATCAAAGAGAGCCATACGTGCTATGCGCCGATATTTACGGTGTATACCCCGATGCGGGAAAAGGTGGTTGGAGTTGGTATACCGGAGCGGCCGGATGGTTCTATCGAACGGTACTTCAAGATTTTCTCGGAATCGATTTACGAGACGATCGCTTGAGAATTCATCCGTCGGTCCCGAATCATTTTCAAAGATACCAGGTGGAATATCTTTTTGGAAAGACGCTTTACGAGATAGCAGTAAGTAAAAAGTCGACACCCTCTGGTGGTGCCGACTTAGAAGTGTCGCTGGATTGTGAGCCGGTCATTGGAGATAGTATAAAACTCGTAGACGACGGCGTTGTGCATCGAATTGATGTATATATCTGCAAGTAAGGCACAAAGATGTTGGATCAGTCTTTTGCGAACGCGTGCTTTGAGCGAGGTGCCTTGCCGCGATTATTCGGGCGACCGCCTGCTCGATTATTCGGGCGGAACCCTTGTCCTCTGCCTTGATCCTGACGCTGAGTTCTGAATGGTTGGATGCGCTTCATCTGAACTTCGGGTGAAAGCATCGGGAAAGGATGCTCGTTTTCGACATATAGTTCCTTGCCGATTAGCTTTTGAACACCGCGCAGCATCGAATACTCATCTTCACCACAAAAAGCGATGGCGGTTCCGCCTAATCCAGCTCTGCCGGTTCTCCCGATACGATGTACATAAGTCTCAGGAACTTCAGGCAAATCAAACTGAAATACATGCGACAACTCCGCAACGTCAATGCCTCTGGCGGCAATGTCCGTAGCGACCAAGATACGTGTTTTGCGACGCTTGAAATTGTTGAGCGCATTTTGTCTGGCACTTTGTGATTTGTTGCCGTGGATGGATTGCGCCGATAAACCGGCTTTTTCTAATGCGCTTACAATCTTATCCGCACCGTGCTTGGTTCTCGAAAAGACCAAGGCGGAATCAATGCTTTCATCTTGAAGCAGATGGATGAGGAGGGACACCTTATTTTTCTTGTCAACGCGAAAAACGGCCTGATTAACGGTTTCAGCCGCAGATGAGCGGGCTGCGATTTCTATATAATGTGGATTTGAGAGAATCGACGTCGAAAGCTCTTCGATCTCAGTAGGCATCGTCGCAGAAAAAAACATGGTCTGACGTTTTTCGGGTAATGCAGAGACAATTCGTCTCACATCATGAATCATACCCATATCAAGCATGCGGTCGGCCTCGTCCAGGACGAAATGCCTGACTTCGTTGAGGTTGATAAAACCCTGATTCATAAGATCAAGAAGGCGGCCTGGAGTTGCGACTAGAATGTCTATACCTTCGCGAAGACCTTTAACTTGCATGACCTGAGAGACACCGCCGAAAACAACCAAAGACCTTAATCCGGAGTGTTTGGCATAAGCGCGAAAGCAGTCGTTGATTTGTAAAGCGAGCTCGCGGGTCGGTGCAAGCACCAACGTGCGTATGCGACGGCGACCTTTTGTCTGCTCTTTGACCAATTTCTGAATTATGGGCAACGCAAAAGCGGCAGTCTTTCCTGTTCCGGTCTGAGCACAGCCCAGTAAGTCTCTGCCGGACAATAGAACCGGAATGGATTGTTCTTGAATCGGGGTCGCTTCGGTGTAACCCATTGCATCCAGGTTACGGATCATTTCGGGCAATAAGCCCATTTCATGGAAATTCAATATATTCTCCTCGTGACATCCCTTGGATGCCAGTTTCGTATTCGATATATGATCCAAAAAAAAGAGACGCATGATTGCATCCCCGGGAAAGTGATACTTCATTTATTGTCCATATACGGAACCGAAATGTATTCTATCACATATGTCGGGGAAATGCTTCTTTTTTGTTTATACAGATGTCATAATTAAATTATAAAATAATCACAAATATAACTTAGTGCTTTATTCATCCAAATACGGAGCTCGTAAATTTTTATTTTGCTATGTCGTGCGGAAAGCGGAGGAGATTGATGACGATTTGGGATGTGCTAAAAATCAAGGTGACATCAGACATCGGAGAGATCAGAAGAGCATATGTCCAGGTGCTTTGTTCGGTTTCTCCGGAAACGTTCAGCGCTTCTGAATTTTTATATCAGCACGAGGCATATATTCGAGCCCTTAATCTCTCCCGAACAGGGGATACTTCTTGTGAGGTCATGCCGAAGGATGCATCGGCGCTTAGAATTACGAGAGGTGTCATCGCATACATGGAGCCGATTATACGACTTCGCGAGATGACTTCCGATGATGATTTGATCAAACAATTACCTCGATCGGTCGCTGAGAGACATGAAGATATTATCTGTTTTTACACTTCTCTAATGGCGCTTCACGACGATTTTTACAGTCGAATAGACATAAATAACTGGAAGGCCATCCTTAAAAACGACATTATTCAAGACTTAGACATTGTTAAATATCTGAAATTACCCATTTTGGCTTCCTGTGCTGCGGAGCCTCTGTTGCCCCATCAAGTGTGGATATATCTTTCGATGGTATTCGGCTGGAAAGATCCTAATTTCCGGTTGCCAAAAGATTACGAACATGAGAAAGCAGTTCTTGCAGTTGAGACAAGCCCGGAATGGGCCTTAAGTTTCTCGAGATTTCGACTGACCAGACGGCTTCCGGATCGGGCAAAACACAAGGTGGAGACGCAGGCGGTTTCAACTTGGCAATTTGGACAAGCCAAGAAGTCAACGGAATTCAATGTCGATTTTGAACTATACGCTGCTTATCGCAAATTCGCTCGTGACGCGATTATCGAAGATCAGTCACAAGAAGCAAAAAAATGGTTTATTTCTGCGGCGAATATATTTGACGGAGATTCAGATCTGTTTATTATTTATTTTGACTATTTATTATTTCTAAAAGAGAACAATCGATTGCCGATAAGCGATCTTTTGTATTATGACGTGTTGCGAAGGCTCTTGGAATTTTATCCTGAGGATGTAGGTTATCTGGTCAATCGCGCTGATTATTTTTTGGATCAAGGCCAATTTGAACGGGCGATGGAGGAATACGAGAAACTTGAAAATCAATTTCCGGATTGCTTAATGGTCTTGCTCGCGATGGCCGAAGCTTATCAACAAAATAATCGAGAGTCAGATGCAAATAAAGTTATGAAAAAAATCCAGAAAAGATACGAATCGGTGCAGGAACGACTTGAGTCCGGACGGAGTCACTCGCTTGATGCGACATCAATTCAGGCAATTTATAAGCAGAATCAAGAAGTGATGTCGATAGTGAGTCAGAATAAATTGGAGCATCGGCGTTTTCGAGGTACAAAACACAGGAAATAAATTAGTACGTCTGCTTTCTGTTACAAGACAATTATCTTTTACAAACAAAAATGTTTCATGACATTTCGTGATTTTTTGCGGAAAGCATGAAACGTTTTGTTTTTTTTAAAACTATCAATTATCGTATTCAGAGGAGCGGAAATCGCGGAAATTTTTCATTGATAGATATTCAATTTGTCATATCTCCCTAAGGTTTAGAGGTTTGTAATGGTTACGAAAGTGTTATTAAATGAAAATTGGTTTTGTTTTAGTTGACAAAAGACTTTTTGGGTGAGAGAATGCGAAATGAGAAAATTTTACAAATTGATGAATTATTATCAGAATCTGAATTGCTACAGACTTTTTCGGCTCCCCGGCTAACTCTCCGGAGAGATGCTGTGAAATAAGAATTATTTATTCTGGAGGTTGCTATCAATGAGAAGCGCGAAATATGAATCGGAGAAGATCGATGAATTTCACCAAGTAAGGGGACATGGCCACATTCGGAGTGGCGGTGTCCCTCGTTCTTCCGTCAATCAAGCAACTCGCATACTCGCGACTTTGTTGTCCATCGCACTTCTTATGGTTCGCATGACTTTTCCGGCGAATGCGGTCACTGTACTTTCTTCAGAAGCATATGATCCGTGGAATTATACTATTGTAACATTTGGTGATTGGCAGGATGATCAAAACACGTCTCAAGGCGAGCATTCGACCGGTCCTATGGCAATCGGTGGAAACTTTACATCCGGCTCATACTCTTTTTCTGATACAAAACGGCCGGGCGCTTCCGGGATGCCGCAGCTGATTGTTTCCGGAAACGCTTCAGGTGATGTCACTGGCATTGGTGGCGATGTCTACGTTAAGTCGGCAGCAAATGTTTCCGGAAGCTGGGGATATGAGAATGGATATGAACTCGTTGCAACCCAAGATCTTCCGGTAGATGCTTCACAATTAAAGGCAAGTTTCACGGCTCTTTCGGATGATATTGCTGCATATGCTTCAATACCCGGTAATGCCATCACAGTTACCCCATCGAGTTGGTCAACCTATCTGACCGGCAACAATGCAGATCTGAATGTCTTCAATCTCGATTTGTCATCAGGTATCGGTGCTATATATTTGAGAGTGCCTATGACCAGCCAAATAGTCATTAATGTGACTAATAGCGGCCTTGTCCCGGAAATTCCTCAGTTGCACTTATATAATTCATCCACAAATGGATATGCTCAGGTCGGTGGAGAGCCGATGGAGATTGACAAGCGATTGATTTGGAATTTTTCAGATGCTACCGAAATTCGATCCGAATATAATACAGTTCATGGTGCTATTCTTGCACCGAATGCATTGCTTAAGTTGACCGGAGGAAATTCCAACGGAACCATTATTGTAGATTCGTACTTTGGAAGCTCAGAATTTCACTGGTCATCATTTGATGGTGATTTGACGTTTGTGGCACAAACTCCGACGCCGACGTCTACTCCTATTCCAACGCCGACCTCGACGCCAATACCAACGCCGACGTCTACTCCTATTCCGACCCCAACTTCGACGCCAATACCGACGCCGACGTCTACTCCTATTCCGACCCCAACTTCGACGCCAATACCGACGCCGACGTCCACACCTATTCCGACGCCGACCTCGACGCCAATACCGACGCCGACGTCCACACCTATTCCGACCCCAACTTCGACGCCAATACCGACGCCGACGTCTACACCTATTCCGACGCCGACGTCCACACCTATTCCAACGCCGACGCCTGTGAATAAAGTCCCGTCAGCCGTGGACGATGCGTTCACGACGGATAAGGGCAACGCGATTACCACGACAAGTGTATTAGAAAACGACGATTTGGGTGATGAGCCGACGATTGTAAGCGCATTCGATGAAACGTCCTTCCAAGGCGGAACGGTCGTGTATAACGAAGACGGAACATTTACCTATACGCCGGCAAGCGGATTCTCGGGCACAGATACTTTTACGTATACGATTGAAGACGCAGATGGTGAAACAGCCACAGCGACAGTCACGATTAGGGTCAATGCCATACCGTCAGCTGAGGACGATACGTTTACGACCATTGAAGGCAACACGATTACCACGACAAGCGTTTTTGAGAACGACGATTTAGGTGATGAGCTGACGATTGTAAGCGCATTCGATGAAACGTCCTTCCAAGGCGGAACGGTGTTGTATAACGCGGACGGTACCTTTACTTATACGCCGGCAAGCGGATTTTCGGGTACAGATACTTTTACGTATACGATTCGCGATAAAGATGGTGAAACAGCCACAGCCACAGTCACAATTACGGTAACCGAGAACTTGCTTCCGATCGCGTCGGATGACTCGTTTGAAGCGCAGGCGGGAGTTATCTTCACAACGACGAGCGTTCTTGCAAACGATACCATGGGCAATGCAGACACAATAGTCTATACATATGATCAGACAAGTACGCAAAGCGGAACGGTCTGGCATGTGGGCAATGGCATCTTCGAGTACACTTCGATTGTTGATTTCTCCGGTACGGATACATTCACGTATACATTAATAGACGGAAACGGCGACACATCGACGGCGACGGTAACGATTAGGGTCAATGCCATACCGTCAGCTGAGGACGATGATTTCACGACGGACCAAGATACAGAAGTGACCACGACAAGTGTATTAGAGAACGACGATTTGGGTGATGAGCCGACGATTGTAAGCGCATTCGATGAAACGTCCTTCCAAGGCGGAACGGTCGTGTATAACGAAGACGGAACATTTACCTATACGCCGGCAAGTGGATTCTCGGGCACAGATACTTTTACGTATACGATTGAAGACGCAGATGGTGAAACATCCACAGCCACAGTCACGATTACGGTAACGGCGGCACCGAC
>JAAYBI010000027.1 GCA_012718915.1 Clostridiaceae bacterium
ATAAGATAAGTTTGGCATCTTTTTTCATAAAAAATAATATATCAGAAAGTACAGCCGACAAAAAAATTGTATAATTTATCCCAAAAGTTAAAATATTTTTGCAAAACAGTTCTATATGGTGTATTATTTAATGGCTTTCAAGCGTATAATAACTGATAAATGTATGAGTTTGACCCTTTTAAATGAGAATGTAGATTAGTTGATATCATCTTCATCTTGCATAGAGATTTGATGTTTTCTATTTTACACTATACAAAAGTTGCTCTCATGGTGTAAATTACACAGTAGGGGTCGGTTTATTTATTTTATATTTATAGAATTTGCCCATAACCGGCACCTTAATATACTTTTTTGACGGAGGACACGATGAAGCGACTGGGGGACATATTAATTGACAGTGGTTTCTTGACCGCTGCAGAACTGGCAGAAGCGCTTTCAGCACAACAAGGATCCAACAAAAGACTCGGTGAAATCATCGTAGAGATGGGGTTATTGACCGAACTTGACATTTTAAGGGCTGTGTCCAGTCAATACGATATCCCGATTATTGACCTTCAAAATGTTGATATTGATCCTAATGCGTCCAAAACCGTATCCGAGACATATTGTGAAGAGAATTTGATTATCCCGATTGGCTACGAAGACGATAAGCTCGTTGTTGCACTTTACGATCCTCTGAATATCCTGGTCGCAGATGACTTGCGCTTCCGCACCGGCAACGATATTATTCCCATGTTGGCTACTAAGAATGCCATCCGCGAAGCTATAAAGCTGAATTTCGGTAAAGAGACCGCTCAACGTGCCGCTGCAGACCTCGAGCAAGAGATGGATCTCGCAGCCATGAGCAGACTCGGTGAACAGATTACCGACGAAGTTAACCAAGCCCCCGTCGTTAAGCTCGTCAACTCTATGATCGAGTTTGCGATTCGAGCTAACTCTTCCGATATTCACGTTGAGCCCATGGAGGACCGCGTCCGTGTCCGTATCCGTATCGACGGCGTCTTGTCCGAGATTATGAGTAACCCTGTTGCTGCTCGAGATGCAATTATCACGCGTATCAAGATTATGTCCGGCATGAATATCGCCGAGAAGAGAGTGCCTCAAGACGGTCGTATTCAGACACTAATTAACGGCCAGCCGGTAGACATGCGTGTATCCATACTCCCTACCGTTCATGGCGAGAAGACCGTTATTCGTATTTTGGCCAAGAACGATGCGAACCTCAACCGTAAATACCTGGGTATAAATGCTCACAACAACGCAATGATTGATCGCATTATCAAAGTACCCCAAGGTATTTGCCTTATTTCCGGCCCAACCGGTTCCGGTAAGACCACGACGCTATATACACTCCTCTCTGAGAAAAATGATCCCGAGACCAATATCGTCACAGTTGAGGATCCGGTCGAAATTCAAATTCCGGGCATTAACCAAGTTCAAGTTAATTCAAAAGCCGGCATGACTTTCGCCAGCGGCCTTCGCTCTATTCTTCGTCAGGATCCGGATATCATCCTCGTCGGTGAAATTCGAGACGGAGAAACTGCAGAAATTGCAATGCGTGCCGCCATCACGGGTCACCTTGTTTTCAGCACAATCCACACCAACGACGCTGTTTCATCCATCAATCGTTTGATTGATATGGGTCTTGAGCCCTTTATGGTTGCCTCAGCTTTAGTCGGTGTTGTCTCGCAGCGACTCGTCCGACGTATTTGTACCAATTGCAGGATCGAGTACGAGCCGGATCCTATCGACATTGAAGTTTTGAAGCTCAAGCCCGGTCAGAAGTTATATCGCGGAGAAGGTTGTACCGAATGCTCCGGAACCGGATACAGAGGACGTATTGCCATACACGAGATTGTCATCATGACCAAAGCCATGAAACAGTTACTTGACAGAAGAGCCAGTGAAGGAGAAATGCGCGATCTCGCCATTAAAGAAGGGACGTTAATGCTCGCCGACTCAGCTGCTCAACTTGTGCTTGAAGGAATAACTACAGTTACCGAAATGAACAAGGTAACTTACTCAATCGACTAATTACTAAGGAGGAACAGAAATGGAAGCATTTTCACTATCCATGGATGCGATCTTGACGGAAGCAGTCAGGCGCCAAGCTTCTGACACGCACATCACCGTCGGTTTGCCGGCTATGATTCGCGTGCATGGCGATCTTATGCCCATGAACTCTAATATTCTGACGCAAAGCGATGCTGAGTTCTTGTGCAAATCAATGCTTGACAAGTCACGTTTGCAATATCTTAACGAGAGAGGTGAAATTGACTTCTCATACGTCGTTAAGGATTACAGCCGTTTTCGTTGCAATATATATAAGCAGCGCGGTAGTTATACTCTTGCAGCACGTACGATTACAACGGAGATTCCGACTTGTGAGAGACTCGGGTTACCGGAACTCTTTAAAGAACTTGCTCTTAAACCTCGTGGCTTGATTTTGGTTACCGGACCAACAGGTTCAGGTAAATCAACGACCTTGGCTGCTATGGTTGGCCATATTAACCAGACACGCCGCTGTCACATTCTCACGCTTGAAGAGCCTATTGAATATTTGCATCGTCACGGCGAATCCATGATTAACCAGCGAGAAGTTCACGAAGATACACTTTCATTTGCGAACGCGCTCCGCGCGGCTCTTCGTGAAGATCCTGATGTCATTATGGTCGGCGAAATGCGCGACCTTGATACAATTGCTACTGCAATTACAGCATCTGAAACCGGTCACTTGGTTATGTCTACTCTACACACCAGTAGCGCCGGCGATACGATCAACCGTATTATCGACGTTTTTCCGCCGCATCAGCAAGATCAAATCCGTGTTCAACTTGGCGCTGTTCTCGTTGCCGTCATCTCTCAGACTCTCGTGCCGAGAGCAGACGGGTCCGGCCGAATTGCCGCATTTGAGATTCTGTTGGCTAACGATGCCGTTCGCAACTTGATCCGCGAGGGCAAGACGCACCAGATAGATAATACTATCTCCACCAATATTAAGTCCGGAATGTGCTCTCTCGATTACTATTTGGCGGAACTCGTAAAAAAGAATCTCATCACAAGAGAATGTGCGTTGACGAGATGCCGAAGCGCCGAGGAATTCCGAAGATTCCTCTCCAACACAGGAAGTGCAAATGCGAGCTCCGGATTATTCGATTCGCTCGAATATTGATTTAGCCAAATAGGAGGTTTAAGAAATGCCAAACTTCAGATATGAAGTCATAGATGCCGCCGGTAAGACCAAAAAAGGTGTGATTGAAGCCAATAATTTGGTTGACGCTACCAAAATGCTAAAATCCGATGGCAAATTTATATCAAAAATATCTGCCGATAAGGGTCCTGGTTTTTTGAACAAAGAAGTCGGAAATCCTCGGCTTAAATCCAAGGATTTGATGTTGATGTGTCGGCAACTGTCTTCTCTCTTAACTGCCGGTATCACAATAATTCGTGCTCTGGACATGCTTTACCAGCAGACCGAAAGCAAAAAAGCTAAAGCGGTAATCGGTTCTATTTACGAAGGGATTCAGTCCGGCAAAACTTTATCCGAGGCGTTCAGAGATCAGAGCCGCGCACTTCCGGATATTATGATCAGCATGATATCCGCTGGTGAAGAATCCGGACGTTTGGATGACGTTATGGCTCGTCTTTCAGCTCACTTTGAAAAGGACACTAAGCTCCGTAATAAAGTTGGACAGGCAATGGTTTACCCCATGATTCTCGCTATCGTAACCGTGGGAATCACGCTCGGACTAATGATTTTCATAGTTCCAAAGTTTTCCGCGACGCTCTCCGATCTTGGAGCCGAAATGCCGGCAATCACTTTGTTTGTTATGAGTATCAGTAATTCATTAATAACTTATTGGTATATTTATGCATTGCTGGTTTTTGGTGCAGTCTTTGCCTTTAAGACATTTACACGTTCAGAGAAAGGCGCTTTTCTCTGGGATAAGTTCAAACTGAAGTTACCGATTGTCGGAAAGTCCGTGAGAGCAACCGCAGCCGCAAGATTTACTCGAACAATGGCTACATTGCTCCGAAGTGGTATTAATGTTTTGGAGTCTATGGAGATAACCAGTCGCACGTTGGGTAATAAGGTCTTGGAAAGCCGACTGTACGATGCTCGAAACGATATCCGAAAGGGATCTTCAATTTCGCGCTCGATTCGCGGAATAAATGAATTCCCACCGATGATATATGCAATGACCGCTATCGGAGAAGAGTCGGGAACATTAGATTCTATTCTTGACAAAGCGGCCGATTTTTTTGAAGAAGAAGCTGACACTGCCATCGGAAAAGTGACTGCAGCAATGGAGCCGATCATGATTATTGTCATGGCTGTCGTGGTATTGTTCATTGTTATCGCTGTCGGCGCTCCGGTTATGTCTATTACACAGAACATACTCTGATAACACTAATTACCCGAAAGGAGAGAAATCATGGGAAGTCTCTTAAACAGCTTTGGTGGCGGTTCGTTCTCAATTGATGCATCCAGCTCAAATCTCAAAATAGTCGTTGGAAGTTTCAATAAGAAGTCCGGATTTGTTACCGTAGACAAATTTACAACTGTTCCTCTTGAATCCGAAACAATTGCCGACGGGGTCATATCTGATCAATTCGGAGTTGTTATGGCTCTCAAAAACGCTCTTGCAAAGATGGATGTCACATCCAAGCAAGCGACGTTGACAATCGAAGGCAGTTACCTTCACTCAAGAGATCTTGAATTGCCGGCCGTACGCCCTGACCAGCTTCGGGATATGGTTCGGTACGAAATTCTCGGACAAAGCTCTGCGAATCGTGACATGATAGTCGAATACATTATCTCCGGCAAGTCACTTGACGAGGAGACCAAGCAACAAAAGTACAAGGTTCGCGCAACCGCTGTTCCAAAAGAAGTCGTTACCGATTTCAGAGATTTACTCAAGACATGCACGCTCTCACCTCAGACGCTTGATGTAAATCCCAACGCCGTACGCAAACTGTTTCGCTCCGGCACAATTAACGGAACGACAAATATCGAGAACAGTACTTTATTGCTGATTGAGCTTTCCAGTAAAACAACTAATATCACTGTTCTCGACAAAGGCTTCCCGGTTCTTTCTCGCAGACTCCAATTTGGTCATTCTAATATTCGCCAAGTTGCAGAGACCGTTAAGAAAATCCAATCCAATACTGCAGACAAGACATCTATCCTGACGCGTCGTTTGCAGGTGGTCAAGGGCGAAAATGTTAAGCAAGTGGATATTGCAGATATTGACGTCTGGAATGAGACAGTCAAGGACGAACCATCACTGAGTAGCGCAGTATCCGCCTACTTTAAGAGCTTAACAGATGCAGTATCGCGTACCGCACAGTTTTCAATTTCTAAATTCAAACTAGATAGCATCAGCACTTGCTTTTTATATGGCAGCGGTGCTCAATACCGTCGAATTGACAAAGAATTATCTCGTCAGCTCGGCACGCAAGTAGAAGTATTAAATACGCTAAGCACCATTGCCGCCCCTAAAGATTTTATTCTTTCAGAGTACGTCAATGCTTGTGGTGCATTAATTCGTGAAAATTAAGAAAGGAGGTATCAAGATGAATTTATCAAAAGGCGACTTTAACAAAAAGGATATGAACTTCTTTTCAGAATTTTCATCTTCCGGAATTAGAAATGCCAGAATACTCACTGCCTCTCTCATCATCTTCATAATCTTCGCCATATTTGGTTTCGGTTTCTTTCTTGTCATTAAGGTTCAGACAGCCGGAGTACAGCGACAGATTGATACTATTACTCAGGAGCTTAAGGACGAAGACAATTTATCCGCTATTGTTGACTTTGAAACCCTTTCAGTCGAAGTGAACCAGCTTCGTGATTATGTGTACGTTCTCACAGACTTATCTTATCGTCTGAATTCTTTACCTTTCGCTGAAAGCAAAGTTCTTGATACTTTGACCGAAGAGATTCCATATGAGTTATCACTGACGTCCGTATCTTATAAGGACGGCGTGGTTGTTTTTTCCGGTACTTCAGATAATTATCAGGCCCCACTCGATTATGCCGCGCTGCTTCAGTCAAAGAACCTTTTCACTTACGTTCACGTCAACAGCATTCCGTACACCTCGCCGGATGCGACGCTAACGGAAGAAGAAGCTCTCGTTGTTAATCGATATCAGTTTCAGTTGACAGGTATGCTTGAATCCACGTATTCCGTAAAATTCACTCGTTTACTTAATACTGATCCCAAGATATCCCTTTCTGTCCCAATTATAAGAGACTACAAAGCCGGTGAGAGTTATGGAGAAACGAATATTTCCACTTATACTCAGGACGGTGTCACATATTCTCTCGAAAAGATTTCTATTAACGGTGAATTTATATCTGAATCTGCGTTTAACGAAATGATCTCATCGGATTCCGTCACCGGTATAGCATCTACAAATGTCGAGATAGAACTTCTCTACAAGGCACCGGAAGTTGTCACGGAACAGGAGGGTAAATAATTATGTTTAAAATATCTACTCGTGAGACTGTTTTGCTTATATTACTAATTGCTGCCGTATTTTTCCTTCTATTTTTCTTTATAATTATCGGCCCCGCGCAAGACAATTTCTCTGATAAGAAGGTCCAACTGGCCACTTTACAAAGCCAGAAGGCTGCAATGGATAATACTATAGCTGCAGGCAAGAGTTTGGCATCTCTGAAAATAGATTACGAGAACCAGGCTGTTGAATTTGAAGGCACATTGTTGCCAACCATAAAGTCCGAAGTCATCGCTCAAATTTTGCAACAAAAGTTTGTCGACGCAGGTATTCCGTTTTTTGTCACCACAGAAAGTGCGTCGCCACAATACTATCAGACCATGATGCCCGACGGAAGCTTCAGCCCTAACCAGCTTCTATCTGTCCGTTATATGTTGAAAGTATCCGGTTCTGATGGCGTGTTCCCAACAATCTTGGATCCCGTAGATTCGGAGGCGCCTTCATTAATCGGCTTCAAGGAATTCACTACCGCTCTAAAAGATATCGAGGACGATTTGCCTGCCTCCATCAAGATTTATTCGATAAGTCTTGAAGATTCAAAGGCCGGATTTATGTATTATCAAGTTGAGGTCGATGCATTCGCCTATAGTCTGCCCGATCGATTATCTGCTCCTGATATGGATCAGACCTATGTCAATTGGCAGGGACAAGATGTTACGACTCTCGATCTTGGCGGCACTGTAGGGATACCCTTTATGTTAATCCCGCCTACCAGCTTCCCCCCCGATGTCGAGCGTCCGTACACACTACTCCAAATCACTCCTGAAATGATCCTAGAAAAATCATTATTTTCGGAGTTATATAATCCAGACGCTACCAGCGATCCTGCCGTTACCGATCCGGCCG
>JAAYBI010000028.1 GCA_012718915.1 Clostridiaceae bacterium
ACCATTCCGGCGGCTATGACAAAGAGGCCACACCTGTTCCCATCCCGAACACAGCCGTTAAGCTCTTTTGTGTCGACAATACTTGGCTGGCAACGGCCCGGGAAGATAGATCGCTGCCGGATTATATGAAGGTCTTTTGCGAGTAAGCAAAAGACCTTCTTTTTTTTCGTTTGGACTTTTACGTATAAATGATATAATTACTCTAGTTGAGTTTCGTATAACATTGTTATTTTGTGGCGATATTCTTATCGCGGAATGGAGAGTCATATATGTGCGCTAAAATCCTCATCGTTGATGACGAACCCAATATTGTCGATATTCTTAAGGTGAATCTCGAGAGAGAGGGTTATACTACAATAACGGCGACGGATGGTGCAGCCGGTCTCGAGATGGGACTTACAATGAAGCCGGACCTTATCCTTCTGGATTGCATGCTTCCCAAGATGGATGGATTTGATGTATGCCGTAAGCTTCGCACACAATCGAGTGTTCCGATACTGATGCTTACAGCGAAGAGCGAGGAAATCGATAAGGTTCTCGGTCTTGAACTGGGTGCGGATGACTATATTACAAAGCCTTTTAGTGTTCGCGAAGTTCTTGCCAGAGTTAAGGCACAACTGAGACGCGTGGCTCTTTCAGATAGTGATTCTGCTTCGGATGCCAAGCATTTGACTTTCGGTGATCTCCAGATTGATACCGATGCCTATCAGGTTATGCGGAATGGCCGCGTTCTTGAACTGACATTAAGGGAGTATGAGCTGGTTTTATTTCTGGCGCAGAATGCCGGACAAGTTTTTTCCCGAGAGCAGCTTCTTGAAAAAGTTTGGGGTTATGAGTATTTTGGTGACGTTCGTACGGTCGATGTAACGGTCCGTCGCACACGTGAAAAACTCGAGCCCGATCAGAGTAATTATCGATACATTTTAACAAAGCGTGGTGTCGGTTACTATTTTGATAAAAGTCAGGCTTGAGGCGACGTGAATCATGGCAATTTCTGACATGAAGCTCATTTTTCGTCTTGTGGCGCCTACAGATATTTTCAATAGTACGTATTTCTGGATTACCTTACTCGCACTTATTTCGATACTGCTGGTGCTTATTTTGTGCGTTATGTACTTGCGATTTAAGACGAGACAATTTGCTGTAGCTGCGGACGAGCGAATCGCTTCTATTATCAGCGATTTTAAGACTGAAAAGAGTACTTCCGACACCATACTTCGCAAGTTGGACGTAGGAGTTTTGGCATACGGCCCGGATGGTAAGCTGATCAGCGCCAATCCATCCGCAAAGAATTTGTTGGGCACGGATAATCTGCCGCGTACTTTTCAATCGTTTTTGGATGCTTATGGCAAAGACAACGGCATTACTTTGGATTTGATGCTTCAATCTACAGATAATGTATCGGGTAATATAACTGTTACGGACCGCATTATTAAGCTGCAGATGGCTCGATCTCAGTTTTCATCTTCGGAGAGCCCGGGTTGGATTATTATTATTCAGGATATTACGGAACAAGAGCGTGAAGAGAAGCAGCGAAAAGAATTTGTTGCCAATGTTTCACATGAATTAAAGACGCCTCTTACAACTATATCTGCCTATTCCGAAACTCTTTTGGATTGGGGTTTAGAAGGAAAGTCGATTCACGATGTCAAGAGTGATGTGCAGCGAATTCACGACGATTGTGAGAGAATGGATAATCTGGTTCAGAATCTTTTGCTTTTATCTTCGATAGATAGCAAAGGGGTTCGCCCGAGGATGGTCCAGTACGACATTGCGGCGTTGATGAAGCAAGTGGTTTCGAGATTTGGTTTGCATGCCGAGGAAAAGAATATTACTTTGAATTCCGCGGTTCTTTCAAATATGGCCGCTGTATATGGGGATCCGACTGCTTTCGATCGAATTTTAACAAATCTCGTTTCTAATGCTATCAAATATACGGAGAAAAACGGTCAGGTTCAGGTTTTTGTTCATGCGACGAAGAATTACATTTCTCTCAAAGTCGCTGACAATGGAATGGGCGTTTCGAAAGAGAACCTTCCGAGATTATTTGACCGCTTTTACCGCGTTGATGCGACCGGCTCTCGAAAATATGGAGGAACGGGATTAGGTCTGTCTATTGCGAAGGAGTTGGCTGAGCTTCAGGGTGGGACAATTACTGCCAGCAGCACGTTAGGCAAGGGTACAGAATTTGTTGTGACGTTACCCAAGGCGGAGACGACATATCGTGAAGCTTTGGATGCTATTCTTGCGGGGTCACCGAGAACAGAGATATTGTTTGAAAACGCCTGCCAATACTTGTTGTCGGCGGCTGATGAACTTGATATGCAATTGTATTCTTTATCGCAGATTACCAAAGATCAAAAAGAGAGTTTACTTCATTATTTACTGGCAGATCCCGATGAGGACTTCTTTTATTCGGCACCCGTCAACGTGACTGCAAAGACTCAGAATATTCAGAATACTCAGGATATATCAACTCAAGCGCAGCCGGGAATCGAAAATAATCCGAATGCAAACCAAGCGAATATTCCTGCTAAAGCGGACGTTATCGTATATGATACAAAACCAAAAGAAGAAGTGCCGCAAAAGAATAATTATCATTCGATGAATATTAAGCCTTCGATGCCGTCGACAGACATTATCAAGGAGGCACAGGTTCGGCGAACGGAAGAAAATAGTGCTCATGTTGAACCAGAAGCAGAGATTCAAAAGCGTGTTGAGGAGACTATCCCGCCACATCCCTATATTGCATTGGCAAAAGCAGCAAAATTGAACCGACCGGAACCTGAACCCACGCCATCGGTTCCCTTGTCTCAGCTAAATATTCAGTCACGTGCTATTCGTATCCAAAACAAGCAAACCGGCACGACATCTTCTGCTCCGACTTCAGAGTCGGGTAAATCTTCCGATATTTTGGAAAAGACGGATCCGAATAAAAGCCTGACTAACAAATCAAAAGAAAAGGTAAGTGCTGCTCAGAAAAAGATGATAAAGGGCTCTGAAGTATCGACCATTGAGGCAAAATCAGATAAAATGCTTAAGAAAGCCGAAGCGGAGGTCAATCTCTCTAAAAAGACTTCCGATCGCTTGACCAAATCAAAGATACACCCGGACAATAGACAACGCACGTTGTCTTCTTCGAAGACAACAAAAACGGGTGAGCGCAAAAGTCTTGAAAACATGACGCTGGATGATCTGCAAATAGACAAGCGCAGGGGGAAATAGAATGTCAGTATATAAGATACATGGTGGAATTCCGCTTCAAGGCGAGGTTTCCGTCAGCGGTAGCAAAAATGCCGTTTTAGGAATTTTAGCTGCTGCCATGCTCCTTGACGGAGCCTGTATTTTGGAGAATGTTCCGGATATTGCTGATGTTCAGGCGATGCTTGAGATATGTGAAACGTTAGGTGCGATTATTACACCTCTTGGCGGAGGTACATACAAGATTGACCCAACCAATATTTCAACGCATGAAGCGACGCATGCAAAGGTTAAGAATATTCGCGCGTCGTATTATTTGCTTGGCGCTTTGCTGTCTCGTTTTAAAAAGGCGACGATGCATATGCCGGGAGGATGCAATTTCGGAACACGTCCCATCGATTTACACCTGAAGGGCTTTTCTAAATTAGGTGCTCGAGGCACGGATATATCGGATTTGAGAGATGGCACGATTCGAATCGTAGCAGATAAACTACGTGGTGCACACATATTTTTAGATGTGGTAAGTGTTGGAGCGACGATTAATATTATGTTGGCAGCAACCCGTGCAGATGGGTTAACCACCATCGAAAATGCTGCGAAAGAGCCACATATCGTTGATGTCGCAAACTTTTTGAATTCGATGGGTGCTAATATCAAGGGTGCCGGTACAGATACAATTCGTATCAAGGGTGTACCGGTTTTGCCCGGCGGCTATTCCTATTCCATTATCCCGGATCAGATTGAAGCAGGTACATATATGATTGCTGCAGCGATGACCCGTGGAGACGTAACCGTTAAGAATTTGATTCCTAAGCATATGGAGCCATTAACCGCAAAACTGATGGAAATGGGTTTTGATATTTTTGAGGGTGACGATTCTATTCGAGTTACTATTGAAGAGTGTCGTCCGATAGAGCCCGTAAATTTCAAAACCATGCCATATCCCGGATTTCCGACCGATTTGCAGCCACAGGCGACAGCGTTGCTTTGTCTGGCAAAGGGTATGAGCCGGATGCACGAAAATGTATGGGACAACCGTTTTCAATATATCAGTGAGTTACAGACGATGGGAGCGAATATATCCGTCATCGGGCGAGTCGCATTAGTGAGTGGCCCGAGCTTTTTGCACGGTGCGAATGTCGTCGCGATGGATCTGCGAGCCGGAGCGGCGATGGTCCTGGCGGGATTAGTTGCGACCGGAGAAACGATTATTTCTTCTGCGTATCGAATTGATCGCGGGTATGAGCATATTGTCGAAAAACTGACCGCGATGGGGGCTCAGATAGAACGAGTCGAAGAAGATGCGTCATCTTGTCAAAGACCGTTGGTAGAAGTGTGATGACATGCAAATGGATTTATTTGACATGAGTTCTGATGTATTTCGAATTATTCCGCTTTTCAGCGGAAGCAGTGGAAATGCTGTTTTTATCAGCTTTGCAGGCACAAAGATTCTCATAGATGCAGGACGCTCTTGCAAGCAAATCATTGACGCGTTGGGTCAAGTCGGTGAGTCTGCCGAGAGATTGGATGCGATTTTTATCACGCATGATCATTCGGATCATCTGAGCGGTTTAGATGTCTTAGTGCGAAAGTATAATCACCATACCTATGCAACGGCAATGACATGGCGTGGTATTCGCAATGCCCAGAAGAAACCTCACGCTGAAGAATTGGATCACGTAATTGAACCCTGGAAGACACTAAAGGTGGGGTGCGTGGATGTCACGCCTTTTCCGACGCCACATGATGCAAAAGGATCCGTCGGATATCGGTTTGAATCAAAGGGGCGATCGTTTGCCTTAGTAACGGATATAGGGCACTTCAGCGAAGATGTGAAACGCGCTGTAACCGGTACAGAAGCCGTATTAATTGAAGCAAACTATAATAAAGATATGCTGTTCAGCGGACCTTACCCTTGGATTCTTAAAAAGCGTGTGGATAGTGACTATGGTCACTTGTGCAACGCCGACTGTGCCAAGGCGGTTGCATATTTACTCGAAAACGGGACGCAGCACATTATCCTTGGCCACTTGAGCCAAGAAAACAACTCGCCCTCGGTAGCGCGTCGTGAAGTGATGGATTATTTACTCGAAAAAGGATTTTTAAATGCACCGCCGTTCTCATTGACATTAGCCAATCGACACTATCCTTCGCCGCCGATTGTATTGGGGCAGGCAAATTTCCAAACTACTACTCTTTCACCTTCAGTTGCACCGTGCCGAATAATATCTGAAGCCAGGTCAGAAACATGAAACTTCAAATTGTATGCGCCGGCAAGGTCAAGGATACTTGGTTACGAGAAGCGATTGAAGAGTACACAAAGCGGCTGTCCAGATTTTGCAGCCTTTCAATTATTGAAGTGCCGGATGCGCCGGATCATTTGCCGCGTGAGCAAGCCTTGAAAAAAGAAGGGGATGCTATGCTGGCAAAGATTAAGCCCTCTTCTTTATTGTGGCTGATGGATCTATCCGGTGTAACGATGGATTCGGTGCGTTTTTCAGAGACACTGATCCGTGCTTTTGATCAAGGAGGCGCGGAGCTCACAATAATGATTGGTGGCTCCAACGGTTTTTCAAGGGAAGTGCTCGACCGGGCAGATTTCAGAGTGCGTTTTTCGGACATGACGATGACGCACACCATGGCCCGCTTGTTCTTAGTCGAGCAATGTTACAGAGCATTCAAAATAGCGAACAACGAATCCTATCACAAATAAATATACCGCCCGGCTAATTATGACGAACGATGTTATCCGTTCGAATAATCGCTTTGAGCGGTATATTTTTGCTGCATCAGTTCAATATATCCGGTTAGCCAACCTTTTGAGAAAGAAAATTTTTCATAATGGTATCTCCGACCGTGGTCAGAATGGACTCCGGATGAAATTGAATGCCAAATACCGGATATTTCCTATGTTGAACTGCCATAATGGTATTATCGGGTGCAAGTGCAGTGACGATTAATGCATCAGGCATATTATCTGCGTTGGCTGCAAGAGAATGATATCGGGCGACCTCGATAGTTGACGGCAGACCACTGAATAACGGGCAGAGGTACTCTCCTGTCGAACTCGAAGAAAGAATATTCACCGGTCTTTTCTTACCGTGTACGAGTTCGCGCGCGTGAATAATTTCGCCGCCAAATGCTTCGGCGATGGCTTGATGACCGAGACAGATGCCGAGTATCGGGATTTTTCCGGATAGCGTTCGAATCAGATCAATCGATACTCCGGCGTCACATGGATAGCCGGGACCGGGAGATATAATGATGTGCGTGGGCGAGAGCGCTTCGATTTCCCCTACGGTTAATGCATCGTTTCGAATAACTTTTACGTCGGGGTTTATGCTGCCGACCAACTGGTAGACGTTGTAGACAAAAGAATCATAGTTATCAATCAGTAAAATCATCGCATACCTCCGGTCTTTTCAAGCGCCGAAAAAAGCGCACGGGCTTTGTTCATGGATTCCTGGTATTCCTTTTCCGGATCAGAGTCCGCAACGATTCCGGCTCCGGCTTGAACGTGTATTTGTCGATCGCGAATCAGTGCGGTACGGATCGTAATACAAGTGTCCATGTCACCGTCAAAACCAAAGTAGCCGACAGCACCGCCATATAGTCCCCGTCTCAATGGCTCGAGCTCGTCAATAATCTCCATCGCTCTGATTTTCGGGGCACCCGAGAGGGTTCCGGCAGGCAGTATTGAAGATAGTACATCCACCGGGCTGAATGGCTCGCGAAGCTTGCCGAACACATTGGTCACGATGTGCATGACGTGAGAATATTTTTCGACATGTCCAATGTTTTTGGCTTCGACGGTTCCGATTTCGGCGACTTTTCCGACGTCGTTTCGGGCTAAGTCCACCAGCATGTAGTGCTCGGATATTTCCTTTTCGTCGCGGAGCAGTTCTTCCTCAAAGACTTGGTCTTCTTCGGCGGTTTTACCTCGAGGACGCGTCCCGGCGATAGGGCAAGTTTCGATGATGCCGCTATTGATCCGTACCAGCATTTCGGGCGATGAACCTACAATTGCAGCATCCTCGAACTGAAAATAGAACATATACGGAGAGGGATTGACGGTTCGAAGCGCACGATAGACCGGCAAAGCATCTCCAAAATAGTCTGAGCTGAAACGTTGCGATAAAACAACTTGAAAAATATCGCCGTCGCGAATGTATTCTTTGGCACGCTCGACACTTTCACAGAAACGATCGTGGCCGGTGTGGGATTGAAAACTCAGCTCGGATGGGTGGACGCGAGCGGGACGGATCGAGGATGTGTCTTGAATACGAGCAATAATGTCCGCAATCTTTGTTACTGCTTTTGTATAGCCGTCGGCGCCTTCTTCAGAAAAAACGTTCACAATAACAGCGGCTTCGTTCTTGAGATGATCGAACACGATGACCTGCTCAGGCGCCATCAAGTGACAATCCGGCATATCTATGTTGTCTGGATTATTATCCGGAAGTATTTCGGAATAGCGGACAAAGTCGTAACCAAAATATCCAATCAGGCCGCAGTAGAAATGGTCTATATAATCGAAGCGACCGGAAACGGATCGCGCGAGGATGCTTTTGAGATGATCGATGGGTTGGCGGCCCAAATTCTCGGGCGGGTAGTTCCGGCTTCCGACGCGATAACTCGCAACACCTTTTTTCACAATATATTCAATCATCGGATCCGAGCCCATGATGGAATATCTCGCCCAGCGCTGCCCGTTGACAACGCTTTCGAGAAGAAAGCTCTTTGGCCCGGTGGCAAAACGTCTGAACACTGAAATAGGTGTAAACAGATCCGCCGGAATCCTCTGGACAATCGGAATAATTCGACGCTCTTGAAGCATAGACGTAAATTGTGAATAAGAAGGCTCGATTAGCATATTGAATCCCCCGTAAATGCTTTGACGGTCGCGCCGAGTTTGTCAGCAATCGCAGACTCGCTGAGACCATCGAGGACGGCGTCCTCAATTTTCTTGACCAAGGCAGAGCCCACGATGATGCCGTCGCAGTATTTCTCTAAAGATTGTTTTTGTTCGGGTGTTGATATTCCGAAACCGAGACACTTCGGGATATCTGAATAGGTATTCAGGGCATCCATATATTCTTGAAATTGCGTTTCAAATGTCTGTCTCTCGCCGGTCACCCCGGAAGTAGATACACAATATAGGAACCCCTTTGCATTGGGCACAATTAATCGTATGCGATCGAAAGATGTCGGAGTGACCATAGAAATGAGATATACCCCATACTGATCCGCCGTCGGCTCAAGCTCGTCTCTCTCTTCAAAGGGAAGATCCGGAATGATGAGCCCTGAAATACCGCTGTCTTTGCATGCGGACATAAATTTGTCCATGCCGTAAACAAAAATCGAATTGAAGTATAGAAGGAGCAAAACCGGTATTTCCGGATATTCTTGTGTAGTTCTTCTGCAAATCTCAAATACATCGACTAAACGAATACCTGCAGCGAGAGCTCGCTCATCGGCTCTCATGATGACCGGTCCGTCTGCGGATGGGTCTGAGTAGGGGACACCGAACTCGATGAGATCTGCTCCGTTTTCAATCATTGATTTCGCAATTAAATACGTCGCTTCTGCTGAAGGGTCGCCGGCGGTTATGAATGGAATAAAGGCTTTTTTGTTCTCGGCTCGTAATTTTTCAAAACGTGCATCTATTGGATTAGGCTTCATTTGACGTACCTCCCGCTTTAAGTCGACCTCGATATTGGCCAATAGCCTCGACATCTTTATCTCCTCGGCCGGAAATCGTGATGACCACCAGATCGTCCGTTCCGAATTGTTCCTTAAGTTTTATGAGCAGCGCGACAGCATGTGAGCTCTCGATGGCAGGGATAATCCCTTCAATGCGGCTGAGATACTCGAATGCGTCAACCGCTTCATCGTCGGTGACGGGAAAGTATTCCGCACGACCGATTTCATTGAGATATGCGTGCTCCGGCCCAATGCCCGGATAGTCGAGTCCGGCAGATATTGAGTAGACAGGAGCAATCTGACCTTCATCGTCTTGCAGGAAAATGGATTTCATACCGTGAAAAACGCCGACGCTTCCGCCGCTTATGGATGCAGCGTGTGTTGAAGTATCCATGCCTCGACCGGCGGCCTCGGATGCAATCAGGCGAACTTCTTGATCTGCAATAAATGGATAGAATGTACCCATTGCGTTGCTTCCGCCACCGACACAAGCGACCAAAGCGGTGGGCAGACGATGATAACGATCCAAGGTCTCGTTTCGAATCTCGTCGCCGATAACTCTTTGAAAATCGCGAACGATCTCGGGATAGGGGTGCGGACCGACCACAGAGCCAATGACATAGAAGGTGTCCGATACCCTTCGCGACCATTCGCGCAAGGCTTCGCTGGTCGCATCTTTCAGCGTTGCAGTTCCGTCGGTCACAGCGTGGACTTGTGCTCCAAGAAGCTCCATTCGATATACATTCAGTGATTGGCGTCGCATGTCCTCCAATCCCATATATACATCACAGGAAAGACCGAGATAAGCAGCCGCGGTCGCGGTTGCGACGCCGTGTTGACCGGCACCGGTCTCTGCAATCAGACGTTTTTTGCCCATTCGAACTGCTAAGAGCGCCTGTCCGAGAACATTGTTTATCTTGTGAGCACCGGTGTGATTTAAGTCTTCACGCTTGAGAAGCACCGTAAACCCCAAGTCTTTAGACATTCGCTCCGCGTGATATAAAAGTGAAGGCCTACCCGCATATTCTCTAAGGAATCGCTTATATTCTTCGATGAACAGCGGGTCATTCTGGGCCGTTCTGTAAGCAGTCTCCAGTTCATTCAACGCGAACATTAATGTTTCAGAGGCGTATTGGCCGCCATAGGACCCGTATCTTCCTTTTTTCATAAATTGTCCTCTTTTCTCCTTAGGTATCGAAATCTATCATTATCGTCCGGCTCTGCCGGGGATATCGTCAAATAACTCTTGAATGGCTTTTTCCACGGAATGGTCGCTATCAGAACATCGCATCAGGCTTTCTCCGACAAGTACGGCACGCACGCCGCTTCGATAGCATCGAGATATGTCTGCTGCCGTGAAAATCCCGCTTTCGGAGACGATAGTTCTTCCTGCGGGGATCATCGGAGCCAGACGCTCGGTGGTTGCCAAATCGACATGAAATGTATGAAGGTCTCGATTATTGATGCCGATGATACGGACATTGAGATCCAAAGCACGCATGAGTTCTTGCATCGTATGGACTTCTAAAAGAACGGAAAGGCCTAAGCTATGAGCAATTACGATGAATTCCTTCAGTATCTCATCCGGCAAAATAGCCGCAATCAGTAATATAGCGGATGCGCCCAGTATTCTGGCCTCATATATCTGTCCGGCGTCTATTGTAAAATCTTTGCGCAGAATCGGTAAATGGACGGCCTCTTTAACTTCTGTTAAGTAACGGTCGCAACCTAAGAAGAAATCCTGTTCGGTCAAAACAGAAATGGCCTGAGCTCCGCCATTAGCATATGCAAGTGCCTGCTTGACAGGGTCGAAATTTTCGCATATGACACCTTTGGAAGGAGAAGCTTTTTTGATTTCTGCAATCAAGGAAAGGGGGGTTGATTGAATGGCCGTCTCGAAATCGGCCATCGGCTTTGGACTGCTTTCCGCAAGTACCATCAATTCCTTTAAACTGCGGTGTTCCATTCGAGCAATGATACGCTCCTTTTTTTGCGCCACAATGCGGTCGAGTATCGTGTTCGTCGCGACTGTTTTAATTTTATGTTTTTCGGAGTTAATGATGAATTGACTCATAGCTTTTTCCTCTTCTACATATTCTACATATTGATTCGTGTTAGATAGGCGTAAGGAACTACATCGATTTGATATCTTCCCGGTTAGTGAAAATTCGGATTTCCTCGACTTTACGTTTGACAGCTCCGGAATCCAGAGTCTTCTCGGCCATGCGGACAGCTTCTTCAAATGTTTTCGTAAGGCCGGCGACATATATGGTTGCGGCAGCGTTCAAAACGACAATATCCCGATGCGGCCCTTTTTCACCATCGAAAATTCTCAATGATATTTCGACATTTTCTTCCGGGGAGCCCCCGATGATATCGGACAATGTACAAGTCGGCAAGCCGAACATATCCGGAGATATGGTGTACTCCTCGATCCGATCCGGAAAGACTTCCATGACATATGTTTTTCCGGTATTAGTAATCTCATCGGATCCGTCTTCAGCATGAACGACCAAGGCGTGTTGCTCTCCGAGTTTTTGGAGAGTTTTCGCGATAAATGGCATGATCGAACGATCATAGACCCCGAGGACTTGAGCCTTTGCACCGGCAGGATTAGACAGAGGACCAAGTACATTGAAAATATTCCTGACCGCCAATTGTCTTCTGACCGGTCCGGCAAACCTCATTGCCGGGTGAAAGGTCGGTGCGAACATAAAGCCGAAACCTAATTCTTCAACACATTTTTCTACGGCTGAAGGGGACAGACTGATATTGAAACCCAAAGCTTCATAGAAATCCGCACTTCCGGAGCGGCTCGAAATACAGCGATTGCCGTGTTTTGCAACACTTGCACCTGCCGCTGCGGCGACCAGGGCTGCGGTTGATGAAATGTTAAACGTATTATTGCCGTCGCCGCCTGTTCCGACGGGATCGACACACAGATCAACTTTGGGGTTAATTCGATTGGCGCGCTCACATAGCGCCTTTGCGCCGCCGGTTATTTCCTCGACAGACTCGCCGTTCATGCGAAGAGCTATCAAAAGGCCCGCGATTTGAATCTCATTAGCTTCTCCGGACATGACTTCGTAAATCGCCTGATAGCTCTCATCTTCGGATAAGTGATTTCCCTCGACCAGTTTCTTAATGGCATTTGCAATAAACATTTTGATCATCCTTTCTAAATAAACATACAAAAAAGCCCTTGCCCCTATATGCAGGGACAAGAGCCTAAACTCCTGCGGTACCACCTTGCTTGACCGTGCGTTAACACGATCCACTCTGATCTCGTACTATCATACGAGTCCGCCTGATAACGGGTCGGATCCCCGTCGGTGCCTACTAGATAAATCTTTCGGGCCGCCCTCGTAAGTCCATTCGTCGGAAACCAACCTGTTGCGATTCCACCATCCGCAACTCTCTATGAAATCAGTCACTCCGAGTACTACTCTTACTCAACAGTTTCTTATAAATTATCGTCATATTATTACGCATTGGCTGCTCTGTCAATAGTTTTTTCAAAAACGAGAAACGGCCGGGACTTGATCTATATGAAGTGTGTGTTACTCATTAATGGTTTCGACGAGATAGATGCTAATTCGACTATGGATAATTTCTGCAGTCTCATCCGCCGATTTATCGCCGACAAGATAGTGTTGAAACTCCTCTTCTGCGATGGCATATATAAACTAATCTTGGACGTAAAAACCATCTGCAGCAAGAATTATCTCACGGAATTGGCTTTCCCATGACCCAACCGGCGGATAGGGTCGAAGAATCGCATCCGCTGAGTCGAAGCTTGTCGAATCGTTCGAAACAATTGTGTTAAGGGATTCTTCGTAACGATTTGAATGAAGATATGAATCTTTTCACACCGAGTACCTCCTAATAAGCAAATTAGGTCAATTTTACAAAAAATATATAGTCAAGAAAAATTGAAAGAGTAATTGGTTGACTGTTGCACTTATAGCGATGCCGTTAGATTCAGGTTATAATTGATAGTGTAATTAATAACGTTTTCGTTCGGGTCGATACAGATTCGCGAGAATGAAAACTGTGATTTGGAATTGCTATTATCGGAGGCGAGAATACTCATGGGAAACATCATTGACTATGTCAGAAACGAATTGCGCACATTCGAGGTCGCGCCTTTTAATGATGTAGACAGCCTTGTATTGTCGCAGTTTTCTTATCTCGACCTTTCCGATATCGTCGGGGATCCGTTTGAGGATTTGCCGGCGGTTCGGCTCAGGGATTTATATCGAGCGGAGCATTTTTCGCGATATTTCGAAGGAACATTTTCTCCGGAGTTGAATTTGCGTTTGCTTGAGGCGATGAGTGCCAGTCCGAGATTTCGAGACATAAAGTTGAATTACTATATCAGCGAGCTGGATGTTGAGGCGCAGATGCAGTTTTCGGCAACGACGTTTATATTGAATGATGACAACTGTTATATCGCTTTTCGAGGTACAGATGGAACGATTATCGGCTGGAAGGAAGACTTCAACATGGCGTTTTCGTATCCGCTTCCGTCGCAGGAGGCCGCATTGCTCTATGTGAATGCGGTCTGCGGTTTCTTGCCCGGAAATGTTGGCTTATTTGTCGGAGGACATTCCAAAGGCGGCAATTTAGCTGTATATGCGGCGATGAATACACAAAGCAATAATCGCGACCGAATTACTTATATATACAATCATGACGGGCCCGGGTTTTCGGAGGAAGTAATTCACAGCGAAGAATATCTCCGTGTGGCGGATCGCATCAGGAAGACTTTGCCGGCGTCTTCCTTGATTGGCATTCTTTTGCATCATCACAGTCATTATCGCGTGGTTGACAGTAACGCGAAGGGTCTCATGCAACATGATCCATTTACATGGAATGTCGAAGGCGATGATTTTGTTTGGACCGATGAGCTCCGGGGGGAGTCCGTTCATACGCACCGTACAATCAATCTCTGGTTGTCCAAATTATCACCCGAAAAACGCCGTATGTTCGTGGATACATTGTATTCCGTTGTGGAGTCCACGTCTGCAAAATCTCTTTTTGATTTAACCGATGATTGGATGAAGGGGGCGGGGATGGTCATTGCGGCATACAAGGAACTTGATCCCGAGTCTCGCAAATTTTTGCAAGATACATTTGCCGAACTGGTGAAACTCTCTATAAAAAACCGACGGCCTTCAAGAAAATTATCGATCGTTAAGACGGTTAACTCCACTGCGATCGGAAACGGAATTTCGGGGGACATTGGTATGGAGCCGCCGGATGATTTCCCGGTTTTTTAGAACCGAAGCGCTAAGGCGTCGAGCGATTTTCTTGTGGTATAATACGTAGATTATTTATCCTCAATTGCTAACTGAAGGATGGGCTTCATGGGTCTTAAGAAAAAACTATACATCGCGCATACTTTATGGCTAGGAATTCCATTAGCCATAGTTGGCGGATACTTGGATGCCTATACTTACTTTTATCACGGCGGTGTTTTTGCGAATGCTCAGACCGGCAACATGGTATTTCTCGGACTTTCGTTGGCCAGAGGAGCCTTTTCTTCGGCACTTTCATATCTGATTCCGATTGTGGCATTTGCCGCCGGCGTCTTCCTGACAGAACGGATGAGAAAGAAAAAGTCTGCATTTTGGTTTTTTCAATGGCGGCACATTGTATTGGCGGTGGAGGCATTACTTCTTTTTGTGATTGGGCTGCTTCCGAATACGATTCCGGACAACGTGGTGAATGTTGTGGTGTCGTTTATCTGTGCGATGCAAGTCAATTCTTTTGCGAAGCTTCATAACAGTGCATATGCTACAACGATGTGTACAGGCAACTTGAAAAGCGCTACGCAGGCTTTGGCGGACTCCATTTACGGTTATGATGCGGAATCGTTTCCGATATTTCTGCGCTACGTTGCTGTCCTTTTGGCCTTTTGCGCAGGAGCAGCGCTTGGCGCCGTCATGACGAAAGTTCTTGCGGCGAGATCTGCGTGGTTCTGCACGGTGGTGCTTTTGGGATGTATTGTCTTGTTGTACTCAGATCGATCATCAAATCCCGTTGGGCGCCCGGAGAAGGAGGGAAGATAATGCGTTTTCTATCGATATCCAATGTCTTGAGATTGCTTTTTTTTCTGCTGGGAGTTTACGGTTTTTATGTATTTTTTAGACCGGTGCTTATCGGTATTATAAATTTTGGAAATGTTGTAGGCATGCTGTTTTTTATTTGTACGGCATCGCTTGCCGTATTTTGGCCGGGCTTTGCGAGGCTGGTGGCCGTTATTGCTAAGAAACGATTCGGGAAAATCTTCGTTATAGGAGTGGCGTTCTTTCTCATTGCGTGTTTTGTCTGGGCGACAATCTTATCCGTGATTATGATTCGAAATATTCTCAGAACTCCGGATCAACGGTCTACCGTTATCGTATTAGGTTGCAGGGTTAACGGAGAAGAACCTTCATTGGCGCTATCGAGGCGAATTGATGCGGCAATTGAGTATCTTGAGGAATATCCGAAGAGCGTTGCAATTGTCTCCGGCGGACAAGGTCCGGATGAAGACATTAGTGAGGCAGAAGCGATGCGGCGAAGAATGGTCGATCGAGGCATTGCGCCTGAACGGATTATTCTGGAGGATCGATCGACTTCAACGTACGAAAATCTTTCGTTTTCAAAGCAGATCATTGAAGAGAATCAGCTGGGAGAAGACACCGTTATCATCACAGAGGGATATCACTTGACAAGAGCATTGCATATGGCGGAATCAATGGGCATCGATGCTCAAGTCCTTGCCTCGGATTCGGTTCGGTGGCTTTTGCCGACATTTTGGGTCCGAGAGTGGTTTGCGATCACAGCTTCTTACTTTTCGAACGGATGAGGTAGGCAATTCTTACAAATATCGGAATTTAAGATCGATCGGGTGTCCGTTTGCACATTTTCTTATAAATATCCACGCCCGCAACTTTTCTCTGACAATGAATTAATTGCTGAAATACATTGCAACCGCGAATCCACACCTTGCGTGTTATAATGAATTCGAAAGCGTTGTTGTTTGTGATAGAAAGAGGTGGTAGTTATGCCGCTGTCTGCTGTTTACACTGTTCCTCACCCGCCGCTTTTGATTCCGGAAGTCGGACGCGGAGAAGAACTTCTTATCCGTGACACATTGTTGTCGATGGAACGCGTCGGTCAAGAGATTGCGGAAATCAAGCCGAGCACGATAATTGTCATATCTCCGCATGCGCCATATATGAATGATCGGTTTGTTATTTCCGCTGACCACTCACTATACGGCGATATGAGACGTTTTCGAGCCCCCCTGGTATCCGTTCGGAAGAATATTGATGTATCTCTTGCCAGCAAGATATACACCGAGTCTCTTTGCAAATCAATTCCCGTGTTGCTCCATGAGGAGGATATGTTTGTTGATCACGGTGCCATCGTGCCACTCTATTTTATCGACAAATACTTCCGTGATTATAATCTGGTTCTCATCTCGCTATCCGGTTTGTCGACCGAAGCGCATTTTATGTTTGGACAGAGCATTGCCAAAGCGGCATCTTCCTTCGAGGGGCGAGTCGTCTTAATCGCAAGCGGAGATCTTTCACACCGATTGACACAAGACGGTCCGTACGGATTTACTCCGGAGGGGCCGGTATTTGATCGAATCATTACAGAGTATCTTCGCAACGGACAAGTCGATGAAATCCGAAATATTGATCCGGATTTAGCAGAAAAGGCGGCAGAGTGCGGCCTTCGATCATTGATTATTATGTCCGGAGCCCTTTCCGGACAAGATTTTTCGTCGGAATTTTTCTCTTATGAGGGACCGTTCGGGGTGGGTTATGCCGTCTGTGGTTTTGATTTGGAAGATAATTTGCGGTTTGCGGATTTGCCTTAGTTCGTGAGTGAACCTGCGAATCCAAGATAGGAGGGAGTTGCTCTCATGGTTCAAGATTCGTTGATTGAGGATCCCTATATTGTACTTGCACGAAAAGCGCTTGAGGAATATGTCATGAGCGGCAGGGTCATTGACGTCCCTGCGGACTTGCCGGAAGAAATGTACAAGACAAAGGCCGGAACTTTTGTATCGCTGAAGATTGCAGGGCAACTTCGCGGTTGTATCGGGACAATATATCCGACTGCAATATCGGTCGCTGAGGAGATTATCAGAAACGCCATTGAAGCCGGCACTTCAGACCCTCGATTTATGCCGGTTACTGCCGCTGAGATGAAGCATTTGGATTATAGCGTTGATGTCCTCAGTCCTTCGGAACCGATTTCGGATATTTCAGAACTCGACCCCTTTCGATACGGTGTGATTGTATCTTATAAGGGGCGTCGAGGTCTTCTTCTACCGGATTTAGAAGGCGTAGATACCGTTGAACTTCAGCTTTCTATTGCACTTTCGAAAGCCGGAATTTCTTCTGACGCCGACTATTCGATTCAGCGCTTTGAGGTCATCCGTCACCAATGAATGCGATATGCGAGATTTGCCCTCATCATTGCCAATTGAAAGTCGGACAGGTCGGCTTTTGTCACGCTCGGCAAAATATTGACGGCGTCATCAAGAGCATCAGTTATGGGAAAGTGACCTCAATTGCGTTGGACCCGATTGAAAAGAAGCCGCTCAAACACTTTTTTCCGGGTAGCTACATCTTATCAGTCGGTAGTTTTGGATGTAATTTGCGCTGCCCATTTTGCCAAAACTATGAGATATCAATGGCCGACGAGCAATCCTCGAGCATTTCATTTTATTCGCCGGAGACACTCGTTGAACTCGCACTTCGATATCGTGAACTTGGAAACATTGGTATTGCGTTCACTTATAATGAGCCACTAATAGGTTATGAGTATGTCGCGGAGACGTCTGTGCTTGCAAGACATAATGGACTGGAAACGGTTTTGGTTACAAATGGGTATATCAATGAAGATCCGTTGCTTGAATTATTACCCAATATCAGTGCCTTGAATATTGATCTTAAGTCATTTTCTCCGGAATTCTACTCGCGAATTAAAGGAGATCTGGATACGGTTAAGAGAAGTATTGAGATTGCTTCGCGGCTCGCCAATGTTGAGGTAACGACCTTAATCGTTCCCGGAGAGAATGACACGGATGAGGAAATGAGAAATCTGGCGAAGTGGCTTGCGAGCGTCGATTCGGAGATTCCGTATCACATCACGGCGTTCTATCCGAGATATAAAATGACTGATCGAGGTCGAACGAGAGAAGAAACAATCCGGAGACTCGCAAATATTGCATCCCAATATCTTCGCTATGTATATGCGTAATTGGATTCTTATGACTCTTTTCCATAAAAGGGTAGTTCAGAACAACAGATGAAAACGGCACCGTCGAAAGCGGTGCCGTTTGGGTGAATTTCTTGTGATAGCCGAATTGATCTGATAGATCGTTTCTAGTCGCCCATGAAAAGAGCGATATCTTCTTCAACAGAACCAATCGGGGCAATGCCAAATTTTTCGACCAGTACCGATGCGACATTCGGAGATAAGAATGCCGGTAAAGTCGGTCCGAGATGGATGTTTTTCACGCCGAGGAACAGAAGTGCCAGGAGAACAATAACGGCTTTTTGTTCGTACCATGCGATATTAAAAGCTATGGGTAAATCGTTGATGTCTTCGAGCTCAAAAGTTTCTTTAAGCTTCAGGGCAATCACCGCCAGAGAATAGGAGTCATTGCACTGGCCGGCATCCCAAACTCTCGGAATACCCGCGATATCGCCGAGCGGCAATTTATTGTATCTGTATTTGGCACAACCTGCCGTCATAATCACTGTGTCGGAAGGCAACTTCATGGCGAAATCCGTATAGTATTCTCGAGACTTCATACGTCCGTCGCAACCGCCCATTACGAAAAACTTCTTGATGGCACCGGTCTTAACGGCCTCAACGATTGAGTCAGCCAGTGCAATCACTTGGTTGTGTGCGAAACCGCCAACTATACTTCCGCTTTCGATTTGAGTCGGTGGGGGCAAGGTCTTCGCCAGCTCGATAATCTCCGAAAAATCCTTAATACCCCTTTCATCGGCAACAATATGTTTGCATCCGGGGAATCCTGAGGCACCTGTCGTGAAAATGCGTCCCTGAATCTCGGGATTTCTTGGTGGTACGATGCAATTCGTAGTAAAGAGAATCGGTCCGTGAAAGGTTTCGAACTCATCGATTTGCTTCCACCATGCGTTGCCGTAGTTTCCGACCAAGTGCTCGTATTTCTTGAAGACCGGATAATAATTGGCCGGCAACATCTCGCTATGCGTATAAACGTCGACGCCATGATCTTTAGTCTGCTCCAGCAGTTGATCCAGGTCAACCAGGTCGTGTCCTGAAATCAATATTGCAGGATTCTCGCGAACACCGAGGTTGACTTCAGTAATTTCCGGATGTCCGAAACGAGTTGTATTAGCTTTGTCCAGGAGTGCCATCGCCCGTACTCCGAATTCTCCGGTTTTAAGGGTCATGGCCACCAATTCATCAACACCGAGCTGATCATTAATCGTCGCGGCGAGCGCCTCATACGCGAATGCAAATATTTCGCTGTCTCGGAATCCGATACGTTCTGCATGCTCCGTGTAAGCCGCCATACCTTTGAGCCCATAAATGATGAGTTCGCGCAAAGAACGAATGTCTTCGCTCTCTGTCGATAATACACCGACGGATTGAGCCTTCTCGAGCATGGATTCTTTTGAAGAGACCTTAAATGTCGCCGCATCCGAAAGTTCGTCCTGAGATTGGCGTATGCCGTCTCTGGCGGTCAACATTTTCAGAATTTGAGTTTCGAAAGCCGTCTCATCAAAATTCGCATTGGTGATGGTCATAAATAAGCTTTCAATGACATCACTATTAAGAGAGCCACAGAGTTCGGTTGCAACATTGTCCTTTATGACAATCTCTGATATGCCTTTCAGCGTGTAGATGAGCAAATCCTGAAGAGCGGCAACATTTTCAACTTTTCCGCAAACGCCTCGAACAGTACAACCTTTGTTTTTGGCGGTTTCCTGGCATTGATAACAAAACATAAAATACTCTCCTTTTCTGAAAATAGCTTGTAGGCAAATAGTGAAAGCTTACAGGGATTTGCCATATAATACTTGATATGTTTTTATGCTAATCCTGAAAGATTTATAAATCAATGAAGAGAGATAATTGTTTGGAAATCGTTTTCAATTCAATGGAAAAGACCGTGACATAAAGGAATATAGTTTACGAGGGAGGCCTTTCAGCTATTTCGGTGAAAGGCGTGAATCATATTACGTGACATGACACGGAAACTGCCGTAAAAGGATTATGTCGCGAAGAATATTGGTAAATCTTTCTCCGGAAATACGCCGCGAAAATTTCTTGTTTTTGTGCCGGGCACGTTGGAGTCGTCAATATCGGAGGATACTGACGAGATAGAGCATATGAGTGATTTTGGCGCTAGTTACGGTTCAAGCTGGACTGTGCATCACAATCTAACACATACGAAATGATTGAGTTTGTGCTGTTTCGTATGTATTTACTTTGATTTTCAGGCTAGCGCGAAACGGTTTGCTACACTCTAATACATACGAAATGGTTGGGTTTGTGCTGTTTCGTATGTATTTACCGCCAAATTCGGATATTTTACAACTTTTGGCGGTAATCTGTAACTCTCGCAAGGCGATACGAAGCCATGAGGTGCTTCATTTACCGCCAAATTTCTGAGAATTGTCTGTTTTGGCGGTAATTTCAAATTCTTTCCTGTTCCCGGTGCACTTGATCTCTCAAGATTTACCGCCAAATTCAGAAGTTTTGCATCTTTTGGCGGTAATCGCCTGAAGCGAAACGATTCGCCCCGTCGCTCGCGCCACAACCGCCACCACAACCACCACCGATACGCCCGGTGACCGTAGCCACAGCCGGCCCTACCACCGCCAACACCACCACAACCACCGCTGCCCTTACCTTCGAGCCATTCTCAATCTCCAGTCGAATATTTTTCCGGCGCAGTGGCTAATATATGCTGATCAATTTCTAACCCAATAACTCAATTGTGCGCCCCGAAGCATTTTCTAATAAACTTTTCACGGAAATAGATAATGAAACACGAGGGGGAGTGGGTTGACAAAGAAGTGAGGATTTTTTATAATTCAAAATGCTTTACCGCTTTAGTGAAGTAAAGTGGTAAAGGAATCATTCATATTATGTCAGAAATTGATTTTCGGATATGATATTAATCAAACGGGTCAATTAGGAGGAGACATGGGTACTTATAGATTTCACACTCCGGATGGACTGAGCGACATGCTTCCGGAAGATTGTGCAGCCAAAAGAGGCGTAGAAAGCAAACTTCGTAAATTATATGAAGCTGGAGGGTATCAGGAGATTGAGACCCCGGGCATTGAGTTTTTTGATGTTTATGCCGGAGGCGAATTTGTCGCTCAGGAAAATTTATATAAACTTACCGACCAAGAGGGGCGCATTTTGTCGCTCAGATATGACGGCACTGTTCCGGTTGCCCGACTGGCAGCTACGATATACAAGGAAGAGGAACCACCCTTAAGATTCTGCTACGTTGGAAATATGTATCGCTTTCGTGAATCCGGTGGAGGTAAGCAAAGAGAATTCGCTCAAGCCGGAGTGGAGCTGCTGGGCGCAACAGGCGCGCAAGCTGATGCAGAAGTTATTGCACTTTCGATAGCTTCCGCATTGGAACTCGGACTGACTGATCTTCAAATATCGATTGGGCAGGTCGATTTCTTTAGAGGCCTGATGGAGGATCTCGACATTACCGGTGAAGACGCCGTTCTGTTGTCTGAATTGGTTGACCGAAAGGATTCGGTCATGCTCGAAAAAATGGCCGTACGGTTTAATTTGTCCGAAGAGGATCAAAAGACACTTGCTATGATTCCGACGCTTTTCGGGACATACGAAATATTAGATATGCTCAAGTCCCGGGTCAAGAGTGCAAAAGCCGGAGCAGCAATTGAAAATCTTCGCCAAGTCTTGGATATTCTGAATGATTATGGCTACTTAAAATATGTATCTGTCGATTTGGGTATGCTTCGGAGTCTGGATTACTACACCGGGATGATTTTTAAAGGTTATACACATGAGGTGGGGTTCCCGATTATTTCGGGTGGCCGCTACGATAAGGTCGTATCTGTTTTTGGAAGAGATCTCTCAGCGGTCGGTTTTTCAATCGGTATTACACTATGCATCGCAGCTCTTCATCGTCAAGGTAAGGCGTTTTCGAAAAAATCAATTGATGTCATTGTCGGCTTTGAAGATGCGCCCGATCTCAGGAAGAAGGCTATCGATACGGTTCGAATGCTTAGAAAGAAAAAAATGACGGCTATTTTGGATGTGATGAATAAGCAAGAAGCATCAATTTTTGAATACGCTAAAAAACGCAGAATTGAACAGGTTATTTTTCTGAAAGCTTGCGATTGCTGCAAAGACGTAGAGGAGATCTTAATACAATGATTACTATAGCTTTGTCCAAAGGAAGATTAGCAGATAGTGCCATTGAGTTGCTAGAGGCCGCCGGATATAATTGCGCTGCTGCCAGGCAACAGACGCGAAAACTTATTTTAGAGGATAAAGAAGCCGGATTGCGCTTTATAATGGCCAAACCTGCCGATGTACCGACATATGTTGAGTATGGAGCCGCAGATATCGGCGTCGTCGGCAAAGACACGCTGATGGAAGAGAATCGGCAACTCTATGAGGTTATCGACCTGCGTTTTGGCGCATGTCGAATTTGTGTATGTGGTCCGGAGAATCTGAAAGGACGACTGGATCGTATTCCCAACAAGCGCGTCGGTACTAAGTATCCGAATATCACGCGCGAGTATTTTGAGAAAACGAAAAGAGAGAGCGTCGAAATAATCAAGCTCAATGGTTCCGTTGAGCTTGCGCCGCTAATTGGTTTGGCTGAGGTCATTGTCGATATTGTCGAGTCCGGTCGCACACTTCGAGAAAACGGCCTTGACGTACTGGAGACTATCGCGGATGTCTCTGCACGGATGGTCGTTAATCGCGTGTCGATGAAGATGAAGGCGGAAGAGATTGTGCCGATGTTGGACGCTTTACGCGCCAAACTTTCTGAACAAAATGCGGAGGAAGCGCTATGAAATGCAGGTATATCGAAGGATCAAAAGAATCATTAGTCGAAATTTCTGAAGCGCTGGGCATGCGTGGCAAAATGGCTCTGGAACCGATTATTGCAACGGTGCAAGAGATTATTGAGCAGGTCAAGATGTATGGCGACGGCGCAATTTTGGATTATACAAAGCGATTCGACGGCGCAGATTTATCCGAAAGCCTTTTCCGGGTCACCGAAGAAGAAATTCAAGCAGGACTATCTATGGTCGATGATAAATTGATCAATATAATGAATAAGGCTGCTCGTAACATCCGTACTTTTCACGAGAAGCAAAAAGAAGAGGGCTATAGTATCAAGCTCAATGAGAATGCCGAAATTGGCATGCTTGTTCGCCCCTTGTCTGTTGTCGGTGTCTATGTTCCGGCAGGGACAGCACCGCTTCCTTCAACGGTACTGATGGATGCTATTCCGGCAAAAGTTGCCGGTGTGCCACGCGTTATCTTGTGCTCTCCGCCACGAAAAGACGGCTCGTTGGATCCTTCAATTCTTGCTGCGGCACAACTTTCCGGGGTCGATGAAATATATAAAATCGGCGGTGCGCAGGCAATTGCTGCAATGGCATACGGTACGGCGACAGTGCCGAGAGTTGACAAGGTCTGCGGACCGGGAAATATTTACGTGAACACGGCAAAGAGACTTCTTTTCGGACAAATTGATATTGACATGTTCGCAGGTCCGAGTGAAATATTGATTGTAGCAGATGAAAGCGCGAATCCGGAGTTTGTCGCAGCGGATATGTTATCTCAAGCAGAGCATGACAAACTGGCATCTGCCATACTGCTGACGACGGACCTATCATTGGCTGAAGCGGTGATGCAGGCGCTTGACCGACGTTCGGAAAAGTCGTCTCGAATCCATATTCTAGCTGAATCCATGAAAGATTACTGTGCGATAATCACCGTTCCGAGTCTTGAAGATGCGTTTGCTTTTTCTGAAGAACTTGCGCCGGAGCATTTAGAGCTCTGCGTTAAAAATCCGGACGCATGGATTGGGAAAATAAAGAATGCCGGCGCGATTTTTGTGGGTAACTATTCGCCGGAATCTGTCGGTGACTATTTTGCGGGTCCGAACCACACATTGCCGACATCCGGAACAGCAAGATTTTTTTCGCCGTTGAATGTCGGAGACTTCACGAAAAAAATAAGTTTGATTCGATACGATGAAGCCATGCTGAAATCCTGTTATGAGGACATTGCATCTTTTGCACGGGCTGAAGGATTGGAAGCACACGCTCAGGCGGTTGAAGTTCGTTTTGAGTAAGGAGATAATCATTGATACTCCATTTATTGTATTGCTTATTTGCCGTTCAAACCGGTTTGTCCGGCATAAACAGAATGACATGCAGCGAGGATAGTTTATGAGTCGTTTTTGGAATAAGAAGACCAGGGAATTAACCCCTTATGTTGCGGGAGAACAGCCGCGTGAAGGGGCAAAAGTCATCAAACTCAATACCAACGAGAACCCTTACCCGCCTTCACCGAATATCAGGACAACAATGAATCATTTTGATCCTGTATCATTGAGGCTTTATCCGGATCCTCAGAGTTCGGATTTGCGAAGAGCTATGTCGTCGTATCTTAATGTCCCGTCTGATAATATTTTTTGCGGGAACGGTTCGGATGAGGTTTTGGCTTTTGCGTTTCAGGCATTTTTTGAGAGCGGCGCTACTGCATCGCCGCTTAGGTTGCCGGATATCTCGTACAGCTTTTACCCGGTTTATGCCAAACTATATGATATTCCGACTCAAATCATCCCGCTTCGCGGCGATATGACTATTGATGTGGATGCATTTTGTAGTGGCGCGTGTGGAGGTATCGCTATAGCTAATCCCAATGCGCCGACGGGTATGTCAATGAAGTTGGAAGAAGTGGAGGCAATTTTAAAGGCCAACGCTGACTGCGTGGTGTTGATTGACGAAGCGTATGTGGTTTTTGGCGGTGAGTCTGCGGTTTCGCTGATTGACCGTTACCCGAATTTGTTGGTTGTCGGGACGCTTTCGAAGTCACATGCACTAGCCGGGCTAAGAGTAGGTTATGCCGTCGGTTCCGGCGAATTAATTGAAGGCTTGTGTCGAATTCGAGATTCGTTTAACTCCTATCCGCTGGATCGTTTTGCTCTGAAAATCGCCGAGATTGCTGTGAATGATCGGCTATGGACCGAAGAGAGCACTCGAAAGATTATTGCGACACGGGAGAAGATGAGACTAACTTTTCAGGAGATGGGTTTGGACGTTTTGCCATCTGCAGCAAACTTTTTGTTCGTAAATGTCGGCGAAAAACGCGCAGAGTACATATACAATTATCTTAAAAATGAAGGTATACTGGTAAGGTATTTCAAAAAACCGAGAATCAGCGCGTTTTTAAGAATTTCTGTCGGGACGGACACAGAAGTTAGCGCGCTACTAACTGCGATGAGAGCTGCAATTCAATCCATGGAAGAGGGTGAGATATAATGAGCAATTCCGGTGACGTTTCTCGTATTTCAAATATTAAGAGGGACACGAAAGAGACGCAGATAGAGGTTCGACTGAACATTGATGGCCGGGGTCAAAGTGACATATCGACCGGCATCGGTTTTTTCGATCACATGCTGACACTTTTGGCTCGCCATTCCGGAATGGATCTTTTTGTAAAGGCGGTTGGTGATATACAAGTTGATGGTCATCACACCGTAGAAGACGTCGGTATAGTAGTTGGCAAGGCGATTGCAGAGGCGCTGACGGACAAGACCGGCATCAACAGGTATGGCTTTTTTTCGGTGCCGATGGATGAGACATTGGCAAACTGTGCTCTTGATATATCCGGGCGTTCTTTCTTGGTATTCCGTGCTTCTTTTTCCGGTGACCGCGTCGGTGAGTTTGACACCGAACTCGCAGAAGAGTTTTTTCGGGCATTGGCATTTCAGGCCGGTATCACTTTACACCTTTCCTGCGAATATGGTGGCAACGATCACCACAAGATAGAGGCTCTTTTTAAGGCTTTTGCGAGGGCGTTTCGGATAGCGGTGTCCATTGACCCCGACTTTTCTGACATGATTCCTTCGACTAAAGGTGTGCTTTGATTAATATTTGCATGCCCTGTCAATATAACAAAAAAGGAGACACAATATGACCACACAACGCAACACAGATTATATTGATTTGCCTCTGCTCATCAAGGGAAAGGTACGTGACGTCTATGACCTCGGTGATTCGATGCTTATGATTGTTACGGATCGAATTTCCGCATTTGACGTTGTTTTCGAAGAGTGTATTCCGGACAAAGGGAAAGTTCTGAATAGTATTTCTGCATTCTGGTTTGATTATACAAAGGCGATTGTCAACAATCATGTCATTTCCACTGACCCATCAGAGTATCCGATGGGCTTGGATAAGCACGCCGACAAGCTTCGTGGGAGATCGATGTGGGTCAAAAAGGCCAAAATGTTCCCGGCGGAGTGCATTGTTCGCGGTCACCTTGAGGGATCGGCACTTAAGGAGTACAAAGCATCCGGAACGATCAACGGAGTCGAGATGCCTTCCGGCCTGCGTCAAGGCGACCGCCTTCCTGAGCCGCTATTCTCGCCTTCAACTAAGGCTGATGAGGGTCATGATATTAATATCACTATGAGTGAGTTAGAAGATTTAATCGGCAAAGAGGATGCTAATCGTCTTAAAGACGCAAGTATCTCTTTATATCAAGCCGGAGCTGCTTATGCCCTTGAAAAAGGCTTGATTCTGGCGGATACAAAATTCGAGTTTGGTACGATCAACGGAGAGCTTATCATTGCGGATGAGATGCTGACACCGGACTCTTCACGCTTCTGGGATTTGTCTGATTATGAGCCCGGCAGGCCGCAGAAAAGCTTTGATAAGCAGTATTTACGCGAATGGCTCGAAAGTACGGATTGGGATAAGACTTATCCGGCGCCGTCTTTGCCGGAAGATGTCATCTTGAAGACTTCCGAAAAGTATAAGGAGGCGTATAGCCTCTTGACCGGAAAGGCTCTTCAATGATTGCAATCGTCGACTACGGAATGGGGAATCTTGGTTCGGTCCGGAAGGCGTTGAGCTACATCGGCTATGAGAGTGTCATTTCTAGAGAGCCGGATCAATTGATGCATGCTTCGGGCGTTGTCTTGCCCGGCGTCGGAGCTTTTGATCCGGCGATGGCTGCCTTGGAATCATTAGGATTGGACAGGACGGTTAAAGATTTCGTGTCATCGGGGCGTCCGTTTCTTGGAGTTTGTCTTGGCATGCAACTCCTTTTTGACGGTTCGGATGAAGGTGTTAATAATGGCTTGGGGCTGATTCCCGGAAGAGTGAAGCGATTGCCGAAACCGCAAGGGCAAAAAATTCCGCATATGGGTTGGAATGATCTGATTTCTGCCGCTGACCCTGTTTTTCGCAAGGGAGATTATGTTTATTTTGTTCACTCGTATTATTGCGATCCGACGGATCAAGCTCATGTTGCCGCAGAGGCATTATTCGGCATTCCGTTTGCGTGCGCTGTCAGTAAGGACAACATTTTAGCGGCACAGTTCCACCCCGAGAAAAGTGGAGAAGTGGGCTTATCGATCTTGAATCGGTGGGCAAGGAGGACTCGATGATTATATTTCCTGCAATTGATTTATTAGACGGCAAGTGTGTACGTCTCAAACAGGGTTTATACGATCAGGTTACGAAATACTCGGATCGTCCCGAAGAGGTGGCACGAGATTTTAAGGCTCAGGGGGCAAAATGGATTCATATTGTGGATCTCAATGCTGCAAAGACCGGAGTCCCTACGAATCATGAGATAATCGGACGTGTTGTGGCCGAAACCGGACTTCGGATTCAAACCGGCGGCGGCATTCGCAATATGGATACTCTCAAGCGCCTTATTGAAGAATATGGTGTTTCGAGATGTGTGCTGGGGACTTCTGCAATGCGTGATCGCGCATTTACCGAAGCTGCACTGACGAAATATTCTAATCAAATCGCCATTGGGATTGATGCACATGGCGGTGATGTCGCGGTAGACGGATGGACAAGCCGGTCCGGCATAAAGGCTACGGAATTTGCTTTGCAGATGAAGGCGCTTGGTGCTCAGACCGTCATATATACGGACATTTCGCGTGATGGCATGTTAATCGGTCCTGCAACATTACAAACGGCCGAGATGGTTGAAGTGACGGGCATGGACGTGATTGCGTCCGGCGGGATCGGTTCGCAAGAAGACATTTTCGAAATAAAGAAGACCGGTTGTGTCGGTGTCATCGTCGGCAAAGCAATATATGAAGGGAAAGTGAGGTTATCCGAATGCATGCAAAGCGAATAATTCCATGTCTTGATGTCAAGGACGGCCGTGTAGTAAAAGGTGTAAATTTTGTTTCTCTGAGAGATGCAGGAGACCCGGTCGAAATTGCGAAGGTATATAATCTTTCGGGTGCGGATGAATTGGTTTTCCTGGACATTTCCGCGACTCTCGAGGGAAGAGGGACAATGATTGATATGGTGACGCGAGTTGCCAATGAGGTCTTTATCCCATTCACGGTCGGCGGAGGAATTCGATCGACTGAGGATATTCGTGACATATTGAACGCCGGTGCGGATAAGGTATCGTTGAATTCTGCCGCGGTTAAGGACAAATCGCTGGTAAGAGCCGCTTCAGAGAAGTTTGGAGCACAATGTATCGTAGTCGCGATTGACGTTAAGGAAAGAAAAGATGTTTCTGCGTTCCCGAGCGGGTATGAGGTGGTTATAGCAGGAGGAACCAAGTCGACCGGTCTGGATGCCGTTGAATGGGCCAGAGAAGCTGAGTCGCTCGGCGCCGGAGAAATCCTTTTGACCAGCATGGACCGGGACGGTACGAAAAGTGGTTTTGACAATGTGATTACGGCCTTGATTTCGGATGCTGTCAGCGTACCGGTTATTGCATCCGGCGGCGCAGGAAAAATGTCCGATTTTTACGATGGCATAGTTGACGGCAAAGCAGATGCCGTTTTGGCGGCTAGCCTTTTTCACTTCGGAGAAATTGAGATTTCTGACCTTAAGAAATATCTTGAGTCTCGTGGGATACCCGTTCGACATGTAGGTAAGGCAATCTCGCTTTGGCAACGATTCAAAAAGGATAGTAACGGCCTGGTGCCGGCGATTGTCGTAGATCACGATTCCAAGGATGTTCTGATGTTGGCATATATGGACTATGAGGCGTTTGATTTAACCCTTTCTTCGGGCTTCATGCATTACCACTCCAGAAGCCGTGGTCGCCTTTGGAAAAAAGGAGAAACTTCAGGGCACACACAGAAGGTTTTCGATTTCAAAATCGACTGTGACCGTGATACATTATTATTTTATATAGAACAGAATGGCGTGGCCTGTCATACCGGCAATCGGACCTGTTTTTTCTCGGGACCGGACGACGTTCTTTCAAGTGTTATAGCAGAGGAGGAGTAAGAGCATGGATACAAACACAAATAATGCCGCAGTCATTCAAGAACTTTATGAGGTGATTACGGATCGCAAGAAGAATCCGGTCGAGGGATCTTATACCAATTACCTCTTTTCAAAGGGACTCGATAAAATTCTTAAAAAGATTGGAGAGGAGTCAGTTGAGGTCGTGATTTCTTCTCTTTCGGGCGAGAAGAAAGATATCATATATGAGATTGCAGATTTACAGTATCATTTGATGGTTTTGATGGCCGAAAAGGATATCACGCCGGAGGACGTTTATAAGGAACTGAAAAATCGTCGATAATTCATAGTTGATCCGACCGATTCGTGCGACTGTTGCGAGAAATTTTCAGGAATATATCGGACACAAATAAATAGGAGCGATATTTTTCTAAATATGCGCGATTTGTTTGACTCTCATCTCTATCTGTGTTAGAATTTCGTTTGCTATCGCTGAAGCGGTTTATTTTTTTTGTGCGATAAAGCATCCCGGAGATGCTTATTTTGGAGGTGTTCGACATGGCGACCAAAGCAGGTGCACGAGACAAGCTGACAATGGCTTGCGAAGAGTGCAAACAGAGAAATTATCAGACATACAAGAACAAGAAGAACAATCCGGACAGAATGACACTCAACAAGTATTGTCCATTTTGCCGCAAGCACACTGCACACAAGGAAACCAAGTAATTTCCATGTCGGAATATTGCGGAGAGGGTTAACCGATGAGTGACGAAAAAAAGAGTAAGAACATTTTCAAAAAAATCGGAAGATTATTCAGTTCTGTCATTGCTGAACTGAAGAAGGTCATCTGGCCAACAAAGGAAAAGTTGATTCAGACTTGCGCCGTTGTTTTGGTAGTCATCGGCATTGCCATTGTAGCTTTGACAGGAATCAGCAAGGGCGCGGGTTATCTTTTGAAGAAGGTGGGTTTTTATGAGCAGGCTCCTGCGAAGGTAACTACAGTCGCAACCGACTCATCTTCAACTCTTGAATCTTCTGCAACCGAGACCGAGGCCGCCGAGATATCGGAAGAGGCCACTGTGTCATCAGCGCAGTAATCGCGTTAATCGAATAACCAGTTAGGAGCATATACATGGCGGACGAAAACCAAAAAAATGAAGCCAAGTGGTATGTCATTCACACTTATTCCGGTTATGAGAATAAGGTTAAGACAACACTGGAAACCGTTATCGAGAATCGCGGACTTCATGAAATGATTCAGGAAGTGTCGGTTCCGATGGAGGAGCAGATCGAGGTCAAAGACGGTAAGAAGAAGACCGTTATGAAGAAGATCTATCCCGGTTACGTTTTGGTCAAGATGGTTTATACAGAAGAAGTCTGGTACATTGTGCGTAACACCAGAGGTGTGACGGGCTTTGTTGGTCCGAGTTCGAACAAGCCGGTTCCGTTGTCCGATGAAGAACTCATGATTATGGGTCTCGAGTCTAATTGGGTGCCGACGGTCGACTATTCCGTAGGCGATTCGGTTCGTTTGATTTCCGGGCCGTTTTCAGATTGTATCGGAGTGGTTGAAGACATTAACCATGAAAAGCATTCCGTCCGTGTTCGCATTTCGATGTTCGGACGAGAGACTCCGATCGAATTGGATTTTGCACAGGTTATAAGAACCTGATTATCTTTTACACTTGCTTTTCGATCGTGATATTTCACGTAACGAAAAGAATAACAAATTGCTTATCCCGTCATTTTTGACGTGAAGAACAGACGAGAGAGGATAAGACTTTCGTCAATACATTTGGGAGGTGGCCAATTATGGCAAAGAAAGTCACAGGGTATATCAAACTTCAAATACCCGCAGGCAAAGCGACGCCAGCGCCGCCGGTCGGACCAGCCCTTGGTCAACACAGCGTTAATATCGCTCAGTTTGTCAAGGAATTTAATGAAAGAACCGCTAAGGACGTCGGATTAGTTATTCCTGTTGTCATTACGGTTTATGCGGACAGAACGTATACTTTCATTACAAAGACTCCACCGGTACCGGTGTTGCTTAAGAAAGCAGCAAACATTGAAAGTGGATCGGGCAAGCCGAATAGGGATAAGGTTGCAAAGCTTCCTTTTTCCGAATGTCGCAAAATTGCCGAGATCAAGATGCCGGATTCTAACGCATCCGATGTCGAATCATGCGCTCGCATGGTAGCCGGAACCGCACGCAGCATGGGCATCGCAATTATCGATGACTAAGTCTTCACAAGGAGAGTAAAGTAATGAAAAGAGGCAAAAGATATAATGAGCTCATAAAGCTCGTAGACAGATCAGTCGCCTACGATCCTTCGGAAGCGATTCGTCTGGTTCAGGAGACCGCGAAAGCGAAGTTTGACGAAATGGTCGAACTGCACGTTCGTTTGGGTGTCGATTCACGTCATGCGGATCAGCAGGTTCGCGGCGCAGTCGTATTACCACACGGAACAGGTCGCACAAAGAAAGTGTTGGTTTTCGCAAAGGGTCCGAAGGCTGATGAAGCCAAAGAAAACGGCGCAGATTTTGTCGGCGCAGAAGATCTCGTTGAGAAAATTACCAAGGAAAACTGGTTTGATTTTGATGTTGTCGTTGCAACCCCTGATATGATGGGTGTTGTCGGTCGTCTCGGTAAAGTCCTCGGCCCTAAGGGCTTGATGCCGAACCCGAAGTCCGGTACGGTCACGATGGATGTTACTAAGGCAATTAATGACATTAAGGCCGGTAAAATCGAGTATCGTTTGGATAAGAGCAATATCATCCACTGCCCGATCGGCAAGGTGTCTTTCGGTCAAGAGAAGCTCGAAGAAAACTTTAAGGTGATCATGGAAGCTATCGTCAAGGCAAAGCCTTCGGCAGCTAAGGGTCAGTACCTGAAAAATGTTTCCCTCGCTTCAACAATGGGCCCGGGAGTCCGTGTCAATCCGGTCAAGATTTAAATTATGACCAGAGGGATGGTACCACCGAACGGGCCGATCAATTGAATAAATAGCCAAGCTAAAGACAGCAGGAAGCCCTTTGGGCTGTAAACGATTCGGTCGTCCCGCCGAGGATTAGGCAATACACATATCTTTGATTGTGTTTTTGTACCCCTCGTCCGTCTTGGCGAGGGGTATTTATATATTAGTCAAGGAGGTGCACATTATGCCAAGCCAAAGAATTCTCGAGGCGAAGCAAAAAGTCGTCGCTGACCTGGTGTCGGATTACAAGCAAGCGAAGTCATTCGTATTTACGGATGCTCGTGGTTTAACCGTACTTCAGGACACGCAAATGCGCGCTGACCTCAGAAAAAACAACGTGACCTACAAGATCGTTAAGAACACAACTGCCAAGTTGGTTTTCGATGAACTCGGAGTTAAGGGTCTCGATGAATTTTTCAAGGGTCCGACCGCTATTGCGTATTCAACCGAAGACTTGATTGCCCCCGCGAAGATCATCAAGGAATATGCAGACAAGTACAGCAAGCTCGACATCAAAGGCGGTATCATCGAAGGTGCGGCTGCAACTGCAGAGCAGGTCAATACTCTTGCTAAAATTCCTGCGAAAGAAGTTCTTTGCGGACAAATCGCTTATGGATTGCTTTTCCCTTTTACAAAGCTCGCTATGTTGCTTAAGGCTGCGGCCGAGAAGCTTCAAGAAGAGGGCGGAGTAGTTATTTCTGAGAAGACAGAAGAAGCAAGCCAGGAAGTTCCGGAAGTCAAAACAGAAGAGACCACAGAAGAGGTTGCTGTACAAGCATCCGAAGAAGTGGTTGAACCAACCGCAGAAGCTGCCGAGTAATCGGTAATTACAACAAATGCCGTTTCGGCATATTAAATGGAGGTATTATTCATGGCCAGTGAGAAAGTAACAAAGATTCTCGAAGAAGTGAAGACCCTGACCGTTATGGAGCTTTTTGAGCTCGAGAAGGGCATTGAAGAAGAGTTTGGCGTATCCGCTGCTGCTCTTGCTGTCGCAGCACCTGCTGCCGGTGGCGAAGCTGCTGCTGAAGCAGAGCAAACAGAGTTCACCGTCGTTCTTAAGAGTGCCGGTGCAGCGAAGATTGCTGTTATTAAGGTTGTTCGTGAGATCACGGGCTTGGGCCTCAAGGAAGCTAAAGACCTGGTCGATGGCGCTCCGAAGCCGGTTAAAGAGAATGTTTCTAAGGAAGAAGCTGATGCAGCTGCTGCTAAGCTTAAGGATGCCGGAGCTGACGTCGAGATTAAGTAATCTCGGAGTTCTCTATATCTGAATCATTGAAACTGCGCAGGCTTCCGCCGATAGTATCGGTCGGAAGTCTGCTTTTTCATCTTCGCTTAACCGGATTAATTCATAACTCATCGCTTCATTCTTGCGGACGAGTAGCATTGCATCACGAGATTCACACGGAAGAGGAATTCTGTCCGTAATCATTCGTGACGAAGACGCATTGAATAAAGACTTAATATCGAAAATATCCGAACGCCATTCTTCAGACATGCAAAATTCGTCGCCTTCAGAAGAAGTGAACAGACTCGATATATAGTTACGCCAAAAAGAGGGAAGATGAAGTTTATATTGTTGATTCGAAAGTCCGTAATCCGTGATGGTAGTGGCGCGCAGAGCGAACGGCAGAGACTCCTCATAATAATCTATGGACAGATCAATCTCTTGGTTTACATAGATGTCGGAAAGAACCTGATGCTGAAAAAATGAGGAGGTATGTGATTGCGAACAAACACTTCCGAATTTTGCCCTCAAATATGAAAGTCGATAATATGAGCGAAGCTCGGATTCTATGGTCTGAAGCACATTGATCAACCAGGCATTCGACACATTCAATAAATTCTGTTGTTCGGATTTGCTCGCATTCACAATGCACATATGCATATAAGATTCTCTCGAAAAAATATACTTGTATTGTGTCTTATCATGTTGGGTTTTGGCTGACGACATCGAATAATCTCCTTTTTTAAAAGGATATAAAATTTTATATTTGACTGGGGCACAAAGATACGACAATATCAACGTAATTCGACAAAAGGTGAATATTGTAAAAAATACTCAATTGACAAAGGAGCCTATTGTTTGTAGTGTAATTGTGTAATATTTGAAGTAAGCAGATTATGTATTGGGGTGTTATATGAAAAAGATTAAAATATTCGTCATGGTATTAGTTGTTGCCAGTATTTTTTTGGGACTGGTTGCATGCAAGAATGACAAGAAAGATACAGGGACTAAGGATCCAAAAGTCTTAGTAATGGGGACGAATGCGGCTTTTCCTCCTTTTGAGTATATGGAAGGCGGTCAAGTTGTCGGCCTTGACGCTGAAATGATGGCATTAATTGCTAAAGAATTGGGCATGGAACTCAAAATTGTGGATATGGACTTCGATTCTCTTCCCACGGCCCTTGCGAACGGACAGATTGACATTATTGCTGCGGGGCTGACCGTCCGTCCTGATCGTGAAGAGACGATGGATTTTACGGATACTTACTACACAGCTGCTCAGACCGTTATCGTGCTTAAGGATTCTGGCTATGAAGGTATTGTTGACTTATCCGACAAATTAATCGGTGTTCAGACTGGAACGACCGGGAGTTTCTGTGCGGAAGAGTTTGTTAATGATTTATCTCAAATTAAGACTTTTCAAAATGGAATGCTGGCAGTAGAAGCCCTTAAGAACGGTCAGGTTGATGCAGTTGTCATCGATAACAATCCGGCAAAAGAATATGCTGAAATCAATTCGAACCTGGACTTAATCGAGGGCGAATTCGCTGATGAGATGTATGCCATGGCGGTCGCGAAGGGCAACAAAGTTTTACTTGATCGCGTAAACGAGGCCTTTGCTAAGATTAGAGGAAATGGCGAATTTGATAAAATTATCGATAAATACGTGAAGTAGTATGACTTGATACGGACGAAATCGGGCGCCCGGAGCGGCGCCCGATTTCTTTGGGAGAATGATTCGTGTTTGAGGCTCTGATTAGATCTTTTTCGGATATGATTTATTTGGCATTAATTAAGGAGGATCGCTTTAACTTCCTTGTTAATGGTTTTGTTGTGTCCGTTCAATTGACCTTCAGTGCGGCAGTAATCGGCGTGGCTCTCGGTTTGGTCATTGCAATCTTTAAGATTCGCAATAAAGGCGCGACGGCTGCTTTTGCTAACGCTTATATTACGGTCATCAGAGGAACTCCGGCAGTTGTTCAGTTGACGGTCATTTACTTTGTTATATTGGCTAAATCCGGATTGCCTGCAATGCTGATTGCCTCAATTGCATTTGGCCTTAACAGTGCTGCTTACGTTGCCGAAATTGTTCGTGGCGGAATTATGGCCGTAGATAAGGGGCAGACCGAAGCGGGGCGTTCTCTTGGGTTGTCGTCTCTTCAGACCATGCGCTATATTGTGATTCCGCAAGCGGTGAAGAATGTTTTGCCCGCGCTGGGTAACGAATTCATTGTTCTTCTTAAGGAGACTTCGATTGCCGGATATATCAGCATTGTGGACTTGAACAAAGGCGGCCAGCACATTTCGAGCATTACGTATAACGGTATGGTTGCACCGCTTTGTGTCGCATACATATATTTACTTATGACCACCTCGATGGCGTCCGCTCTGGACCGTTTGGAACGGAGGATGAGAGCCGGTGATTAGCGTAAAAAATCTCTACAAATCTTTCGGAAAGATAGAGGTCCTCAAGGGTATCGACGTTCAGATAGAGCGTGGAGAAGTGGTGTGTGTCATTGGTCCTTCGGGTTCCGGGAAAAGCACTTTCTTGCGTTGCTTAAATTGGCTGGAAGAGCCGGATCAGGGTGATATTATACTTGATGGGGTATCGATGACGGAGCACAAGAAGGATATTGATAAATTGAGACAAAAGGCCGGAATGGTTTTCCAACAGTTCAATCTATTTCCGAATTTGACCGTCCTTGAAAATATCACGCTGGCTCCCGTTAAAGCTCTGCATTTGCAGCCTAAGCAGGCTGAAGAAAATGCTGTACGCTTGTTGGCTCGAGTAGGGCTGGAGGAAAAAGCTTCGGCTTATCCGAATCGTCTTTCCGGCGGACAGAAGCAACGAGTTGCTATTGCCCGGGCATTGGCGATGAACCCGGAAATAATGCTCTTCGATGAGCCGACTTCAGCCTTGGATCCGGAGATGGTTGGAGAGGTGTTGGATGTCATGAAAGAACTTGCTAAATCGGGCATGACTATGGTCGTCGTCACCCATGAAATGGGGTTTGCACGTGAAGTCGCGGATAGGGTTCTGTATATGGACGAGGGTGTGATTTACGAGCAGGGTACGCCGACCGAAATATTTGTTACACCTAAAAAACCACGCACCAAAGAATTCTTGAGCAAAGTTTTGTAGGAGATAAAAATGCAAACGGCAATATTTGTATATGCGGTCATGTGGATATTATTCGTCGTTCCGTTATTGGGATTCAATATAAAGCGTATTTATGAACGCACCCCAAATGGTCGCAGAAAGATCAAGTGGCCCCAAACAATAGCATTGTCGCTGATATTTGTCGTAATTACCTCTTTTCTTGCCGTTTCATTAAAAACGACACTCACTTCTCGTTACGAAATCGCATCAGAGCAATATGCGAGAGTTTATGCTGAATATCTTGCCGGCAAAATCGATAAGAATGAATACGTTCTGAAGACAAAAGAGCTTTCAACTCTTGATGTCGAACAGAACTATGATCTGTGGACGGAGCAGATGGCGTTGAGTTCGAATGGAACAGTTCGTTTCCAAATAAGCGATTGGATTATTCCGAAGTATTATCAAGATTCAGAAATGTTTCCCGATACGCTTGTTATTGATGAGAACAATCCGGTTTTTGTGATTTTGCTTTTCGACAACGGTTCGGACCAGAAGTATTTTTTGATACGTATGGTATCGGACGAGAACGGAGCGAATTGGAAAATCGATTTGGCCGAGCCGGCTACGGAAGAGCAACTCAAACAAGTTAGTTATGCGGTTCCGAGCCAAAAGACCGGCAAATGGTTCAATGTTGCATAATTGCGCAATTGCAGCGGTCTTGATTTTTCTTCAGGCTGATTCAAGTCTATTTGTCTCTTTTGGGGGTTGAAATCCAAGATAATTTATCAGGATAGTCGGCAGGATAGTCGGCATGAAAAAGGTTATTGACAAGATCATAGTCTGCTGTTAGAATCGTATAGCGTTGCAAACTAAGCGTTTCGATGTGGCGGCATAGCTCAGTTGGCCAGAGCGTCCGGTTCATACCCGGCAGGTCGTAGGTTCGAATCCCACTGCCGCTACCATATGGCCCGTTGGTCAAGAGGTTAAGACATCGCCCTTTCACGGCGAAAACAGGAGTTCGATTCTCCTACGGGTCACCAAGTAAGAAGTCCGAGTCAACTCGGGCTTCTTTTTTTGGGATAGATGCGGGTCGAAAAGCAAGAAGACTCAGTTGGCTCAGAATTTCTTGCTGTTGTCGTTCAATTGTTCGTATAAGAGAATTAGTAATACATATTCTTGTAAATATTGTGCATATGACAATAACAAACTATGTGCATATTCCTAGTAAAACAGTATAATTAATTACAGAGCAATCTTACAATTGTTTCAATAATCAATCGGAGGGAAAATACATGAAAAAAGTAATGGCGCTGATACTCGTTGCCGGGATTTCGCTGGCGATGATTGCCGGCTGTACTACGAAGAAAAAGCAAGATATAACCCTCAGGATAGCCGGTCTAAAGGGGCCGACATCTATGGGTATGGTCGGCTTAATGGATTCTTCGGAAAAAGGAACATCAAAGAACAAATATGATTTTTCAATTCACGGCACCGCAGATGAGGTAACGCCGAAACTAATTAACGCCGAATTGGATATTGCGGCTATTCCGGCAAATTTGGCATCCGTTCTTTTCAATAATACCGAAGGAAAGATTCAGGTGCTCGCTGTTAATACTTTAGGCGTCAATTATATTGTGGAACTCGGTGATGAAGTGAATTCATTCGCAGACCTGAAAGGCAAGACCATTTACGCATCAGGCAAGGGATCTTCTCCTGAATACGCACTAAGATATCTATTGTCTCAAAATGGCATTGACCCCGATAATGACGTTACTATTGAGTTTAAGTCCGAGGCATCTGAAGTGGTTGCCTTGATGGCTGAGAATCAATCAGGAATTGCGATGTTACCGCAACCCTATGTTTTTGTTGCAAAGGCGACGCTTCCGGATCTTCGTGTTGCAATTGATATGAATCAGGAGTGGACAAACCTTAACAACGGCAGTTTGATGATTACAGGTGTAGTTGTAGCACGTACCGAATTTGTTAAAGAAAACCCTGAAGCAGTTAAGGAATTTCTGGAAGAGTACAAAACCTCCACGGAATATGTAAATTCAAATCCTGTAGAGGCTTCGGCATTAATCGAAAAGTATGATATCTTTAAAGCAGCAGTAGCTGAGAAAGCCATTCCGTTTTGCAATATCACATACATCTCCGGTGCAGATATGAAGACCGCCATGGAGGGATATTTGAATGTTCTTTACAACGAAAACCCCAAATCGGTCGGAGGAAAACTGCCGGAATCCGGTTTCTACTACGGCGCATAAGCGTCTCGTTGAAAAAATTGTTGCAATCGTTGCCGCACTTGCCGTTTGGCAAGTTGCGGCAATACTTGTTGACCAGAACATCATTCTGGTCACACCGACAAAAGTACTCGTTAAGTTATTTGATTTAGTTCAGACCGTCGATTTTTGGTCGGCGGTACTGTTTTCCCTGTCTCGGATGAGTCTGGGGTTCTTTTTGGCACTTTTTGCAGGCGTGTTTTTGGCATTTTTTGCTTCGCAATGGCGTCCGATCGATGTGCTATTGTGGCCATACATGGCGGCGGTCAAATCGACTCCGGTGGCATCCTTTGTCATACTTTGTTTGTTGTGGCTTGGTGCGGCTCGATTGTCGGTGTTTATTTCGTTTTTGATGGTTCTTCCTGTTATTTATACAAATATGCTGCAAGGCATTAAGAGCACGGACAAAAAACTTCTTGAAATGGCCGCAGTTTTTCGCGTGCCAATACGAAGAAAGCTATTCTACATATATATCCCCGGCGTTAAGAGCTATTTTCTTTCTGCTACAGGTGTGGCGATTGGGTTTGCTTGGAAAGCGGGGATTGCGGCCGAAGTCATTGGCATTCCGAAAGGTTCGATAGGAGAGCGCCTATATGAAGCAAAGATTTACTTGAATTCGGCTGAACTATTTGCCTGGACTTTGGTCATCGTTGTCATAAGTGTTGTTTTTGAAAAGATTTTCTTAGCCGTTGTCAAGCGCATATATAAAAGAATGGAGACGGTATAATGGATATTCTTTTCGAGAAAGTTAGCAAGCGCTTTGGGGACAAAACGATTTTTTCAGATTTGTCTTTACGAATCTCGAAAGGCTCGCTAACGGTTATCATGGGGCCTTCCGGATGTGGAAAAACTACGCTGTTGAATTTGATGATGCGGCTGATAGAACCTGATGACGGCGAAATTACTGGCGTGCCGTCACGAAAAGCTGCTGTATTTCAAGAGGATAGGTTATGTGAGACCTTTAACGCAGTGGCCAATGTGAGAATGGTGTGTTCGAAGGGTCTTAATGATTCTATAATTATTTCGCACCTCGTACAGCTTGGATTATCCGAACGACTAACTGTTCCGGTCAAAAACTTAAGCGGTGGAATGCGTCGGCGTGTTGCAATCGCGAGAGCGATGCTGGCGGACGCGGATATTATTTTGATGGATGAGCCGTTTAAAGGATTAGATGATAAACTTAAATTTGAAACAATGGACTATGTGAAAAAATTTCGCAACCAACGTTCATTGATTATGGTCACTCATGACCGAGAAGAGTCTCAATACATGGATGGCGAGTTGATTATTTTGTAACTTAGACTTGTAAAATTAGTTTTTCATCGTTATATTACCCGTATAAGCCATCGGTGCTTGTTAATTCAAGATAATAGGGAATGCGGTATCAATCCGCAGCAGCCCCCGCTACTGTGAAGGGGACGAAATTCGTCTATGCCATTGGATCTCTGCTGAGATTTGAGAAGGTGCGAAGAATAGGTTGACCCGAAGCCAGGAGACCTGCCGATGAGTTCGTTTTTTGTGTTTTCCTCGGAGGGAGGAAAGGCACAGAAGGAGTATCCCGTGTTCAAGAAACTATCTGCCATATTGCTGTCAGCATTACTTGCGCTGTCTTTGTTTTCGTGTTCAAAACCACAAAAACAGAGTAGCAATTCTTCTGAATTGACTGCAATACACATCTCAGAGTCATCAGCCGATACGTCTGTCGAGATATCTGCGTCGGAACATTCCGAAGCCGATATGACAGCGCCCGACACAAAGTACCCTTTGACTTTCAGAGATTCTTACGACAATGAGATGACGCTCGAATCTGAGCCGAAAAGAATCGTGTCGTGTGCTCCCAACATGACCGAACTCATATTTCAGTTAGGTGCTGAAGATCGACTTGTCGGTCGCTCGGATTTTTGCGACTATCCGGATTCCGTGTCGTCCATCGAGAGTATCGGCGCCATTGATTCGCCGAGCATCGAGACAATAATCGAAATGGATCCGGATTTGGTTTTAGCGTCCTCGATTTTCACTGAAGATACCTACAATCAACTAACCGGACTGGGTATAAAAGTCATTGTGATTCATGAGGAATACGATGTTGAAGGTGTCAGCGACATGATAATGTCGGTTGGAGAGATACTGAATTGCAACGAGAAGGCATCCGAACTCACTGAAGAAATGAATTCTTTAATTGCTGATGTTCAAGCGAGTGTCGAGGGACTTGAAAAGCCAACGGTATATTATGCGGTGTCCTTTGGAGAATATGGTGATTACACGGTCGGAGGAGATACATATCTTCATCAGCTGATTGAAGCGGCCGGCGGCGAAAACATCGCAAAAGACGTGGTTGGTTGGTCATATTCAGTCGAGGCTTTAGTTGAGGCCGATCCCGATATTATTCTGGTCAATCAGTATTCGTTAGATATATTCCTTACAACAGCGCCATATTCTGACTTGACAGCGGTTAAGGAGGGGAGTGTCTATGGCATTGATTCCAACCTTCTTGAGAGACAGGGTTTCAGAAATGCGCAAGGCATTCTTATGCTGTCCGAGTTATTTCATCCGGAGGCCAACTGAGAAAGAAGACGACAGTAATGAAGATTAAGCCGCCTCTGTTAACGATTTTGTTGACGATATTGCTTGCAATCATGGTTGTCATCGCACTGTCGGTGGGTGCCGTCCGAGTTCAAATTCGTGACGGCATCCGCATCCTTATGTCCGCAATTCCGTATTTGGGGCAACGAATTTCTTTGGAGGATATCCCAAAGTCGCATGAGACCATCATTCTTTCCATTCGATTGCCGAGAGTATTGTTGGCGGGGTTAGTCGGGTTCGGGCTTTCGCTCTCCGGCGCGGTGCTACAGGGTGTGCTTCGTAATCCGCTTGCGGATCCGCAGGTTCTGGGGATCTCATCCGGCGCGGCTTTTGGTGCAGCGGTCGCAATCACGTTCGGATTGACGTATTCCTCGTTTGGCATAGGAGGAATCGCCGGCGCTTCTTTTATCGGAGCATTGGGCACTATTTTTTGTGTCTGGAGAATTTCGTTTTCGGCGGGTAAATCTTCATTAATCGGCATCTTGTTGGCCGGAATTGCGCTGAGCTCCCTGTTAACATCTGCAATTACGATGATCATGGTCTTTGATCGAGAAAAGCTTGAAAAAGTCTACATGTGGATGCTTGGAAGTTTTTCGGCAGCCGGGTCGCTTCGAGTTATATTTATGTCGTTTTTTGCGGTAATCGGAATGCTTGGAATTCTTCCGTTTTCCAGAACGCTGGACATTATGATGACCGGAGACGATGCAGCGAAAAGTATGGGCGTAGATGTCGAAGTCATGCGCCGATGGATGATAATCGTATCATCCCTGATTGTAGCGGCTTGTGTTTCTGTCAGCGGAATTATCGGTTTTGTCGGACTGATTATCCCGCATGTAGTTCGACTCATTTCGGGTCCGGGACATAGGCGACTATTGCCATTGACATGCGTTGTCGGTGCGATATTTATGATTGCCTGTGATACCATTGCCCGTACGATTGCAGCGCCTTCTGAAATACCTGTAGGAGCGATCACGGCAGTACTCGGTGCACCGTATTTCCTGTTTTTATTGGCTCGCTCTACTCGAAAGGGGGCAATCCGTTGACCAAGCCGTCACATAATATCTTTCAAGTCGATTATGTTGAAGTTTGTGATTTATCATGGCAACCTCCGACTGCGCCCCAATTATTACTGAATCACATCGATTGTCGTTTGGAAAAGGGTCGATTTTATGGGATTATAGGTCCGAACGGCTCCGGAAAAACCAGCTTAATCCGACATCTTCTTGCGCTGAAGTCGGTTCAGAGTGGCTCAATCAAAATCCAGGGCGTTCCCATCGAATCATTTTCAAAAAAGCAACTGGCACGACATTTCGCGTATGTTGCTCAAAAAATCCCGGCGAACTATGCTTTTACTGTTTTTGAGACCGTTGCAATGGGGTTGTATGCCAGGAGTCGATTTTTCGAGGCCCCTTCATTACAGATGTTAGAGCAAGTCCATGAGGCCATGATCGCTACGGAGACTTACAGATACAAAGATCTGCCATTCTCTGTCCTTAGTGGCGGTGAGGCGCAGCGCGTCCTACTGGCTCGTGCAATCGCGCAGTCCGCAGAGTGGTTGTTTCTTGATGAACCGGTATCCAATCTTGACGTGTCGCATCAAGTGGATATGATGGAAAAACTATCCTCCTTGTGCCGAAATAATGGCAAAACTATTGTTTGCGTGCTGCATGACATCAACCTTGCGGCACGATATTGTGACTCGATTCTGATGATGAAAGAAGGCCGGCTGCGATATTGCGGGTCGTCAAATGAACTCCTGAATCCGGAGCAACTCAGAGATATATTTGATATCTCGTTTTCGCAACTCACCCACCCTCGGACTTCGGATGTGATATTTGTTCCTGACTATAATCTATCGACAGAAAATCAGAAAAATCAGGATGTTTTGTCAATCGAGAAAGACGTTACGGACTGTGATACAATTCAGATATAATTGATTATAGACAAGTGAGAATAGTGAATGATTTATACAATGAAATCGCCAAACATCGGTGCGTACCTTGAGTCTTCGGAGTTTATCGACTTTGATCATCCTAAGGTGCGAATTATCGCTTCTTATTTGCAGGAGCGCCTATTGCAGCGCGTTAAAGACGAACCGGAGCGTATTCTCTATGATCCCGAACTTGAACTGGCAAGATTGACGTATCTTCTGGTGCGTGATGAGGTGCAATACACTTTTGATTCAGGCAAGTCGGAAGTCACGATCAAAGCATCGGATGTTCTCTCCAAAAAGCACGGAACATGCTTTGGAAAATCTCATTTGCTTGCTGCACTAATGCGAGCTAACGGCATTCCGGCAGCGGTATGTTATCAATATCTTCGTCAAGACAGAAACGAAGATTCACCGTTGGTTCTTCATGCTTTGAATGCAATTTGTCCCGAATCGGTCGGGAGGTGGTTTAGGTTAGACACCCGAGGCAATAACGGAAATATTTCGGCAGAGTTTAGCATTGAGGAAGAATGTATTGCTTATCCGGTTGATCCTGCCCGAGGCGAGACGGACTTGAATTTGCTTTTCGCAATACCGGATTACTCGGTCATTCGAGTTCTAAAACAATACACGCAAGCAGATGAACTATATAATCATCTGCCGGATAAAATAGCAGGTAGATATTGGCAGTCATAAGAAGTAATACGACGGATGTGGATTGTCTTTTTGCCATAGTTGAAGACGTTAGGCGAGGGAAGATGGATGCAGATCGTTGAAGGAAAAGGTTACTATAATTCGAGATTATTTTCGAATGTGAAGGAAATGCTGGCTCAGAGCGTTTCTTTATACGGTCGGCTGGGCGCTTTCCGCTACAGAAGTGCACCAAACTCGCGAATTTTATCGTGCACATACCACGAGTTGGATTCAGACATTTGTGCTTTGGGTGAAGCGATGTTGAGAATCGGGTTATCCGATTGTCGAGTTGCGCTTATTGGAAAGAACAGTTATCGCTGGGCTCTGACGCATTTATCTGTGATTACCGGAGTTGGAACTTCGATACCACTTGATCCGACGCTTTCGGATATGGATTTAATGGTGCTATTGGATCGTGCAGATGTTTCTGCTGTTTTTTTCGATCCGGAATTTGCGCCGCTGATGTTAAAGTGTGCGTCGCAAGATACTCAGATTAAGTATTATGTCGAATTGAATGATTTTTGCAGTTCTGAGAATACAGTAGCAAATGGCTCGTATTTTCATTTTGATGCGCTTCTGGATCTGGGGAGATATCCAAGTTCGATATTCGAGATAGAGAATCAAGAACCAATCGCTCTGGCTGAGCCAGTATCGTTTGATGAAATAATTATCAATCCGGAGCAAGCGGCAGTAATAATTTATACGGCCGGCATGGCGACAACGACAAAAGGCGTGGTTTTGTCGCATGCAAATATCGCGGCTAATATTTGTTCGATTTCTCGAGGGTTTCATTTTTCGGCAGGAATCAGATTGCTTTCAGTTCTGCCCATGCATCATGCGCTCGAAAATATTTGCAGTTTGCTTTTCGGGCTCTATTCGGGTGCATGCATATGTATTTCAGATGGTATGGAACATATTCAGAAAAATATGATAGAACATAGAATCAGCCTTCTTGTCGGTGTTCCGCAAATTTTTGAGCATTTCTACAAAAATGCCAGAGCGGCGATAGAAAGAAATGGTACCGGTGGCGCGGTACGACGATTGGGACTAGTGAGCAAAAGATTGCTTGATGCAAATATAGATGTGAGAAAATTTCTCTTTATACCCATGCAAAGAGCGTTCGGCGGTCGATTTCGTTATGCTATTTGTGGTTCGGCAACGCTTGATTCAGAAATTGTCCGCTTTTTTGACAGCGTCGGCATTCGTATTTATCAGGTTTACGGAATGACGGAGACCACTTCGGTTGTCTCCGCTTGCACTGAGGCGCTGTTTCGGCCCGGAACGGTTGGCATTCCTTTAGCCGGTGTAAAAATTGCGATTGACAACGATAACGACGGCGAGGACGGAGAAATACTGGTCAAGGGTCCGATGGTCATGAAGGGTTACTTTGAAGATGCATTGATGACCGCATCGGCGATTGATGAGAATGACTGGTTTCATACCGGAGACATCGGGCGCATTTACGCTGATGGTACAATCGGGATCATCGGCAATATCCACTCGGTCATTCGATCAAAACATAAGCAGGTGGTTTACCCGGAGCAAACCGAGCTAATTATTTCAAAGTACAGTATTATCAAGGAATCCTTCGTATTTGGAGATGTCGAAGCGAACGGAGAAATAGCAATTAACGTGAAATTCGTTGTGGATGCCTCTTTTCTCAAGCAGGCCGAAAACAACGAGGCTGAGATCGCTAAGTTATTGGATCAAGTCGTACTTGAGGTCAACATGCAGATGCCGGAACATCAAAGTATTAGTCATTACGTGTACAGTTTTAAGCCATTGAAAAGGACGACAACGCTACGAATAAAAAGATCTTCAGAAATTCGAGCCTTACAAGCGGTCTTGGACGCTCAGAATCTCAGTTTTAGCGATCTTCATCGTCAAAACATAGACAATAAGTCGATGTAATTGTTTTGGGCTTTTCGTGAAAAGCAAAATATCGAAGAATTTTGGATGTTTGATTTGTAATGAGTGCATGTTTTTGGTGTCTTTCGGTTGACTTCAACTCGCGTTTGATGATATTATTCAATCCGTTGATTAACTCGTCGACATATGGCGCCATAGCCAAGTGGTAAGGCAAGGGTCTGCAAAACCTTTACTCCCCAGTTCAAATCTGGGTGGCGCCTCCAGTCCGAAGCCCGAAGTACGCGAACTGCGCTACTTCGGGCTTTTTTTTTCGAGATGTGCTTCAAATATGAGGCGTCTTGTGTTTTTCGAGACAGCTATTATCCGGGCGATTGAAAGCTTGCGAAAGCAAAAACTTGTTCGATACAATGGCTTCGGGTATAGTAGTAAAATAAACAAAAATAAGAGGGTTAATATGACTATGAAAGAAGCAATCCGTCAAATATATGAATCGTACAATAATTATATTGAAGTGGAGAGTGAAAGAATTCTTTCGTCTGCACCGCAAAATGTTGATTTGTATTCCAAAGATTATCACGATTATTTCCAGAAAGCACTCGACGATAAAACAGATGCCTATTTTGATCGACCCATTGATATTCTTCAGGGGCGAAGCCCTAACGAATATTTCGGATTGCTTGCAACGGTTGAGGATTGTGTCGATGCATTTATGATTGGAGCCGAAGTCTGTGATGACGTTGTTCCGAAAGGTCTTTTGAATCGACTTTTATCCTTTGGAGAAAATGCTGTCGTCAGGTTATTAGATATTGCATTGGCTGAGGATTGGCACATCGAAAAGGCAGCGGACACGATGGATGCCCGTGAGGCGATATCCGGGGCGATGTCGGCGATAAAAGTCCTTGGCAGAATCGGAGCAAACGAGGCGGTAGAGCCTTTGCTCGAGCGATATGGGACGCTTATATCTCCTGATGAATATATAGCGGATATTATTCAGTCTTTCCTCCAAGATATCGGTGAACCTGCAGTTGCATCACTCTTAATGAGAATTAACGGAGTATCCCATATCCCGGCCCATTCTGCAGAAGAAGACTATGTTGTCGCACTCTCGCAAATTGGGGCGCAAGTGCCGGATGAGATTATATATCAAGCACTTCGGAGCGCGTTTAAGAAACTCGAACGCAAGTTGATTGGCGTGCTCTGCTTTGGAGATTATGGCGATTCTCGTGCAGTGACACTGTTGAAGAATTATTTGGACCGTAATCAACACGCGCTGACTCGAGATATTTTCTATGAGGCGATGTCTGTTATCCAAAAACTTGGCGGAGATATTAACGATATTAGGGATCCTTTTAAGGATTTTTCCAAGTAATTATTTAGAGGTTCCTATACTGGGAGGACACCGGATATATGTTCTCAGACGATGACAACAAACCAAGAATACTGGTTGATGCCGATGGTTGTCCCGTTGTGGATGTTGCGATTTCTTTGGCGAAAAGGCATAAAATGTCGTGCGTTCTGTTTTGTGATACATCTCATGAGTTCGATAAAATCGGAGCCAGTACAATTGTTGTTGACCAGGGCGCTGACAGCGCAGATTTTGCTCTTGCAAACTATATTCGCAATGGTGACATTGTTGTTACTCAGGACTATGGATTAGCGGCGATGGCTTTGGCGAAAAAAGCATATGTCTTCAATCAAAATGGGCAACAGTATACAGACGACAATATCGATATGCTCTTAAGTGTTCGTTATGAAAAAAGCAAGCAAAGGCGAATGACGGGAAGAGGGTCTCGAATTCCTAAGAGAACACAAGATCAAGATAAGGCTTTTTATGAATTGCTGAACACACATATTTCTCGAAGAGACATTTCATAACAAATGTGCATAAATTCAATCGATTTAGAAAATGAAGAACGCCGGGGAATCGCCCGGCGTTCTCTTGCGGCAAGCCGCATGGATGATGCTTCAAGGAGAGTCAGGGTTCCAATTATGAGTCGGTCACTGTCAAGCTGTCTGAACCTCTGAACGATTGTGATGAAAGAAGAGAGAAACAACGCCCTTAACATCTCCTATCGTGTTTTTATTATATCAAAGTGTTGCGGTTGAAGGCGTGACCGAAATGTATCCGAAATGTATCGAAACGGAGAAATTGCGCATCATTATATACAATAATCCTGACAATCCGGGGTTTCCTTCCCGATTATATCGACAAAGACAATATTCAAAATTCGAAACCGATTTGTCCGGCTTCAGCTACGCTTTGATGAAAAAAGATAATCTGGTGAATTGTAAAATGAAGTGACGCGAAAATAAAAAAGATGTCCCACGCGGACAATCTCACATACAATGTTAAGTGACTAACCCAAACACGAAGGAGAAAGCTCGTGGGACACGAACATTGTAAC
>JAAYBI010000029.1 GCA_012718915.1 Clostridiaceae bacterium
ACAAAAAAGCGCCGCGAACATTACTGTCGCGGCGCACAAGAGTTTGCTTGAGATTACGCTTAGATGTCGGTTACAGCATACTTAGCATTTTCAATAATGAAATCTCTTCTCGGCTCAACCTTATCGCCCATCAGAAGAGTAAATACCTCGTCTGCTGCCTGAGCATCTTCAATTGTAACCTTTAAGAGTTTACGAGTAGCAGGATTCATCGTAGTTTCCCAAAGTTGCTCCGAACTCATTTCTCCAAGTCCTTTATATCTTTGAAGCTTTGGCTCTTTCCATCCTGTTAACTGCTTAATTTCTTCAACTTCCTTCTCATTATATGCATAATATCCCTCGTTGCCCTGGTATACACGATACAGAGGAGGGCATGCAATATATACGAAACCGCCATCAACCAACGGTCTCAGATATCTGAAGAAAAATGTAAGTAATAAAGTTCGAATGTGAGATCCATCAACGTCTGCGTCGGCCATAATAATTGTCTTATGGTATCTCAGCTTAGCAGCATCAAACTCCTCACCAATTCCGGCTCCCAAAGCCATTACTACCGGCTGCAATTTGTCATTCCCGTAAACTTTATCAATTCGGGCTTTTTCAACATTGAGCATTTTGCCCCAAAGCGGCAGAATCGCCTGATACTTTCTTTCGCGACCTTGCTTCGCAGAACCTCCTGCCGAATCTCCCTCAACAATAAAGATTTCGCACAAGGCAGGATCTTTTTCCTGGCAATCTGCTAACTTACCAGGTAATGCATTAGACTCAAATACACTCTTGCGGCGTGTCATGTCTCTGGCTTTCTTGGCTGCCTCTCTTGCGCGTGATGCAGATAAACACTTGTCCATTACAATTTTGGCAATAGATGGGTTCTCTTCAAAGTATTGAGCAAGCTTTTCGTTCATAGATGATTCAACCATGGTACGGATCTCGGAGTTGCCAAGCTTTGACTTCGTCTGACCCTCAAATTGAGGATCCGGAAGCTTGACACTGATGATCGCTCCTAAACCTTCACGAGCATCCTCTCCCTGTAGATTCCTATCAGAATCCTTCAAATACTTATACTTACGGGCGTAATCATTAACTACCTTGGTAAGTGAAGATTTGAAGCCTGTAAGGTGCGTTCCGCCCTCTACGGTAGCGATATTATTAGCATAAGAATAGACGTTTTCCGCAAACGAATCGTTGTATTGGATTGCAACTTCTACAAAGCAGTCCCCGGAACGCTGAGCAAAATAAACCGGTGGTTTATGAAGAGCTTCTCTATGACGATTCAAATACTCGACGAAAGAAATAATACCTCCCTCATAATGAAGCGTCTTTTCTACCGGCGATTCTTCTCGGTCGTCCTTCAGAATAATGGTTACTTCCTTGTTAAGAAAAGCCATTTCACGATATCTGGTAATCATTGTAGCAAAGTCAAATGTACGATCCGGGAAAATATCGCCGTCAGGCATAAATGTAGTCTTTGTGCCCGTGTAGGAGAGATCACAAGTTCCTACGACTTCCAACGGACGCACCGTTATACCGCGCTCGAAGCCGATTTCGAATACTTTACCTTCACGGCACACCTGAACAGACATATAAGAAGACAAAGCGTTGACTACAGATGCTCCAACACCATGCAAACCACCGGAAACACTGTAAGCGCCGCCTCCGAATTTACCTCCTGCATGAAGAACCGTATGAACTACTTCAACTGTAGGAATACCGGCCTGAGGATGAATTCCGACCGGAATACCCGAGCCGTTGTCTACGACTGTAACGGAACCATCTTTATTGACCGTTAAATTAATCGTATCGCAACGTCCCGCAAGCGCTTCATCAACTGAATTTGCCACAATCTCGTATACGAGGTGATGAAGGCCTCTGAGGGTCGTATCACCAATATACATGCCGGGACGCTTTCTGACTGCTTCCAGGCCCTCTAGAACCTGAATATCAGAATCACTGTACAGAGAAGTATTAGACGTATCAAATTGATCTTGTCCGAAAGCTGCGCCCAACAAAACATCTGAAGCTTCTTCTAAATAATCATCAGTCAAAGCTCGAGGGTTAACCGCCAAATTGATCATCTCCTCAGAATCATCTCCCGATGACTCAATAGGCTGATAATACGAATCCAAAATAGGCTCTTTCAGAACATTATTCTCTTCTTTTTCACTCATGTTTGACCTTTTCCTCCAATACTGTTCTGTAACGTGACATAATTCAATTAAAACCTGTATATCACTGATACTAAATGATTTGTAACACTGTTATTTTATTATATTACCTGCAAAATTTCCCATTATGTCGAATTTCGAACACCCCTGCATAAACATAGTGAAATATTCAACCGGCAATTGATTTAGAACAATCTCTCTTCGTATTGTTCTCCATTCGCTTCATCAATGTGTGCGTTGATAATCCGGACACATACAAACGGTCTAATGTGATAATCAACGACTGGGGAATATCTGTTGAAACGTACTCAACCAAACCCTTGTTCTCATGCTCAGACATAAATTCAGTCATATCGGTCTGATGCGGTTGAACATGATTTAAGTCGATAATTGCAACGATATATTTATCAGAAAGAGAGTATTCTCCGCCAATATGAATATACATTTATTCTCCCGATCTTAGTCGCCAACTAAGATAATCACAACATGTAAATTATACCACATGTATGTCGATACGTCTGAAATACAAACGTTATTCGTTATTAATCCGTCACTTCGATACGGCCTTCCCGGACATGAAAATATCGAATTGAATCTGTATCTGAAAACATTGAAGGACAAAGCGGCCGCAATTCCTTGGAGACAAAATCACGGTCGGTACAAGTGATGAATACCTGAGATTCTCCAAGGCTTTTCAATAATGCCATTCTGCGATATGCATCTAATTCGCTGAATACATCATCAAGAAGCAATACCGGCATTTCGTCAGTTTCTTCCTGAAGAATAGATAATTCCGACAACTTGAGTGCAAGAGCAGCCGACCGTTGCTGACCTTGAGAAGCATAGAGACGGATATTTAGATTATTAAGGGATATTTCGAGGTCATCACGATGTGGACCGATACCGGTAACACCTTTGTCTATATCGTCTGATTGTGTTTGCTTCCATTTGCTGAGTAAGAAGGACTCGATTTCATATAATACTTCAGGATTTGGATCTGCATTCGGCATAAGAAGCGTCTTAAAATCATCACCAAGTTCATTAACTCCGGTGACGGTATGATAACGTAGCTCAAGAGTCTCTTTTTGGTCTGAAATATTATCGTGAAAACGGGCGGCACATTCAGCAATACGTCTTGAAAAATGCTTCCTTTGAATAATAATTCTAGCTGCATAGGGTGCCATACAAGAATCCCAAGCATCTAATTCCGGAATAGATTGGTGGTTAAATATTTTACCGGTTGCAGCTCTTAATTGTTTGAGAACACGATTTCTTTGATTTAAAAATCGCGAGTATTGCTGAATATCATAAAAATATGATGGTCGAATTTGAGAAATAAGAATATCCATGAAACGTCTTCGTACCGAAGGGCCTTCTTTTATAAGTAATAAATCCTCAGGAGCAAATATAACAGCGTTAAAAAGACCGAAATACCGGCTTATTTTGTCTAATTCAATCGAATTATGAAATGCTTGCCGTCGTTTTTTTGAAATATTTGAAATTGACTTTTCGGCATCATAAAAGGCTAAAGCCAACGATTCTGAACGTGAATTATGTCGATCCGATTGAATATCTATACATACTTTATAATAATCTTTACCATGAGAAATAAGCTCTTTATCCTTCGATGTCCGATGAGATCGAACGGATGCCGAAAGATAAAGAGCCTCAATAACATTGGTTTTACCTTGAGCATTATAACCATAGAGAACATTAACTCTCGATCCGAATTCTAAATCAAGCGCAATATAATTTCTAAAGTTCTCCAGGTGCAATGACAATACGCGCATACAAGATTATCTTCTTAACGGTAAAACAAGATATGCAAAGTCTTCCTCTTCCAAAGGCTTCATAATGCAAGGTCCGTTGCTGCCGTTAAACTGAACACTAATATCACCATCATCTATAACTCGGAGGGCATCAATAAAATATCGAGGATTAAAATCAATATCGATCAATTCTCCGCTAATGCGAACGGGAACTTCTTCACGAAGTGTACCCAATTCTGTGCTGGCACTAATAACTAATGTCTCATCGTTCGGCATTGACAATTGAACCGGACAGCGTCTATCTTCCGAAAGAATAATTAATGAAGCACGCTCGATGGCACTCAACATAGCACCGGGAGAAACGGTCATATTCGTCTCACCGGTTTTCGGTAAAATAGACTTATAATTCATATACTCGCCCTGAATCAACCTTGAAACGATACGTACTTTACCTGTGTCGAAAAGAATATGATTAACAGAAGAATAAACAATTAATTCAGTATCTTTGCCACCTAAAATACGACCGACTTCGTGTAATGCTTTGCCGGGAACAATAAACTTCATAATCGGCAAATCCATACCCATCTGTTGTTTACGAAGAGCAAGTCTAAAACCATCTATAGCAACCATTTCAACATTTGTCCCATCACAGGAAAAGAGACAACCATTCAAAGTCGGACGACTCTCATCTGTCGATACAGCAAAAATGGTCTGTCTTATCATATCCTTAAGAATGCCTTGCATAATAATAATCTTCTCAGCATCCTTAACTTCAGGAATCTTCGGATAACCTTCTGCAGATAATCCCTTAATTGAAAAAACAGAAGATCCGCTAATGATACTAATCAACAAACGTTCATCGGTCTCAATAATTACTTCTTCTTCCGGAAGTTTACGGACAATCTCGCCAAAAAGCTTGGAATTAATAACAACGGAACCGCTCTCAAGCGCATCAGCATCCAATTGAGCTTCTATGCCGGTTTCCAAATCATAACCGGTCAACTGAACGCCCTTGTCTGTAACATCTATAAGAATTCCATCAAGAATAGATAAAGTAGAACGTGTTGAAACGGCCTTCTGAACAATTGAAATCGCTTCGGTAAGTCGATCTCTGGAACAAATAAATTTCATTGGCCACCTCCAAAAAATTGCTTTTTTATACCACTACTTATTATACAGAAAAAATGAGAAAAAGCCATCCGATATACGACAATAGCTATATAAAGGGACGTTAAGATACTGTAAATTCTTAATTATTACAGGCTTTAGGATACAACTTGAAAAAGCATTTTCGTAAAAACGCTATTATAAATAAATTAGTTTAATTCTCCGCCTTATTCTTATGGTCTGTTTAAGTTGTGAAAAAGTAGCTTTATCCACTATGACGGGGGCTTTTCCCCTGTGAAAAAGTTCTGGATAAATGAGGGGAAAAATGACCGACTTATCAGACCTTTTAACAGTGTGAAACTATCCACAAATTGTCCACGCATTATTAAGGCGAAGTTATCCACATATAGACAAAAAACGGTGGAAATTAGTTTGAAAGACGTTTTTTTATATCGTCAATATCCCGGCCAACTTCAGAGGTATCCGAAGATATTTCTGAACTGACTTTATTGCATGCATGGATGACAGTGGTATGATCCTTACCGCCAAACGCTTCTCCGATTTTCGGAAAAGTCATACTGAGAAGATAGCGACAAAGGTACATTGCAACCTGTCTTGGAACGATGACATCCTTGCTGCGACGATTTGAAAGAATGTCGCTGACGGAGATGTTGTAATATCGAGAGGTAACTTCCATGATCATTTGCGGAGTCACGGTCTTAGCGGGTTTGGGTTGAATAATGTCCTTAAGTGCTTCTACTGCGGCATCCAGATCTATTCCGCCGGCTAATAAACTATAAGCTACGACCGTATTGAAAGCACCGTCTAGTTCACGAATGTTAGTTGCGATATTGGATGCCAAATAATCCAGTACTTCTTCCGGTACGCTGAGATTGTTTTGACCGGCACGCTTCTGAAGAATGGCATAGCGGGTTTCATAGTCCGGGGGCTGAATATCAACTATAAGTCCGGATGAAAAACGGGTCCGAAGACGCTCTTCAAGCGATGCCAGGCTTTGGGGCGGCTTATCGCAAGTCATTACAATATGCTTACCGGATTCATGCAGAGCATTAAAGGTGTGGAAAAACTCAATCTGCATTTGCTCTTTACCCTCAATAAATTGAATATCGTCAATCAAGAGAAGGTCGGCGCCGCGGTATTTTTCACGAAAACTATCATATGAAGCTTCCTTAATGGCAGAGATGAATTCGTTGACAAACTGCTCGCACTGGACATAGATAACTTTTTTATCCGTGCGCCGGCGCGTAACGAAATTGCCGATCGAATGCATAAGGTGTGTTTTGCCCAACCCGGATCCGCCATATAGAAATAGCGGGTTGTAATTGCGGCCTCCGAGTTTTTCGGCGACTGCGACGCAAGCGGCATGCGCGAAACGGTTGCCGGAGCCGACAACGAATGAATCAAAAGAATATTGCGGGTTCAGCTGCGACGCGCCGGAAGAAGCCGAGGCTTTTGTCCGGGGGAGCGATGTTTCGGAAGTATCTTTTTCGATGGAGCGAACCGCATCCAGCAGCTCTTGGGAGCCGTTGACGGATATTTTGACATCGATGGGATGATGCAGAGCTGCCGAAAAGGAATTATCAATTAATGGCTTTAATTGTGTAACATAGGATTGAGAGAAATCATTCGGAACCGAAAGTATAAAGAGTCGATCATCCGCATACACGGGAACGAGGGGGTCAATCCAAGTCTTCATACTGACTTCGGTCAATTCTTTAGACAATATAATCTTGACTTTAGACCAAAGTGATTGCATTTCGGTGTCTTGCATATCTGATGATTCCAATCCCTGTTCTTCACTCAAATTGAATGATTTGCTTAAAAGTATTTCCTATAATAGCAGAAAGTGACCTATAATAACAGTGTTTCAGAATGCTGCACGCAGAAGATAATGGGGCGATGCGTGTATATATAAAGACCTTCTTTTCGAAAACCGGGCAATGGCGTCAAGGTTTTCGAAGGGGTTAGGACGTGAAAAGGGAGATAAGGATGAAAAAACATATTAATGGGAGCGATTCGGCGAAGAAAAAATCAAAACAGTTGATTTTTAGAGTTATTGTTTTAACCATCGGGTTGGCGTGTCTCGGAACCGGTATATTTCTTTTGGTCCGGCGACCGTATATTGAGAAAAAACGCGTTGAAAAAGCTTCTGATATCGTAGAATCAATCCAGGTCGGAAGCGTGGTCGTGAAGGTTAAGACGGATGATTTCGAGGTTGAAGGAGAGGCTTACGAAGACGCATACGAGGCGGTTGACGAAAATGGCAACCCAATCGATTTTGAAAGTGAGCTGTTTGATTTGCCCGCTGAGGTCGAACTTCGAGCCATCGGGACCATTACAATTGAATCTATCGAATGCATTTTGCCGCTTTGGGACGAGGCTTCGGTCGTCGCGTTGAGATATGGTGCCGGTGTTTTGAATATTGAAAAGTCAGCGCCGGGTCAGAATGGCAATCTGGTCATTTTAGGTCACCGCATGAAGACGTTTGGAAGTCTTTTTAATCGGCTGGGCGAGGTAAAAATCGGGGATGAGATTGAGATTGTCGTTGCCGACGGGACATCTTTTGTCTATGTCGTCGACGAAATCATTGAAAAACTCAATCCTTCGGAGATACCGACCGTCGTAAATCCCGACATCGATGACGGCAAAAGAGTGACCTTGGTGACATGTACGCCGACCGGCGTCGGTTCGCATCGATTAATCATTATTGGTCATCTTGCGGAATGATTTTTCTTTTTTTAAGGAATTGTCGACTTTTTCTAGCGACAAGTGAAGTAACAGATGGTAAAATTCACACCAAAAGTTTCGGTGTGATTCATTATGGCACGGAGGGCTTATGAGCAAAGCTTGTTTAATTTTTAGTGATGGAAGCATATATGAGGGTACAAGGTTTGGAGCGGATCGGGATGCGGTATGTGAAGTGGTTTTTGCGACCGGTTCGACCGGCTATGTCGAATTGCTGACCGATCCTTCGTTCTGTGGCCAGGCGGTTACACTGACGCACCCGATTGTCGGTAATTATGGAGTATTCGAAGATGTATCGGAGTCGGAGAGACTCTGGGTCGGGGCTCTGATTATTCGGGATTTGACAGAGGTTGAAGGTGATGAGCGCGGCGCAGAGGACTTTGATGCGTATCTTAAGCGCAATGGTGTTCCCGGCTTATATGGCGTGGATACTCGGGAGATTGTGTTAAAGATTCGGGAAGAGGGCACGAAAGTCGGAGCGATTCTCAGTGGCGAGGCCAAAAATGTGGATATGGATGCGGCAATGGAGATGATTAAGGCTTACGACGCAAGGCATTTGGTGCCGGAAGTCAGCCCGAAAGAAGTCACCGTTTATCCGGCCTGGCATCAGGGATGGGACGAGAATAAGATCAATAGTGCCCGGCAGACGAACAAGAGATCGGATATTGCACTTCCTCAGACCGAGTCCTTGGAGGAGAAGCTTTATAAAGTGGCGTTCTTGGATTTTGGCGCCAAGAAGAATATTATTTGGAATTTGACGATGCGGGGATGTGAGGTTTTGGCGTTTCCTTGGGACACCGATGCCGATACTATTCTCGGGCAGAAACCGGACGGTATATTTTTGTCGAACGGACCCGGAAATCCGGAGCATTGCGGCCAGGCGATTGAGGAGATTAAGAAGTTAATCGAGACGGGGATTCCGGTTATGGGTATTTGTCTCGGACATCAACTGATTTCGCTGGCTCTCGGTGCAAAAACACACAAGCTCAAGTATGGCCATCGTGGTGCTAATCATCCGGTTAAAGAGCTGGAGAGTAACCGCATCTATATTACTTCTCAGAATCACAGTTTTGTGGTCGAAGAAGATTCTTTACCGTCTGAACGATGCGTGGTGAGTCATGTCAATGTGAACGACGGGACGGTCGAGGGTATCAGGATGACGGACAAACCCGTATTTACGGTACAGTATCATCCGGAAGGTGCTCCCGGTCCCCAAGACAACAACTATCTGTTTGATCGATTTATTGCGCTGATGCGCGATTCGAAACACTGAGGTTAAGCGTATGCGTTCTTTTCGGGTCGGTTTTGCCCTTATTATAGCCGGTGGGATTCGATTATCGCTGAGATTATTAGGCAAAGGCGCAACGGCGTTGCCGGGTAAAATTGCGGTTAAGATTGCACCGCGATTTATTCGCGAGATGGCAAGCGGCTGCGATATTATTACGGTTACCGGCACCAACGGCAAGACGACCACAACACATATGATTTCAGAGAGTCTTCGAAAAAGTGGTTACTATGTCGCGACCAATGTTTCCGGGGCGAATTTATCGTCGGGTATAGCAACGACGTTTGCTCAGGAGCTACGACCGGTCAGGCGAGCCGTAAGCAAAGGATTGAAGCCGGTCTATGTTCTGGAGATTGATGAAGCCGCGTTTGCGAAGGTGGCGGGAGATCTGTCGCCGAAGGTTTGCGTGGTCACAAACCTCTTCAGAGACCAGTTAGATCGATTCGGAGAACTGCTTTATACACGGGATTGTATCGAAAAGGGTCTCGATATGACCGACGCATTGATATTACTGAATGCCGACGATTCCATGATCGCTGCTTTGAGAAAAAACCGGGAGTCCCGCACAGAATTTTATGGTGTGGATGAGCGCTCCATGACGCGTAACAATGTTACGGACACGGTTGCTTCGAGAGCTTTGCCGGCATCGTCCGATGCCGAATACTGTCTTTCGTGCAAGCGAAAGTATGAATATGGCGCGAGAAGTTTCGGTCATTTCGGCACGTATTCCTGCTCAAGTTGCGGTGATACCAGACAAGAACCACAGCAATCGGTGTATTTTGATCCCACAAAGAGTTCTTCGGACCCGGGCCTGCCTCTGGTTTTTCAAGGCAAAGATTACTCGGTGGAAGGCGTACTTCCGATTCCGGGCTCTCACAATATTTACAATGCAGCGGCAGCGTTCGCAGCATGTACGTCTTTTGGCAAAATTATCGGAGACCCCAAGTTGTCACCGATTCAGGTTGCGGCGGCCCTAAGTGAAGTACAGCCGGCATTTGGCCGCATGGAGAAGATAAGGGTCGGTGATAAGAGTTTTTGTATTTTGCTGGTTAAGAACCCGGTCGGGCTGGATCGCGCTTTATCGATGGTCGCTTCAGCTTCAGATGCAGATGGAATGTATCTCTTGTTGAACAGCAATATCGCTGACGGTACGGATGTGTCCTGGATATGGGATGTTGATTTTGAAAGCAAAACGATGCCGGACAAATTATACGTCTCCGGGGAGCGCTTCGGTGACATGTTACTGCGCTTGATCTATTCGGGTGTTGATACGAATCAACTTAGATATGCGTCAATGTCCGAGGCCTTTGTATTATTTGAAGAAGCCCTGAGTGCTTGTGAACCTGGAAAATGCCTGTATGTTCTTCCGAACTACACGTCAATGCTGGCGTTGCGCAAATTTTTGGTTGGTAAATATCGGCTTAAAGATTTTTGGAGGTGACGTTTATGAGCAAGTATTCTCTAAAAATCTGTCATTTGTATCCGGATTTGCTGAATCTCTACGGAGATCGGGGCAATATTTTGGCACTGTCATACCGAGCCGGACTTCGAGACATTGATACGGAAATAGTAGCCCTCAGTATGGGGCAATCTTTCGAAAAGGATCAATATGATATCGTCTTTTTTGGCGGAGGCCAGGATGCGGAACAAAAAATGATTCGAAGAGATTTAGTCACCGTCAAAGGAGAAGCGGTCAAAGAGGCGGTTGAAGAGGGGATGGTGTTCTTGTGCATTTGTGGCGGCTATCAGATGATGGGTCACTACTATCAAGAGCAGGATGGCGAAAAAATTGATTGTCTTGGAGCGTTGAACGTATATACCGAGGCGAGAAAACAACGCTTTATCGGCAATACAGAGTATCGCTGTGAGCTACCCATCAATGATCCGATCATTTACGGATTTGAAAATCACAGCGGAAGGACATATTTGGGAGATAATGTCCGGCCGCTTGCAAAAGTAGTGTACGGAAAAGGCAACAACGGCGAGGACGGGACCGAAGGTGCCGTCTATAAAAACGTTATCGCATCCTATTCTCACGGAAGCCTCTTACCTAAGAACCCCGAATTATGTGACTATATTCTGACGCTTGCGCTCAAGCGTAGATTCGGCGAAGACTTTACGCTTAAGCCGGCAGACAACCAGTTTGAAGAAATTGCAAGAAAAGAGTTCGATTCTTGCAAAAAGTAGTTGACAAGTAATACATTCTGCGGTTAAAATGACAACGACCGATGGAGGAGATGGGGAAGACCTGTCTCCTTTTGTTATTTCGGAAAAGTAACAAGATAACAAGCGGAAGGGTCGAACCAACGACCGAGGAATTCAAGGAGGACATTATGGCTAAGTATACGCGACAAGATATTCTGGACATCGTAGAGAAAGAGGATGTGCGCTTTATTCGACTTCAGTTTACGGATATTTTCGGCATGCTCAAGAATGTAGCAATCACCCCGAGTCAGTTGGAGAAGGCTCTGAGTAACGAGTGTATGTTTGATGGATCGTCAATCGACGGCTTTGCTCGCATTCAGGAATCAGACATGTATCTTTATCCGGATTTGGATTCTTTCGTCATTTTCCCTTGGCGTCCGCAGATCGGCAAAGTAGCTCGACTGATCTGTGATGTATACACACCGGAAGGCAAGCCGTTCGTCGGTGATCCTCGCTATGCGCTGAAGCGTGTATTGGCTGAAGCAGAAGCCATGGGATACTCCTTCAACGTCGGACCGGAGCTGGAATTCTTTTTGTTCCATTATGACGAAGACGGCAAACCGACAACATTTGCACATGATCAGGGCGGTTACTTTGATCTCGAGCCGATCGGACAAGGCGAAGATATTCGCAGAGAGATTACTTTTGCGCTCGAGCAAATGGGATTTGAAATTGAAGCCACGCACCACGAAGTGGCTCAGGCGCAACATGAGATTGACTTCAAGTTCGGAGATGCACTACGCATTGCGGACGATATCATGACCTTCAAATTGACGGTTCGTTCGATCGCTAAGAAGTACGGGATGCACGCCACCTTTATGCCTAAGCCGATTTTCGGTATCAATGGTTCAGGAATGCACACCAATATGTCCCTTATGAAGGACGGCAAGAACGCATTCTATGACCCGGATTCGGAGCTCGGTCTTTCTGAGACGGCGATGCAATTTATCGCAGGCTTGCTCAAGAATATCAAGGGATTCACCGCTATCAGCAATCCTCTGGTCAATTCCTATAAGCGATTGGTTCCCGGATATGAAGCGCCATGTTATCTGGCGTGGTCAGCGGCTAACCGCTCTGCCTTGATTCGTATTCCGGCAACTCGCGGCAAGGGGACCCGTGTGGAGCTTCGCTGTCCGGACCCGGCATGTAACCCTTACCTTTCTCTGGCCATGTGTTTGGCGGCCGGCTTGGACGGTATTAAGAATAAGATGACACCGCCTAAGCAAGTCGTCAGCTCCATTTTTGAAATGACTGCCGAAGAAAGAAAAGAACATGAGATTGACAATCTTCCGGGCAGCTTGGAAGAAGCCATTGTATATCTTGAAAAGAACGATTTGGCCAAAGAGGTTCTCGGCGATCACATTTACGGCAAGTATATTGAAGCCAAGAAAAAGGAATGGGATGAGTACCGGATGCGCATCAGCCAATGGGAATTAGACTCGTATCTCTTAAAGTATTAATGCCACGGACATTCGTGTTTTTCCGGATTGCCATCGAGTCGGCCTTAGCGCAGATAGTGTGTTTGGGCCGACTCGGGTGAACGGAACCGACCGGAAAGTTGCATCGGACAAGGATGGGAGGCAGCAGATGAGAGGCGTCATTATTGGATTTTCTGATCAACAGATGGCATCAAAAATTCGGGACATCATGATTCGTAACGGAATCAATGTTCGCGGCATCGCACACAGTGGTTCCGCATTGCTTCGCCTCACGCTGCTCGAAGACGGTGGAGGGTTGGTCGTCTGCGGTTCTGAGCTTAAGGACATGACCGCTTATCAGCTATTTTCTCAACTTTCTGAGGATTTTGACGTACTTGTGTTGGCGGCGATTCCGCCAACCGGATTTTTCCCGGAGGAAGCATCCGGACTATTCTTTTTGAGTGCTCCGATATTTTCGGAAGAATTAGCGTTTTACTCGAAAACGCTGTTAGATACGAGACAAATGCCGATGGCGACATATAAGCGGGAGAGTCGAAGGAAGAAAGATGTTTTCGACCAGAAAACACTAAGAAGTCCTGAAGAGACCCGGGATATTCAGATGGCCAAAATGGTACTGATTGAGAGGCGCCATTTTTCGGAGGAAGAGGCTCATCGATATCTTCAAAAAGAGAGTATGCAGCGCGGATTGAGAATGGCTACGCTGGCCAGGCAGATCCTGGACATTGATCAGCAACAGAAGGAGGATGCCGGATGACACAGATTGCTTTCACCAAGATGCACGGTATCGGCAACGATTATATTTATATCGATTGCACGATAAAGAATCCGTTCAGCAAGCAAGAGGTGCAAAGCTTTGCACGTCGTTACGGTGATCGTCATTGCGGCATCGGGTCAGACGGCGTAATTTTAATTAAGAATTCGCGAAAAGCGGATTTCTTCATGGAGATGTATAACGCCGATGGTTCGCAAGGCAAAATGTGTGGTAATGGGATTCGATGCCTGGCGGCATTTGTCCATGCAAAAAAACTAACGGATAAAACAGAACTCGAAATAGAAACTCTTTCGGGAATTAAACATATTCAGCTCGAAAAAATTAAGGGGCATCTATATGTTGCGACGGTGAATATGGGCAAACCTTCATTTCGAACAGGAGACATTCCGGTGCTTTGGAGTGACGATATCATGCTCAACGAAGCGGTAGCAATTGGTGGGGCGCTTTATAATGTTACGGCAGTATCGATGGGTAATCCGCATGCGGTTATTTTCACAAGGGATGTACTCACAATGGATATTGAGCCAACCGGCACATTGATGGAGAAGCATCGTCTTTTTCCGGAAGGCGTTAATGTTGAATTTGCGGAGATCATTTCGCGCGGTCGCATTCGCATGCGCGTATGGGAGAGAGGCTCTCAAGAAACAATGGCGTGCGGAACCGGTGCCTGTGCCGCGGTCGCGGCGGCGGTGGAGAACGGGCTTGCGGATCGTAAGGTCACGGTTGAGCTGAATCGCGGAGAACTGTCGATTCATTGGGACCGCGATAGTGGCGACATTATTATGGTCGGGCCGGCTGAGATTGTCTATGAGGGCGTTGTCAATTTCCATAACAAGGAGACGGTATGATCAAGGTTAACAGTGGATTTTCAAGGCTGAGAAGCAATTATTTATTCGCAGAAATCGCTCGGCGTGTCGCCGAGTATAAAAATACTCATCCGAATCATCAGTTGGTCGATTTGGGCATCGGGGACGTGACGTTGCCTCTGCCTGCGGCGGTGGTCGATGCGATGCATCATGCTACGGCACAAATGGGAAGAGCGGAGTCGTTCAGAGGCTATGGACCCTATTATGGCTATGATTTTTTGCGTGAGGCGATTGCAGATAACGATTACATCGCTCGCGGGATTCCCGTCACGGCCGGGGAGGTCTTTGTCAGCGACGGTTGCAAGAGCGATTGCGGCAGTATCGGAGATCTGTTTTCGAGTGATACTCGGGTTGCGGTGTGTGACCCGGTGTATCCGGTATATATTGATGCCAATGTTATGGACGGACGATCCGGTATTTATGATGAAGCATCCGGCAAATGGACGGGTATTGATACGCTGCGTTGTGGTCCGGAGAACGGATTTGTTCCGGATATTCCGTGTGGTGACGAGGCATATTTGATTTATCTCTGTTTTCCGAATAATCCTACCGGCGCCTCGATCAACAAGGAGCAGTTGAGCAATTGGGTCAGCTATGCTCTTCGAACGGGCAGTGTCATTCTTTACGATTCGGCTTATGAGGCATTTATTCAGGAGGATCTGCCGCATTCGATTTTCGAAATCGACGGTGCGAAAAAATGCGCAATCGAGATGAGAAGCTTTTCGAAAACGGCCGGTTTCACCGGAATGCGGTGTGGATATACCGTCATCTGTAAAGAGCTTGTGGTTGATGGTGTTTCGATTCGCGAGATGTGGATGCGCCGTCAGGCTACGAAATTTAACGGTGTTTCATACATTACGCAGCGTGGTGCCGAGGCGATTTTCTCCGCGGAGGGAAAAGAGCAGGTTCGGGCCAATATTGACTTCTATATGCGAAATGCATGCCGTCTTCGCGAGGGATTAATGACTGCAGGATATGAGGTTTTCGGCGGAGTGAACGCACCCTATGTCTGGGTCAGGACGCCGAACGGCGAAGATTCCTGGGCATATTTCGATTATTTGCTCAATGAGAAAGGTATTGTGGCCACGCCGGGTTCCGGATTTGGGAACGCCGGCGAAGGTTTTTTCAGAATGACTGCCTTCGGAAGCGAAGAAAGCACGTTAGAAGCGGTGCGACGACTTAGAAAGTAGGAATGTAAAGGCGTCGAAGATGAAATTCACGTGTAACATGGAGGGTAATGCAATGCAGGCGGAGGATCACGTCGATGATGGGTTTGCCGGAAGACCGATGAAGTATATTTTCGTGACCGGAGGCGTGGTTTCCGGGCTGGGCAAAGGCATTACTGCCGCGTCGCTCGGACGCCTTCTTAAGTGTCGCGGGATTCGGGTCACAATGCAGAAATTCGATCCGTATTTAAATATGGATCCGGGCACAATGAACCCTTTTCAGCACGGAGAGGTTTTTGTCACGGATGACGGGGCAGAGACGGATCTGGATCTCGGTCACTACGAGAGATTCATAGATGAGAATCTATCTCAAAATTCAAATGTAACATCCGGACGTATCTACCACACCGTTCTCAGCAAAGAGAGACGCGGGGATTATGCCGGCGGAACGGTGCAGGTGATTCCGCATGTTACCAACGAGATCAAGGAGCGCTTTAAGAGCGGTAAAGAAGGATATGATATCGCGATTATTGAGGTCGGCGGCACAATCGGTGACATCGAATCGTTGCCGTTTATTGAGGCTGCCAGACAATTTTCCATTGATGTCGGCAGAGAGAATTGCCTGTTTATCCATGTGACATTGGTACCATATCTATCGGCATCCCAGGAGCAAAAAACCAAGCCGACCCAACATTCGGTCAAAGAAGTGCTCTCACACGGTATTCAGCCGGATATCGTCGTTTGCCGTACGGAGATTGGATTGCCCAAAGAGCTCAAGGATAAAATCGCGCTTTTCTGCAATGTACCGCCGAGTTGTGTCATTGAGAATAAAGATATGCCATTACTATATGAGGTTCCTCTGGCTCTGGAAGCGCAAGGTTTTGCGGACATTGTTTGCGAGCGATTCGGATTCCCGATTCGTGTGCCGGACCTGTCGGAATGGAATGCGCTCGTGCACAACTTAAGTTGTCCGAAAAGCGCGACCGTTATTGCGATAGTCGGTAAGTACGTGGGGCTACATGATGCCTATCTGTCGGTTGCAGAATCTTTGGTGCATGCCGGCGCGGCTAACCATACTAAGATAAAGATAAAATGGGTGGAATCCGAAGATGTCACCCCGGAATCGGCGCCGCATATTTTTGGAGATGTTGACGGTATTCTGGTGCCGGGCGGGTTTGGAAACCGCGGCACGGAAGGAAAGATTGAAGCCGCTCGATATGCCAGATCTCATTCGGTTCCATATTTTGGAATATGCCTGGGTCTTCAGATTGCGCTGATCGAATTTGCGCGAAACGTGGTCGGATTAGAAGGCGCAAACAGCGCAGAACTCGAACCGAATACGCCGTATCCGGTGGTTGACCTTATGCCGGAGCAAAAAGTCGTTGAGAATCTTGGAGGTACGATGCGGCTGGGGCAATACCCGTGTTGCATAAATCCTGAATCCAAGGCGTTTCGAAGCTACGGTGAGCTGAATATTTTCGAGAGGCATCGTCATCGATACGAAGTGAATAATGAATATCGTGACGCATTCGAGCGTGCGGGAATGATGTTTGCCGGCACGTCGCCGGATGGGAGAATTGTTGAAATGGTTGAGATTCCGACGCATCCTTGGTATGTGGCATGTCAGTTTCATCCGGAGTTTAAGTCGAGGCCGAATCGAGCGCACCCCCTGTTTTCGGGCTTTGTGGCCGCGTCGTTGGCCGGGGCTTCTAAGGATTCATGTGACTGCAAGTCTCGGGAAGAGATATAGCAAGAAAACAGAAATAGTCAGAATGAATGAATAGGTTAATATAGTTGCAATAAATGTTCGAATATTTACATATATAAGCAGATTTTTTCACACATATGAAAGTGCTTGAATAAGAACTTGCAAAATGATATAATTCAGATGTTGTATGACACCACCCTTGCCGACGAAGTTCGTTAGCCGGGTCGGCTCGGATTCTCGCTCGGCGCTTCAATGATGAATCGCTCGGGCATTTTTTGTTTTCGGGCCCATTCTTTTTATCATACACGAGGAGGCGTAGGATGAGAGTTTACAGGAACACAATGCCCGAGGCACAAGGACTATATTCACCGGATAATGAGCACGATGCTTGCGGAATCGGCTTTGTAGTAGATATAAAAGGGCGCAAGTCGCATTCGATCGTCCGCCAGGGCTTGACAATATTGGCAAATCTGGCACACCGCGGCGGTGCCGGCAGCGAAGAGAATACCGGAGACGGAGCAGGCATACTGCTTCAGATTCCGGATCGATTTTTTCGAAAAGCACTCGGGCAGCGCGTGTTGCCGCCGGTCGGGCAATATGCGGTGGGCATGGTATTTATGCCGATAATCCCCCAAAACCGTGAGGCTTGCCGGGATCTGATTGAAAAGAATATCAAAGCCGCCGGACTGGAGACCATTTGTTGGCGTGACGTCTCGGTTAACGAGACTATTCTTGGGGCGAAGGCTCGGGATTGTCGGCCTCACTTTGCGCAGATTTTTATTAAGATTTCGTCTTTGGCTTCGGGTTCTTCTGGTTTTTCCGACTCGGTGGCCCCGGATGATTTGGCCACTTCTTTTTCGGAAGCTTCCGAGACGAATCTGGTTCGTTGTCTGTATCGTGCGCGCAAGCTTTGCGAGCGACAAGAAGATGATTTTGAGTCGAGATATCAAGAGGGTTTCTATTTTGCAAGTTTTTCGAATCGAACCATCGTTTATAAGGGCATGTTGACTGCGGAGCAGATGGATGCATTTTATATGGACTTGGCGGACCTTGATTTTGAATCCGGAATCGCGCTGGTTCATTCTCGATACAGCACCAACACGTTTCCGAGCTGGGAGCGTGCTCATCCGTATCGCTTTTTGATTCACAATGGCGAAATCAACACCTTGCGCGGCAATGTCAATTCAATGCGAGCCCGTGAGTCGCATATTCGTACAGAGGCTTTCGGTCGTAAGGTTGATGATATTTTTCCAATCATTAATCCGGACGGCAGCGACTCGGCAATGTTCGATAATGCCCTGGAGTTCTTGTTGTTGTCGGGGCGTTCGCTGGAACATGCGGCACTGATGATGGTTCCGGAGCCGTGGTATTATCACGAAGAAATGAGTGACGCGAAAAAGGCGTTTTACGAATACCACAGCATGATTATGGAGCCGTGGGACGGGCCGGCGGCAATGGCATTTACGGACGGACGCAAGGTGTGTGCAATTTTGGATCGTAACGGCCTTCGCCCATCTCGTTATACGGTGACCAAGGATGGCCGGGTCATTTTGTCCTCGGAGACCGGTGTGTTGGATATACCCAATGATCAGATTGTGAGACGCGAGCGACTCCGACCCGGTCGCGTCTTGCTGATAGATACCGAAAAGGGCGTCATCATCGAAGACGAAGAGATCAAAGAGCGTCTTTCCTCGGCGCAGCCCTATCGCGAATGGCTTGACGCGCACACGGTCTCTCTGGAAGACTTACCTTGCGATGCATGTGCCGAATCGAAAAAAAACATGTTCTTAAGACCGATCAATCTGAGACCCGATGGTGAACTCGAAAAAGCACCGCTCCAAAAGCTCCAAAAAGCATTCGGCTACACCTATGAAGATTTACGCACGACCTTGGTTCCGATGGCCAAGGAGGGCATTGACCCGCTTGGGGCGATGGGTGTAGATACGCCGATTGCCGTATTATCCGAGCAACCGCAACTCCTTTATAACTATTTTAAGCAATTATTTGCTCAGGTCACTAACCCGCCGATTGATGCGCTTCGAGAAAAAATCGTTGTTATGAGCCGTCTGGCATTGGGCGCCGAAGGCGATCTGATGAACCCGAAGCCGACAGATTGTCGCAAAATTATTCTTGACCATCCGATTCTCAGACAACGCGACATGGAAGCGATCAAGTCATTGGTCTGTGATTTCAAATCGGCGACGCTTTCGATTTTATATCCGGCCGGCGGCGACGGCGAAGTATTGAAAACTCATCTGGATCGCCTTTGCCTGGCGGCTGAACGCGCCTTGAATGCGGGTGCTAATGTCATTGTTCTCTCGGATCTGGGTGTCAGCGAGAAAAAAGCCGCGATACCGGCGCTTTTGGCGGTATCAGCGCTTCATCAACACATGACGCGTGAACGTCGGCGAAAGGATTTTTCGTTGGTCATCGAATCCGGCGAGCCTCGTGAAGTGCATCACTTTTGCTTGTTGGTTGCGTTCGGAGCATCGGCGGTCTATCCGTATCTGGCTTTTGAGAGCATCAGACATGAGACTGAAACCGGATTTTTGGATCTTCCATATGAAAAAGCTGAATACAACTACATCTCCGCAGCGGTTAAGGGCATGATCAAAGTTCTCTCGAAGATGGGTATTTCGACGATTCAGAGCTACAAGGGTTCACAGATTTTCGAGGCGATCGGCATCGGCAAAGAGGTGATGGAACAGTATTTCACCTCGACACCAAGTCGAATCGGCGGCATCGGACTCGCGGAGATTGCAAGAGAGACCGGCATGCGACACGATAGTGCGTTTGCGGTAAACAATCCGGATCCCGAGCTGGATGTCGGAGGTCAATTTCAATGGCGCAGTGACGGTGAAGTGCACATGTATAACCCGATGACCGTTCAAATGCTTCAACGCGCCGTACGAAGCGGTAATTACGAATTATATAAAGCATACAGTCGTGAGATGAATGACGATACGCAAAAGGCGTGCACGATTCGCGGCTTGCTTCGATTTGCGCCGAGCAGACATGCGATTCCCATTGAAGAAGTCGAGCCGGTCGAGTCTATTGTTCGTCGCTTCAAGACCGGAGCGATGTCTTATGGCTCTATCAGCAAGGAAGCACACGAGGCCTTGGCGGTAGCCATGAACCGCTTGGGCGGCAAGAGCAACACCGGTGAGGGCGGAGAAGACCCCGAGCGTTTCGCGGTCATGCCGAATGGCGATTCAGCCAACAGCGCAATCAAGCAAATTGCGTCCGGCCGATTCGGCGTCACGTCTCACTATCTTGTTAATGCCAGAGAACTCCAAATTAAAATGGCACAGGGCGCAAAGCCCGGTGAGGGCGGACAGTTACCCGGCAGGAAAGTATATCCGTGGGTTGCAAAAACCCGCCACAGCACACCGGGAGTCGGACTGATATCCCCGCCGCCGCACCACGATATTTACTCCATCGAAGATCTGGCCGAATTGATTTTCGATCTGAAAAATGCCAACAAATATGCACGAGTCAGTGTCAAACTGGTCTCGGAAGTCGGTGTCGGAACCGTTGCCGCCGGTGTAGCCAAAGGCCGTGCGGATGTCGTTTTAATCAGCGGTTATGACGGCGGAACCGGAGCGTCGCCGCGCACCAGCATCAAGCACGCAGGTCTTCCTTGGGAACTCGGTTTGGCCGAGACCCATCAAACCCTGATTCTCAATGACCTGAGAAGTCGCATTGTCGTCGAAACCGACGGCAAGCTGATGACCGGTCGTGACGTTGCCGTCGCTGCGCTCCTCGGCGCAGAGGAATTCGGATTTGCTACCGCGCCGCTGGTCGCACTCGGGTGCGTCATGATGCGGGTCTGTAACCTGGACACATGCCCGGTCGGCGTCGCAACTCAGAATCCGGCACTTCGTGCAAAATTTGCCGGAAAGCCCGAACACGTCGTCAATTTCATGCGGTTTGTCGCACAAGACCTTCGCGAAATCATGGCAGAGCTCGGTGTCAGAACCATCAATGAAATGGTTGGAAGAACAGATCTTCTGGTTCCTGACCGAGCGATGGAGTTCTGGAAAACGCGTCAAATTGACGTATCGTCGCTCTTGTATCGGCCAGGATGCGGACCGATTGAGGCAAAGTTCTGCACGGAAAAACAGGATCACAAACTCGAACAGACGATGGATCACCGCATACTGATACCCCTTTGTGAAAAAGCCATCGCTGAGGGCAAGCCCGTAGAAGCCTCTTTGGCGATTCGAAATGTTAACCGCGTCGTCGGGACACAGCTCGGATCCATGATTACATCACGTTATGGCGAAAAAGGCCTTCCCGAAGATACCATACGTCTGACTTTCACCGGATCTGCCGGGCAAAGCTTTGGCGCCTTTATACCTAAGGGACTAAGTATGACTCTGATGGGTGACGCCAACGACTATCTGGGAAAAGGTCTGTCCGGAGGCAAGATAGTCGTTCGCGACCGTGGCGGTGCCGGATTTGATGTCAGTGCAAATATTTCGGTTGGAAATACCGTGCTATACGGAGCAACATCCGGCGAAGTCTACATCCGCGGTGTGGCCGGTGAGCGTTTTGCCGTGCGCAACAGCGGAGCAACCGCGGTGGTGGAGGGCTGTGGCGATCATGGATGTGAGTACATGACCGGCGGAAAAGTATTGGTTCTCGGAGAGACCGGCAGAAACTTCGCGGCCGGCATGTCCGGCGGCGTCGCATACGTGCTGCGCAGAGAAGGGCTTTTCGAGAAGCGCTGTAACACCGAAATGGTCTCCTTGTATCCGTTAACGGATGAGAATGAAATCAGAGAGGTCCGCACGCTTTTGGAAAAGCACGTTAAATATACCGATAGCACATTTGCTGCAGAGATACTTGAAAATTTCGAAGCATATCTTCCGGATTTCGTGAAGATAATGCCCAAAGATTACGAGCGCATGCTCAATTCGGTCAAAGAAGTGGAAGCTCAAGGCCTTTCCGGTGAAGAGGCCCTGATGGCGGCCTTTGAAGCCAATTACAAAGACGTCGCACGCGTTACCGGCAGTTGAAGGAGGTGGCAACATGGCTAAACCAACAGGATTCATGGAATATCAACGAGAGGATCCCAAAGATCGTCTTCCGATAGAAAGAATTTGTGATTACAACGAGTTTCACGAGCACTTTGACGAAAAGAAGCGACGGGAGCAGGCCGCGCGATGCATGGATTGCGGCATACCCTTTTGTCACACCGGCATAATGATTAACCGTGCGGCATCGGGATGTCCGATCAACAATCTCATTCCGGAATGGAATGAATTGATATACAAAGGCCTTTGGGATGAGGCTTATCGCCGCCTTGCAAAGACCAACAACTTTCCGGAATTTACGGGAAGAGTTTGCCCGGCGCCCTGTGAAGGCGCCTGTACCGTCGGACTCAACGATACGGCCGTTACGATCAAGCAAAACGAGTGCCACATCATTGACCGCGCGTTTGAAGAGCGACTCGTTGCGCCGACCGTTCCGTCTGTTCGCAGCGGTAAAAAAATCGCCGTCATCGGCTCCGGCCCGGCCGGACTGGCTTGCGCCGAGCAACTTAATAAAGTCGGACACGAAGTGACGGTTTACGAGAGAAGCGACCGACCCGGCGGACTATTAATGTACGGCATTCCGAACATGAAGCTCGAAAAAAGTGTTGTCCTTCGGCGCGTCGAACTGATGGAACAATCCGGTATCCGATTTCAGATGAACACCGAAATCGGAAAAGACCTGCAGCTCGATAGACTTCTGGATACAAACGATGCGGTCATATTATGCTGTGGTGCGACTCTTGCCCGTGATCTGAACGTCCCGGGGCGCGAAGCAAAAGGTATATATTTCGCCGTTGATTTTCTGACTCAAAACACAAGAGCGCTCCTTTCCGAAAAAGTCAAGAAAGAGAGTGGCAATAGCGGCGCGGGAGATGCGGCTGGTGCACAGTCAAAATGTGCGGGTGTACCAACCGGAGCCTTGTCGGCAAAAGACAAAAATGTCATCATCATCGGAGGCGGCGACACGGGAACCGATTGCGTCGGCACGTCGCTTCGCCACGGCGCGAAAAGTGTCACTCAGATTGAAATTATGCCCCGCCCGTCCGAGACTCGTCCGGCCGACAATCCGTGGCCGCAGTGGCCAATGACACTCAAAACCGACTACGGACAGCAAGAAGCCATAGCAGTGACCGGAAAAGATCCCCGCGTCTGGGAGACCACCGTACGCGCAATAAATAAGGACTCAAAGGGACGCGTGAAAAGTGTTGAGACCGTACAAGTCAAGTGGCAAAAACTCGAAAACGGCGCCATGGTACCCAAGCCCGTCGAGGGCACCGAAAAAACCTTGCCCGCCGACATGGTATTGTTGGCGATGGGATTTCTGGGCCCCGAGGACCACGTTTTGGGTGATGTTCGTATCGAGCGGGACACGCGGAGCAACTTCATCGGCATCGATGGCGTCTATCAATCCTCCAATCCAAAACTTTTCGCTGCAGGTGATGCACGCCGCGGGCAGAGTCTGGTCGTCTGGGCGATCTTCGAAGGCCGCGCCGCGGCCGCCGGATGCGACGCTTATCTCATGGGCAAGACAAATTTGCCGGGATAATTGATAAGCAGCGGGCCGCAGAGAGATCATCGGGAAGCAAGATATTGCGTCAGTGCGGCACGGTCAGAAGAAGAGAATGCTACGGGACTGTCTAAAAAGACTTGTAACGAAGTCGAAAGAGACAGCCCCGTTCATTTTGTCTCGATTGCTTCGCGAATAGAGATATAATGATTATCAAGAAAAAATATACGGGAGGCGTGCTCATGGTGTTTATTTGTTACCCTCGTTGCACAACTTGCCAAAAGGCAAGAAAATGGCTGGACGATCACGATATCGAGTATATATTTAGAGATATTAAGATGGACCGGCCGACCAGAGCAGAAATCGCCGCGTGGCAGAAGAATGGTAATCTCCCGCTGAAGCGATTCTTTAACACTTCCGGACTCCTTTATCGAGAGCAGAACTTGTCTAAGCGAATTCCCGGCATGAGTGAAGACGAACTTCTGGATCTGTTGGCTACCGACGGCATGATGGTAAAGCGTCCGCTTTTGATCGGAGATGATATGGTTCTGGTTGGCTTTCGCGAAAAGGAGTGGGAGGAAAGATTGGGTTGAGTGATCCGCCATCTCTTGCCGGGAGAGACATAGCGCAGTGAATTGCAGGACGAACATCTCTTCTGTCGACGATTCTTTGCGAGATAAGACCCATAGAGAAATTATTTGCGGAGCGACTTGCACAAATATGCCGGTTGGCGGTGAATATTTTCTCGATAAGCCTGCAAAGTGCAAGTTTATAAATATAATCTTGCATAAATTACGAAAAAACACTTGACAAGCAATGTGGGCGGTATTAATATAACAACATCAAACAAAGACGTGGCGTTCCAACGGGGCGCGGCGTCTTTTTGTATTTAAGGAGGTGACTATATGCTTTCATCGGCAAGTACCATTTGGGTCTTGGTTGCTGCGGCACTCGTGTTCTTTATGCAAGCCGGATTCGCTATGGTAGAAACAGGATTGACTCGCGCGAAAAACGCCGGAAACATCATCATGAAGAACATGATGGACTTTTCGATCGGTACGATTTTGTATTGGTTTTTCGGATTCGGCATTATGTTTGCGGGGTCGAGTGCATTTATTGGGGGATTGGATTTTCTGTCTCGGGGGGCCTATACGGATATTTTACCGGCCGGCGTACCGAAATTCGCATTCCTCATTTTTCAAACGGTGTTCTGTGCTACGGCGGCTACGATTGTGTCGGGTGCCATGGCAGAAAGAACCAATTTCTTAGCCTACTGCATATATAGTGCAGTGATCAGCGGTGTTATTTATCCGATCAGCGGCCACTGGATATGGGGCGGCGGATGGCTCGCAGATTTGGGCTTTCACGATTTTGCCGGTTCAACCGCGGTTCACATGGTCGGTGGTGTTGCGGCCTTAATCGGGGCCATGATTCTCGGACCACGTATCGGTAAATACGACAAGAATAAGAAGTCCAGAGCGATCTTGGGTCACAGTTTGCCTTTAGCGGCATTGGGCGTATTTATTCTCTGGTTCTGTTGGTTTGGTTTTAACGGTGGTTCGACCGTATCGGCCGACGGTGACGAAGCTTTGACCGCGATGGGTCACATTTTTGTTACAACGAACCTTGCGGCAGCAGTCGCGGCTCTTACGGTTCTTATCGTCACTTGGATACGATACAAGAAACCCGATGTTTCCATGACACTCAACGGTGCTCTGGCCGGATTGGTTGGTATTACAGCTGGATGTGATGTTGTTAACCCCGTTGGCGCAGCCCTCATAGGTCTTATCGCCGGCGTCTTGGTCTTTGTCGGTATCGAGTTTGTAGATAAAGTTCTTCATGTCGACGATCCGGTCGGTGCAGTTGGCGTACACGGTATCTGCGGTGCAGCCGGTACGTTGATGGTTGGATTGTTTGCGATAGATGGTGGTTTGTTCTATGGCGGCGGATTTAAAATGCTCGGCGTTCAGGCTGTAGGCGTCGGTGCGGTCATCGCATGGGTTGCCGTCACCATGACGATTGTATTCTTTATCCTGAAGAAAACCATTGGCCTTCGCGTTTCAAAAGAAGAGGAAATCACCGGTCTGGATATCTGCGAGCATGGACTTGAGAGCGCTTACGGCGACTTCAGCATCATCGATCGCAGCGCACTGGATCTTCTTACAGATGGCACGACAGCTGAGTTTGTTCCGTCCGGCAAGGTGCCGATGGATGCAGCCGTCCCGGTTGCTCTGCGCACAGCGACCGCGCCGATGGCGTCCGATGTGAAAATGACGAAGATTGAAATTATCATCAAGCAGAACAAGTTTGAAGCTTTGAAAGAAGCCATGGATCAGATCGGTATTACCGGTATGACGGTGACCCAAGTGTTGGGATACGGCATACAGGGTGGAAGAACCGAATACTATCGCGGTATTAAGATGGAGACTACACTCTTGCCGAAGATTAAGGTTGAAATCGTAGTGAGCAAGGTTCCTGTAAGCCAAGTCGTAGAAACGGCGAAAAAGGTTCTTTATACCGGCAATATCGGTGATGGTAAAATCTTTATTTACAATACTGAGAATGTCATCAAGATTCGAACCGGTGAAGAAGGTGTAGAAGCCCTCCAGGATGTCGAATAATCATTCGCAGAAAGTAATCAACGTCTTGTAGGATGTCGAATAGTCAGCCAATGTCGGTAAGCATTGCCCCTCATGACGACGGATAATCAGCCATAGCCAATCATGGTCAACCATTGCTTACCGACTCCACCCAAATTTCAACCGCACAGCCGGCAGTCACGCTAGTTGTGCGGTTGTTTGTTGCACAATAATGAAGAAAGTCGATTCTTTTTTATGTAATGTCAATAAAAATGCAAGTTGGAGCAGTCGAATTTGCATAATCAAATTGACACGCTTTCTGGTCGCTCGTATAATAAACGTGGCGGGAAAATCGCGGGAATAATGCTCCGATTTCCCTTTTTTGTTTCAATCCGTCTATTACCAAGGGAGGAAAACAATGGTTAAAGCAATCGTCGGCGCGAACTGGGGAGATGAGGGCAAGGGCAAGATTACGGATATGTTTGCCGACAAGTCCGATATTGTCATACGTTTTCAGGGCGGCGCAAACGCCGGCCACACCATCATCAACCACTACGGTAAATTTGCACTGCACCAACTGCCTTCCGGTGTTTTTCACCAGAGCGTCACCAACATCATAGGAAACGGTGTCGCGCTAAATATTCCGAAGCTTCAAGAAGAGATTAACCATGTCGTTATAGGCGGCGTCCCGATGCCGAATCTGATGGTTTCGGATCGCACGCAAATCGTCATGCCCTATCATGTTCTGTTTGATCAATATGAAGAGGAGCGTCTAGGCGGCAAGGCTTTTGGGTCGACCAAGTCCGGCATCGCTCCTTTTTACTCAGATAAATATGCTAAGATCGGATTTCAAGTATGCGAGCTTTTCGATGAGGAGGCGCTCAGCGAAAAGATTTCTTCTGTTCTGGAAGTTAAAAACATAATTATTCAAAATCTCTACCATAAGGAGCCGATCGACGCGGCGGAGCTTTTCGACACGTTGATGGATTATCGCAAATTTATTGCGCCGTTTGTCGCGGATGTCGGTGCTTTTCTGTATGATGCGATTAAGAGCGGTGCGCGCGTGTTGCTTGAAGGTCAGCTGGGTTCTATGAAGGATCCGGACATGGGGATTTACCCGATGGTCACATCATCCTCGACATTAGCCGGATACGGCGCAGTGGGTGCGGGTATTCCGCCCTATGAGATCAAGGAAATTGTTGCAGTGACCAAGGCCTATTCGTCTGCGGTCGGAGCCGGAGAGTTTGTCAGTGAGATTTTCGGAGATGAGGCCAATGAGATGCGTCGTCGCGGCGGTGACGCCGGTGAATACGGCGCAACCACCGGAAGAGCGCGTCGGATGGGCTGGTTTGATTGTGTGGCCAGCCGCTACGGTTGCCGGGTTCAGGGCGCAACAGAGGTGGCGTTGACGGCAATCGATTGTCTGAGCTATCTGGATCAAATTCCGGTCTGCGTCGCCTATGATATTGACGGTGAGCAAACGCTTGATTTTCCGAACCAGACCAAGCTTAAGCACGCGAAGCCGGTTCTCAAAGTACTCGAAGGTTGGAAAACCGATATCAGGGGCGTCACCTCTTTTCAGCAATTGCCCAAAGCGGCTCAGGAATACGTGCTCTTCATCGAAAAGGAACTGGGCGTTCCGGTTCGTATAGTATCGACCGGTCCAAAGCGAGAAGAAATCATGTTCCGCTAATTAGTGTTCGGACATAAAGAGAGGGCTCTATAGATGACTAACGAAAAAATCCTCGTCCTTGATTTCGGAGGACAGTATAATCAACTCATCGCGCGACGCGTTCGAGAGCAAAATGTATATACGGAGATTCTTCCCTATACGGCGAGTCTGGAGCGTATTCGCGATGGTCATTATAAAGGCATCATTTTTACCGGCGGACCGAACAGTGTCTACGAAAAATCATCACCCCACTATAATAAAGATATCCTGAATTTAGGCATACCGGTGCTCGGCATTTGCTACGGCGCGCAGCTTCTGGCGTATATGCTGGACGGCCTGGTTAAGACCGCGCCGGTCAGCGAATACGGGAAAACAGAGATCACATTGTCTTCGGTCGCGAAGCTTTTCAAGAATGTAAAGCCGGATACGACCTGTTGGATGAGCCATACGGATTACATTGCCGTGCCGCCGGAGGGTTTTGTCGTGACGGCACAGACCAAGGATTGCCCGGTCGCCGCGATGGAGAACCCGGAAAAGGGCTATTACGCCGCACAGTTCCATCCGGAAGTCATGCACACGCCTCAGGGTTCCGACATTCTCAGAAACTTTATCTACGATGTCTGCGGCTGTTCCGGTGAATGGGTGATGTCGGCATTTGTCGAGGAGTCAATCGCAAAAATTCGCGAAAAGATCGGCCAGAAGCGTGTCCTCTGTGCCATGTCCGGTGGTGTCGACTCGTCGGTTGCCGCCTTAATGATCCACAAAGCCGTCGGCAAGCAGCTGACTTGTGTATTCGTGGATCATGGCCTCCTGCGTAAGAACGAGGGCGATGATGTTGAGCGCATTTTCAAGGGCGAGTTCGATATGAATCTCATTCGAGTGAACTGCGAAGATCGATTCCTTGCCCGTCTGGACGGCGTTGCCGATCCTGAGACCAAGCGAAAAATTATCGGAGAAGAATTCATCCGCGTCTTTGAAGAAGAAGCCAACAAGATTGGCCAAGTGGATTTTTTGGTACAGGGTACCATCTATCCGGATGTCATCGAAAGTGGCGTCGGCGATGCCGCCGTCATCAAGAGCCATCACAATGTCGGCGGATTGCCGAAGGATATAGCTCTCTCGCTCATCGAGCCACTTCGCGATCTTTTCAAGGATGAGGTGCGAAAAGCAGGACTCGAATTGGGCATTCCGGATGATCTGGTATGGCGTCAGCCTTTCCCGGGACCCGGGCTTGCGATTCGAATCATGGGTGAAATTACGAAGGATAAACTTAACATTCTGCGTGATGCGGATGCGATCTTCAGAGATGAGATCAAGAAGGCAGGACTCGGGCGCGACGTTAATCAATATTTTGCTGTCCTGACCAATGTCCGATCTGTCGGAGTCATGGGCGACTTCCGCACCTACGATTACATGCTCGCTTTGCGCGGCGTATCCACCAGCGACTTCATGACCGCGGACTTCGCGCGAATTCCGTACGACGTGCTTGATATTTGTTCAAGACGAATTATCAATGAGGTCGGGCATATCAACCGGATTGTGTATGATATCACGAGCAAGCCGCCGGCGACGATTGAATGGGAATAGTGTTATTCTAGGATTAGTCCCCTAAACGCCTTGATATCAGGGCGTCTAGGGGATTTTTATTGTTGCGTTGACCACAAATTCCGTTTAAATGATGCAATGGAAACAGCAAATAAAATTTTTAAGCGGAAGTTCCTCCATATATTTTTCGGTGTCAATGGTCTCTCTAAGAAAAGAGAGGATATCGATACAGCACAGAGTTAGTGTAAAGTTTATCTCGGTCAAAATATAAAAGAAAAACCCCCGATGTGGTAGAATTCGAATCACTTCACTAGAATGTAACGGAGGACCCATATATGCAAATCGGTTGTACGAAAAATCTTTGCCAACAGCTTAAAGTGATCCCGCAAGCCTTTAGAGATAAGGTGCCATTGTATGCGTGGCACGCCAATATTTTTACGCTTCATAGGAAAAAAGCCGTTCTTCTCGCCCATGATGCGTCGCGGTTTCCGATTCTTTTGTTCGGCCTCAAAGCCTCTCATTGGAAACAAATCGACAGCATCATCGAGAAAGCGATCTTGCGCGCGCTTGAGAACGAAGGCATCCGACCGGAAGTCATCCAAGCCTTTATGCGGGACGCCGGGGAGGTTGTTTTCACAAAGACAAATGACCGGTCGGTTCTGTCTGCGATGAATCAGATGATACAAGGCATCAAGTACTCAGAGAATAAGGAGATGAATTCGGAGGACATTTTTCAGGAGGAAGTATGCCACTATATGGGCGAGTGGATATTTCGGCATGACGGTGTATATCGTAGCCCTAGAGAAGTGCTTCGGGAGGTACTGACCGAAAAGTATGGCGTCGGTCCGGACGGAAGCCCGCGATCCATTTATTCTGTGGTCGCTTTTCAATTCATGATGAAGCTGGAGCTGGATAAGCATAAAGTGTGGCGAAGAGTCATTGTTCCGGCGAACATTAACTTCCGTCGACTTCATTTCGTGATACAGGATGCCTTTGGCTGGCGAAGCTATCACTTGTATCGATTTGATTTTTTTGAAAAGGGCAAAATCGTCGCTTCGGTTTGCCTGGATCCATATTCGGATTTTCTGTTCGAAAATGAAAATGCTCCGAGCGAAGCGGATGATCAAGTTATGGTCACCCGGTATTTCCCGAAATTTCGGGAATGTACCTATGAATATGATTTCGGCGATGGATGGATCCACAAGCTCAAAATCGAAAAGATTATCGAAGACTATGAGGACGTCCGCCCGGTATGCATCGGAGGCGAAGGCGATTGTCCGCCGGAGGACGTTGGAGGCGAAAGCGGATACGATGATTTTCTTGAGGCCATTCGGAATCCCAAGCATCCGGAGCATCGGGAAATGACGGCTTGGGGAATCTATCAGCGGTACGAGCCGTTTGATCTATCTAAAACGAATAGAAAGCTCGCTCGTTCTTTATACCGAATAGACTGAGCGTGGGGTGGGACCGGGAAAAAGTTGCGTTTTGACGCGAGCACGAGAAGATTCCTTATTAAAGGTTTCTTTAATAAGGCGCTCTCAAGCAACTCCTTATTAAAGAAAAGTGCCAAAAACTTTAATAAGGGCGGTCATTCGCATGCCTTGTTTAAAAAAATACCATAAAATTTTAATAAGGGACGCGTTCAAGGGAGGAAATGGCTATGACTCATAATCGTGCCGGTAAATATGTTCATCAGCTAACGGGCTATGATGCATTCATTCCAACGGATCTTCCGCCGGATCCTCCAGTGAATATGGATGCAGAAATGATTCGCCTTCTATCCTTGGCGGATCGAAAATTGGGACGGCTTGATGGAGTCACACAGATTTTGCCAAATCCAGATCTGTTCGTTGGAATGTATGTGCAAAAGGAAGCGGTATTGAGCTCGCAAATTGAAGGGACGCAGGCTTCATTTGTTGACGTTCTTCAGGTTGATGCGGATACGGCTGCGAAGAGGCAGGATGTTGAAGAAGTTGTAAACTATGTTAAGGCAATGAAATACGGGATGAATAGACTTGAGACGCTACCCTTAAGTCTTCGTCTGCTGAGAGAAATACACGGTATTTTGTTGAGCGGGGTGAGAGGAAGCCAGCGAAATCCAGGCGATTTTCGAACATCCCAGAACAGGATAGGCTCTTCGGGATGTAGCCTAGCAACGGCATCATTTGTTCCGCCGCAGGTTGCTGAAATGACATCTGCACTGGGGCATCTTGAAAATTATATGTATTCAGAAAGTGATATTCCGCATCTTATTCGAATTGCACTGATTCATGCTCAATTTGAAACGATTCACCCCTTTTTGGATGGAAATGGAAGAATGGGAAGGTTGCTGATTGCTTTTTGGCTATATCAACAACAAATTCTAAAATATCCCCTCCTATATATCAGCTACTATTTTAAAAAGAACCGGACAGAATACTACGATCGATTGATGAATATTCGCACGAAAGGAGATTGGGAAGGCTGGGTGAAGTTTTTTCTGGAAGGTGTGGCACAAGTTGCAGATGAAGCAACTCAATCGGCAAGTGAAATCATGAAATTGAAGGAAATGATTATGGAAAAGATTCAAAAAGAAACGAGCGGGAAAGCCAACTCGGTGTTACTGCTTGACCTCCTTTTTCGAATGCCTATAATTACTATAAATTTAGTTAAGGATGAGCTGAAGGTTTCCTATCCTACGGCGAAAGCTCTTACGGAGCATTTTCGTGAAGCGAAAATCATTCGTTGTATCGATGATTCCATTCTGCGAAACAAGAGGTACATCTTTTCTGAATATGTAACGATACTTGAGAGAGGCACAGAAATCTAACCTAAGTATCGGAAACCTGTCGGCCCACCGTCTCTCCCACGCGAGCACGAAGAAATCCCCCCCGACATGTGCGCCACTCTCGTTATATTCGGTCAACAACGTATCTCCCAAGCGAGCACGAGAAGATTCCTTATTAAAGGTTTCTTTAATAAGGCGCCCTCAAGCAACTCCTTATTAAAGAAAAGTGCCAAAAACTTTAATAAGGGAGGCCGAGTCGCCGAATTTCCTTAGCGATTATTTCCATACGAATGATTTCTTAAGCGTGAAAGAGATTACTCCGTCTATTCGAAAATCTGAAGTTTGGATTCAAGAATAATTCAATGGCGCAGCCGGCTTGACGAAGCTCCATCGCACACTTAATCTTGCCACAGTTGAAGACGATACCGGAATAGCACTCTCTCTCGAAAACTTCCTATATCATTTCCATCTGGATGTCAGAAACGTATTGTCGAGAGGGCCCTTTTCGCAATTATGTATTGCGGCGGCTGTTCGAGAAGACTATGAAGAGCCTCTGGAAGAATACGTTTCGAAGGCCCTGCCGCGTCTATGTGCCATCGATTCGAGAAACTGGATTATGTAATTGATTGACACTCTCCAGCGAATGGATGAAGTCGATGTCAACCGCCTGTCCGAAAAAGAGATCCGGATGCTCCAGATGTTCCATTATTCAGTCTGGCTGCATGCAGAAGAAGATAACGGGAGAGACACACTATATATGAAGCTTATGCAAATCAAAAACTCACCTGTGCTATTAGCCGACATCATTGACGAGCCGGTCAACATCGGGTTCGATTGCCCGCTTGACTTGCACTGCACCTACACAAGAGACAAAATCCTCGTCGCTATGAACTACATGAAGCCCTCAACCATAAGAGAAGGCGTCAAATATTTGCCCGAAAAGAAAATCGATCTCTTCTTCATCACGCTCAACAAATCCGACAAAGACTATTCGCCGACCACACTATATAACGACTATTCCATCAATGAAACGCTCTTCCACTGGCAGAGCCAAAGCACAACTTCTGAAGCCTCGACGACCGGCAAGTGATACTGCCACCACAAAGTGTCCGCGAACAAAGTCCTCCTGTTCGCGCGTGAATCCAAGACGGATATTGGTGGAACATCACCATATACATACTTGGGATTTGCCGATTATGTGACGCGCGAGGACAGCCGTCCGATGAACATCACATGGAAGCTGCACCGCCCGATTCCTGCAAAGTACTTGAAGAAGACGAATAAGTTGGTGGGACGAGGTTGTATGGAATAGTCTTTGAGAAAAGAAAGTTGGGGTTATCGGTATAAATATCACATGAAGTTGACTATCCATAAATAAATATATATATTGATAAGTAAATCAGCAAGAATTATTCATTTGGCGGAGGGCGAAGCCTTGAGACAATTTCTGAGAAGAGAAGAGAAGAGAAGAGAAGAGAAGAGAAGAGAAGGCACTCGTGGCGGTCGTTTCTTAGCGTTCTGATGAGTGCACTGGTTCTTCTTGGCGGTAGTTCAATTTCGTTACTAGCAGAGGGTGAAAGGCCGGAAGAATTATTCTTTTGTGCGGATGATTCTCTTTCGTTTTCGGCCAGTGCTGCAGTCACATCCTCTTGGGATGCTCAAGCCAATATCGACCTTATATTTACCAATTGCGGAGAAGAGACGATCCACAATTGGTGTTTTATTTTTGATCTGCCGTATGAGATCGAAAACATATGGAACGGTTCTATCATTGAGCATCGGGACGGCGTGTATTCGGTGACAAATGTTGGGTGGAACCAGGACATTCCGGTCGGAGGATCGGTCACGGTCGGATTTACGGCCGCCTCGACCGACGGGACGGATGTTACGGTTATGCCGACCTTTTTCCTCCTGAACACCGAGAAAATCGAGGTGGATGCCGATGCGGCTTCACTCACCTATCAAGAGTATTCGGCATGGGGCAGTGGATTTACGGGGGCGCTTAGTCTCAGCCATAGCTTGGAGCATACGCTGACCGATTGGAGTGTTTCTTTTTCGTGTAATCGACCGATTCTTCAAGTGAACAACGGTATCTTATCGCAAAGCGATGACGGTGCCTGTCTGATTTATAACGACGGGAATCATCAGAATGTTGAGGTCGGTACAACACAGGTCGTCGGCATTCAAGGGGGAGTGGCGGATACGCAGATTCCATTTGAGCTGTCTGATGTGCATGTGTTTATGTGGACGCAAGTATTTTCATTGACAGAGGACGAAAATGCAAACGGGGTCGCTGATTACCTGGATTTTATCTCCGGTGGCCAGACGGACCCGGGTCCGAATTTGGAAACGGACACGGATGGAGATGGAATACCGGACTATTTTGAGCTCGAGTGGGGAACGGATCCGCATAATATGGATACGGATGGAGACGGAATCGACGACTTGAATGAATTTTATTGTGGACTGGATCCGCTGACTTCGGATGCGGATGAAGATTTCGACGGTGACGGACTTACCCTCGAACAAGAACAAGCGCAGGGGACGGCATTTTGGAATGCGGATACCGATTATGACGGTTTGTCTGACGGGGATGAAGTCAATGTCCATGGGACAGAGCCGATTAATGAGGATATCGATGGGGATGGACTGTTCGATGGGGATGAGATCGCTTTAGGACTGAATCCGTTGAATGCGGCTACTCATGGAGTACCTGATATACAATATACTCAATCCTATGTCTTATCGCCGGGAAGCGTTGTTTTTTCAGACATCAATACCGAAGAATCACCATACGTAATGTCCTTGGAGATTACCGCATCCGGGAATGTTCCGGAATACCTTGTAGCCTTAGAAAGTAGTTATTCTGCTACAGTGCATAACGATGCGATGCTGGGTCTTGTGGCGGAGCTTGAATATGACGGGCGTTACATTATCGATGAAGTCAAGCTGAAGTTTGAAGTTCAAGATGAATTCATTCCCAACGTTGGGAGTGCGTATGCTGCGGTCAGTCCAGAATTTGAAGGCATTAAGCGATATTGTGTGTTCCGATATTTTGAAGATATTAATATGCTCCTTCCTGTAGAGACTTACTATGACGAGGAGAATCAACTCGTTTACGCGATTACGGATATGGTTGGCACCTACTGCTTAATCGATATGGAT
>JAAYBI010000030.1 GCA_012718915.1 Clostridiaceae bacterium
GTTTCTTGAACAGTATTTACCCCTTACCTTTCATATCCCTCTTAAATGGTCTCGGCGATACTGAACCGACACCATTTGCAGTTGCATTTCATGTTCGCATTCCATAAACTATTTGACAAGACGTCCTTCAAAGGAGTGATCGGCTCATGCTCGCCTTTGTCATTGCGATCCATCGGGAAGCCGAAAGGATTATTGCTCATTATCGCCTCAACAAAGATATGCGTCCGCATCCTTTTGCGATTTACCGGAACGAATCCGTGTGCCTTATCGAGTCCGGTGTGGGTAAGCTCAGCGCTGCCTCGGCATCCACTTATCTGTTGACCCTTCTGGATGAGAGCCGCGAGGATATCCTCTTGATTAACTTCGGTTGTTGTGCCGCTTCATCAACAGAGTTCCCGATTGGTCATTTGTCTGTAGCCGCTAAAATATCGGACGATGATTCGCATCGCGACTATTATTCGGACATTGCGCGCACTTTGACTGCTCACATTTCACTATCCGAATTGGTCTGTGTCTCGACCCCTTTTCGCGGGGCTGTAACATCATCGGATTCTATATGCTCAGAAAACATCATGATATACGATATGGAGTCTTCCGGGTTCTGTCACGCTGCATCAAAATTCTTGCAAACACATCAATATCTGTGTATCAAAGTCGTCACGGATTATGGTCTTTCTTCGAATCTTGATCTTGGGATATTGGATCGTGCACTGCAGATCAGTTTCCCAAAATTTATCGCGCTGATCGAGCAATTGGCTCTGTGTCCATATGTATCAGAGGTGCCCGCAGAGAGTGCCTTGTTGCCAATGCTTACAGAGATTGCCGATAAACTGAAGCTTACACATCAGATGCAGCGAACCCTGAAGCTTGAGGTTCGCAAGGCCTTGTTAGAGAAGCGCTCTGCTCAGAATGTGCTCTCAAGACATCTCCACGCCGCAATCGTGAATCCTTTAGAAAGGAGAGTGATATTGAATGCCATCATTGACGAGCTGCGAAGCGAAAAGCCGATATAATGTCATATACGTTGAAGATCGCGCAGCTGACTTCCCTGTCACCCGGACTATTCTTCAAAAAAACAGCGGCGCGACAGTCATACGTATTCGAAACTACAAAGACGTCTTCAGTCGCCCCCGACAGAACACTATTTTCCAAAAACAAAACCCTTCTCTGATTCTTGCCGTCAAAACGGAGCCGTATTTGTATCCCGGCCCGGACGTATGTCAGAATTTCGGGTTTGACGCATTTTATTACTCGAATTTTTTGCTCAACTGTCCGTTTGATTGCGAATACTGCTATCTTGGCGGGATGTACAACTCCGCAATAACCGTCGCTTTCGTTAACATCGAAGATTTTCGCTCATCCATACTCGATGCTTCTCAAAAGCACGAACGGATGCTTCTTGCGCTCTCTTACGATACGGACCTCGCCGCTTTTGACGGTGTGTATTCTTACACGAACGAGATATCGGGTTGGCTCCGGGAAATGCCCTCCCTGTCGGTCGAAATTCGAACAAAGAGCGCAAATATAGGACTTATACGAAATCTTCCGCCCTCTGCTTCTTTGGTCTTTGCATTTTCACTGTCGCCGCAGTCCGTGATTGATCGCTACGAGCGGCACACCCCCGGCCTGGAATCGCGCATTCGCGCAGTCGAAGCCGCAATCGATATCGGACATCCGGTTCGTCTTTGTTTTGACCCGGTGTTTACAGCCGCTGAATTCCAGGCGGATTATGATCTGTTTTTTGAGACGATTTTGCACCGTATACCTGCCGAAAAAATTCGTGATGTCAGCTATGGATTTTTCCGCATGAACGATTCTTTTTTTAAGAGAATTGCAAAAAACCGCCCTAATAGTATGCTTTATCTCGATGAATACGAAATTACTGACCATGTTGTCAGCGTCCGTTCAGACTTACGGGAATCCGTTGCTGCGCGCCATCTCGAAAAGATATTCGCGCATATTCCGAAAGAGAGGGTATTTGTCCTATGAAAATTGCAGTGTTGAGCGGCGCCTCTTCAGGAATCGGTCTTTGCATCGCCAATTTTCTGTTAATGTCGAACTATAAGCTCTATACGCTCTCCCGGAGCAGGCCGCCCATCGACAGTACACCAAACATGATACATATACCATGTGATCTTACAATCCCGGACGATCAAGACCGTGCCGTATCGACCATTCTTGATGCGGAATCGCATATTGATCTTCTTATTAATTGCGCAGGAGAAGGTCAATTCGGACCTCACGAGACCATTGATGCCAATAACATCCGTCATATGTTGCGACTTAATCTTGAAGCACCGGTAGTTATGACGGGACAATTTCTTCGCGCAATTCGCGCTGCCAAAGGTCACATCATTAATATTTCTTCCATTAGCGCAACCGGTCCGGCGCCTCATGGATGTGCCTATGCTGCCGGAAAATCGGGATTATCGCACTTTACGAACAGTCTCTTCGAGGAGACTAGGCGTCAGGGCATCGCCGTCTCATTGATCCAACCGGATCTGACCCAAACCCGTTTCTATGACGACATCTTTTTCGAGCCTGAGAATATCGAATGCGCATACATTGAGCCCGAACAAGTCGCCGAAGCGGTCAAATATGTCATTGAATCCAGGAGCAACATGTGTGTAACCGAGATTAATCTGCGTCCGCAATTCAATCGTATTCACAGGAAATCGTCGAAGACGGAATAGCTTTATCTTCCAAGTATATTATCTCGACATCATCCGAAAAAGCAGCATCAATGGTCGCAAACATAAACCATGCAAAAAAGAATAACACACCAAAGACCAACGAAAATGTGACACCTACCATAAATCAATTCCCCCATTAATTTGACGTTGCACTCTCAGAACCGACCGGAGAGGCTAATCGCTTTTGTTTACGGGTTCATTATCTCAAGGCATGTGTCCCATAAATGGCGCTTTTGAAAATATGTTCTATTTCTTTTCAGTGTCAAGTCTTCCTATTCGCATCTCAATTCAAGGCTTGGAAATCAGTATCGGAACGGAAAAAACGGCACACTTTTGGAATTAATGGATTGATCTCCGAAAACGAATTTACCGACAAATGTAACCATCGGGTCCGCGTAATACGAGAGAACTACTTCCCGAGCCATAACCGGATCCCCGGCAATAATATTATCCGCACCATAATCATACATACGCGATACAATATTGGCATCTTTTGCACCCCAGACGTGAACCTCGTAACCCAGGCGATGAATCATTTCCACTTGCCGCCTTGATACGAACACAGCGTTCAGACTGTAAAAATCCACAGCCGGAAGATTGGTATAACTGCCAAGCGGCATGGTGATAATAAGACCTGTCTTAATTTTTTCCGAGACGCTTTTGACGGTCTTAAGGGCGTTGTGATTAAAGCTAGATACGACGCAATCGTCTTCGATTCCGTACGCTAAGATGATTTCAGCGACCTTCTGCGGCAACTCCGGAGAGTGTTTTGAAGTCTTAATTTCGATGTTGAAATTTATCTTCCCATCTGCTTCCAACAATACTTCTTCGAGCGTCGGTATTTTTTCTCCGATAAATGCCTCCGATAAATAGGATCCGGCCTCCATCAATTCGAGCTCGGAATAATCAGTCTCCCAAATGTTCTGATCGACACCGGTGGTTCGCACTAGGTTGACGTCATGCATCAAGACCACTACGCCGTCTTTTGTCATACGCACATCAATCTCGGCATAATCTGCGCCTTCATCTATGGCCAGGAGGACAGCAGATATTGTATTTTCCGGTGCACGAACTGATCCGCCTCGGTGAGCTGTGATGCTTGGCGTTCGGACTAGCAAGACTTGTTTGAGTATATTTTCTGAAAAGGACTGAGACAGAATGCCGAAATTAGTAATCAGTAGTATTCCTGCGACGACGCCGACAATGATTCTGTGACTCTTAATTTTTCTGATTATGACCGCTTGATCCGGCTCTTCGATTAAATTTTTATCTTTGAAATAATAAAAGAACGTCGTGATAACCGAAAGAAAGACCGGCGTGAAAAAACTATATATCACTAAGCTTAATATATTGCCGAGAAACCGGGCCGTTGACAAATACGCGGTCAGTTGCATACGGTCTGAAAGAAATATCCGATACGCAAGGCCGAAAATGAGCAAGACCACTGCATACGAGATTAATAATGTCAAAAACACCAGCAGGTACCAGAAAAATATGCGTAAATTAATAAGAATTCGTCTGCCTTTGATTATCGCTTTGGTCTTCCGCATCGCCTGACGAGCTGTATTTTTCCCGACAATAATGTAGTGCAAACTAAACACATACGCGCCAAACCACCACAAAACAAGTATTGCAAAACCTGCGCCCACGGCTAAAAAAAGGGGATGGCGATCGAAGTAATTGTGCAAATAATCAGGAATTCCGGTCACAGAGACCAGCGACGACGCAAACGGAAAATCGAGCAAAGTTACAACGACCAACAACGCAAAGAAATACAGAAAACCACTTGGATGAAAAAAGGACTTGAGCCGAATAATCCCGGCCCACGCAATTTCCAAAGCATTTGCCTTTTCACCGCGATGGCTTAATTCGAAACATAATGTGATGACCACCAATTCATAAATAGCAAAAATGACAATACATATCCCCATCAAACTCATCATGGCGAGAGACAAGGGATTGCGTATAAATACACCCAGATTTTTGTCTGTCAGAAAAGAAAGTCCGGCCTTCTTAATTGAATAATCGAGCACCGTCAGAATTAAGGGATACAACACCAGGACCGATATCATTTTGTAGAGCAACTCAAAAACTATCAATGCCGACATGTTGGTCTTAATCAGACGATAATTGTGCCGATAAAATCCTTTCATCTATGGCGGAACCTTCTTTTCTTGACTCTATTCTTTTTTGTATCCCTCTTCGGAGAGCCATTCCTTGAGGCCGGACAAGTTCTTTTTAGAAATATCGTTGGACTTATAAAGCGATGCAATCAAACTCTTGATTGAGCCGATTCCGGTTCCGAGCATTGCGTCGCGGGTGACCCGAAGCGAGTACTCTTCCTTGGTCATTGTCGGCAAATAATAGTTCGTTCGACCCTTCTTTTCTGTGATGGTCAGAATACCTCTGCCGGTCAACCTCGACAAGAATGTCGTCACGGTCGTTGTTTTCCATCGAACATTCTCCGGCAAATTACCCAATACAAAGGCAGATGTCACTTGTTTGCCTGCATCCCAGATGATATCCATAATAATCATTTCAGACTCGGTAATTTTTTGCATTTTATCTCCTTTCTCGGATTAACCGATATGCAAAATGCTTCTGAATTCGTGTCCATCAGAGCCACAGTAGAGATGAATATCCGATACACAACCATATTCACCTATCGTCCGCTGTGTCACGCACTCGTAAAATACGGCACTCACTGACCCAAACCAATGATTCACGTAATCGGCGACTACCCGATCACGGCTAATCGGTTCATTCGGATTGAAAACAGAGAGTTTTCTTCCAAAAAATCGTATGGGTTCCATTTCATCATTGGTCAGCACATTTTCGGAGTATTCGGACAAATAGTATATCTCCGCGGAATCGCCGCTTCCGACAACTCTGAAATCATCGACATGATCTCTGAGAAATTCGTTCGCCCCCTCTTCATTCGCTGAATAAATCTTACCATCATCGGTGAGATAATAAAGCGTTTTATCAGAAAACATACAAGCTTTTTTCTGCGAAAGTGTCCCTTTCAATAGTGTGACCGTCGGCTCCGTCTTCGCGGCGTCTATCCAATAATACAATTCACCGACGCCAAAGACGGCATGCATACCATCTTCCGAGAACGCCACCGCTTTCCCCTCTATTCTTTCACTCTCTAAATTCGGAAAATCTAACGCAACAATTTTTTGCGTCGAATTTGTCAATTCATCCGTAACCCAAAATGTTTTACCCTCAAAGGCAGTTATGGTTTCAAAGACAATCGGTGTTCCCGCGTAAGATATTCGATTCGATTCCAAAGACTGAATGTGAATCTCAGACTCCGCGGAAGCCAAAGAAACCACACGCCCGTCAGGTGCCACCCACGAAACAGAGTTTTCGCCAATAACAAGCATGGACGTCCATCTCTTGTCCGCAATAATTCGAACACCCTTATTTTTTGTTGATGAATCGAACGAACACAACAACTCGCTTCGATCTCCCTGAAGCCACACAATAGCGGAATCACCGTTAACTTGTTTGCACACTATTGCATGTCCACCCTTATCCCAGATCGCAAGTATTTCAGCTTCCGGAACTTCATAAACGATTTGCCCCAAGGCATCTATTACGCGCGATATTGCCCCCCCTTCTTCTGTCCTAAGTGTATACGCGATATTTTGTCCGTTTGGCGAAAAACAAACCGATACGATTGGTCCCTCGTCGATAACCTTTGCTTCGAAACCATCAAGGTCAAAGAGTTTCAGAACATTCTTCTCTGACTGATCGGTAGTTTCAATGACTGCAATTTGCGAGCCGTTGTTTGAAATTCTGATAGTTATTGCATGATCCGAGAGCATCCGACACGAATCACCATTAAATAGATACGCGCATTGCCCCAAATCGGAATCCACCATGAAAACAACTTTTTTGCCATCTTCGGAATACTTCGGCTCTTTTTCGTTTTCGGCAAGACGACCCTCGATTTGCTTTGAGAACTGCGTGCCACCGACAAGCACGTAACCGGCATATTCATATATATACGCTTGATCAGAATATGACGGATACTCCGGAACCTCCGGAATCGAAGATATCAACACGTCCACTTCTGATACGGTATCCACAGCAACTTGAACCGGCATTTCGGGTATCGTCGCTCTTGTTTCCGCAGCAAGAACAGTACTCGTGAATACAGCACACAATGCGACCAACATAATCAATAGCGCTGACATCACCATCGACCATTTTGTCATCGGTTTATACGCAATAATATGCTCGAGGCGTTTCTTTATTTTTGCTTCTTCGCCGGAGAAAGACGCCAACGTAGCCGGGTATAAAGGCGCAGGAACGACTGATACATCCATAAAGTCCAAAATCGCTCTGGCATAAGCTTTTCGTTCCTGTTCATCCAATCGCTCCGCTACGGCTTCGTCACAGGCATTTTCACACGCAAGATTAATCTGATTTCGAATCAGCCACGCCGCCGGATTCAACCAATGTAAAATTGCAACAATCTCCGCAATGCTTTTAGTCAATAAGTCTCGGCGTTCGACATGCAATAATTCATGCATCAGTGCATAGGATACATTTTCTTTGCTCACAGCATGACTTGGCATGATGACCACCGGACGAAAAACACCAAATACAAAAGGCGATGGAATTCCTGCATCCCTGAGCTTAATTTTCGCCCGAACATTATCCGGAATAGCAAACCACCAGCGCTCATCACTGGTAACGCTCATATCGATAATCGTTTTCTTGAATCGTATGTAAGACACAATGCGCTGAGTACTTAAGACGATAAAACCTATAGCCCATACGACAAACAAAGCATTAGCGATTGATAATCGGCCGAAAGTCGAATAGCGATTTCCCGGCGCCAAATCTTCTTCCCGAACCGAGGGAAATATGGGTCTTCCCATCCACTCGACAAGACTACTTTTTAAGTGATGCAGTGTTCTGGTTGCAAAAGGCAAGCTCGGATTAAACCGACCAATAATGAGCGATATCGGAAATACCAGCAACAGCATTACCAAAATCCAGGCAGCCTGATGCCACATGCCAGAAAACGCGCGCCGACCGACAACAGAAAGAAGCAACATCAGCAATGCAATAATTATTGCCGAAAAATTCATTATGATGATGTTTTCAATAAATATCTGCATTTACTTCTCCCTTAAGATTCAATCGGATTCCGGTAATCATCGGATGCGCGTTCAGTCGAACTGAAAAAAATCCGGCGAAATGGCTTCTGCGACAACACCACCCGATAAACCTTCAATTCGACCTTCGTTCGTGATGCACGCTTCTCCCATAATCGACTCCGACAGGACGCGATAACCATCATAATATATCAATACCGTTCGCAACAGATCGTTTGAATCTTCAAAAAGCAAGCATACCTGTAAATAGGGATCCTGCTCGTGGACATCCATCAAATACACATAGACCAGTCTATCAGAATTCGTATCTTCCCAAACATTATGTCCGTTTAATTGAATCGTCTGAACCGGATCGCCTTGAGTCTGCTCCGACAAATAGTATCGAATAAACTCCTTGTTGCCATCACCATCTATATCTTGAGAGAATTGGAGTTCGTTGTTTTGCGGCACACAACAGATTCCCTCCGTCACTGTGTAATATTTTGACGTCGCCCCGGCCGGGTGCACCCTGCGAAGAGACTCGCTATAATCGAGAAGATCCTCATGGTCAAGATAGACAACATACTCCAGAAACCCCGATGTCGCGTAACCGGCATTTCCTTTGTCGGAAGCCGCTGTCACGTGCCAATTCTGAGAACCGGTATCCCAAAACACTTCAATCTCAGTTTGAGTTTCGGGGATATATATGGTTCGTTGAGATCCGTCTTTGGAAACGTTATCACTCAAATTGTACGGCATCGCCGCCTTATCTTTTACACAATACGCCAATAGAATATCTCTTGACGCATCATAGGTAAACAACGGCGAAAATTCCCCTTCATAAGACAAAATCGGACTTTCTTGCCCATCGGATTCAAGGTAGTAATCAGAGCTCTCCTTTGATAACACATCTGTCTCGTTTACGCTGGTGCTAACCGTACCGTCCGAATGCGACTGAAGGGATTCCGATTCTGAAGACGCCGTCCCACGCCGACCCTCATAACCACACGACGCGGCAAGAAAAGTCACTATAATAATCCAGGCTACCATAGTAATTCGCTTCATCTTTGCACCTATACAAATAGTGATTTTCATTTTTATTTTATTACGCTTCGTAATGTATGTAAACATTCGGACCTGCAATTTCTTTCCGGCACATCATGAACCGGGAAAATAGGCTCATTCTATTTCTGCAAATTTGATGGTATGATAATCATAAGTAGATAAGCCGATATCCTCATGGCTAAGCAAGGAGGCTTCCTTTATGGAAAAAAAAGAAAAATCCGGCATATTTCCTTTGCTCATTGGGTCTTCTTATGTATTGATGATTGTAATGAACGCTCTGGCGTCACTGCTTCCGATAAATGGCAAGACTACCGGCGAAGTATCCGACTCATACCCTAACCTATTTGCTCCTGCAGGCATTACGTTTGCTGTTTGGGGTGTCATCTACCTTCTCCTTGCGGGATATGTAGTATATCAATTCATCGTTTTTTCAAAAAATCGAGACGCAACAACGACTTTTACGCTCATCCGAGTCGGTGTATTATTTGTCATCAGTTCCATTCTAAACAGCGTCTGGATTATTACTTGGCATTACAGTTTCATACTCGCATCCACGGTGCTGATTGTCGCCATTCTGATTTGTCTTACCCTCATCTCATTGACCTTGCGCAACAAGAAACTGACTATTCGCGAAAAACTATTTGTCCGACTTCCCTTCAGCGTATATTTCGGATGGATTACCGTAGCCGTGATTGCGAACATCACCATTCTTCTCGTCGATATGGGTTGGAATCGATTCGGACTGCCGGAAGCTCTATGGACGCTTCTCCTTATTCTTATCGGCGCTGCGATTGCCTCAGCCGTCATGATCTTTAACAAAGACTATTTCTATATCCTTCCGGTCGCATGGGCCTATGTCGGCATTATACTCAAGCATATCGATGCAGATGGATTTAACAGACGCTACCCGACCGTTTATTTCGCTGCTGCCGTCGGCATTGCCATGATGATCTTATCCTTAGTTTACAGCATCATTTTGCGAAATCTTCCAAAATCAAAGAACCCCGCCAAAGAAGACGACAAAACTGTCAAAGAACAGCTCTCCGACGAAGCATAATTTTGCGCATTCTAAATTGACGCTTAATTCAAAAAAAGTAACCCAAAGGGCATCGACTAATCGATGCCCTTTTCACGTGTCAACTTAAATATGTGGGTCGACCCCGGTGCAACCACCATCGGAAATTTCACTTCTTGCTCAACTGCATTCCTCCGGACTGAACTCTCTCCCGAAACTTCCGGTACAGAAAATTTTACGCTCTTCTTAACTGTCGCAGGATAAAGCGATTCATATTTTTCTGAATACGAATGTACCAGCAACACGTCTGAATCGTATGCGAAGACTGAGAACTTACCCTCACATGCCATTGCAACATCATTAACCGCCAGCGCTTCGCGAAGCGGCTCGATTACAGCTTCCGGCAACGAATATATCTGTCCGAAATCTTCCGGCACATTAAACACAAACAATCGCCCTCGACCATAATTAACACCGATAACAATCGGGGCAGAGGTTTCTTGCCCAATACCGGCTGAGAGCACCCACTCATCATTCGTCGCATATTCGATTATCGGTAGTTGAACGTGCGAATTTGCTATCGCGTAAGGCCCGTAAGCCAAAGCATTTTCGGCCGAAGCGAAAATGTTCGTCGACAAGTGGCGGTTTGAAACGGTCATTGAAGAAATGGATTTCCAGCCCTTATCCTGAATTCGTGCAACTAATCCCGAAGTACAAACAACATCCGCGCCTTTATTCAGAGATTGACAAATGCACTCAATAATCAAAGGATCCTTGGCAGCACACTCAGATAAAAACACCACTTCGGAGTCCGCAGGATAGTGTGGTGTCGGTTCAAAACTAAAACCTCTCATCCCTAAGAAATTATGGATATAGTTCTCGCCATCTGAAGCGAACGGCACATAACTCGGAATCCCCAAAGGCGTCCCTAAACAATCAAGAATTTGATCTGCCGAGGAAAGGGCTTCCCCCGCCATCGGGATAAACGCTCGATACTCAGAAGCCAGGAGCATGCCCAAACAAAAGAAAGTCATACTCTGTGGCCTCGACCATGCAGTTAACAGAATCTGACGGGAATAATCCAGAGGATTGCCGGCACATTCGAAAAGATCAAACCAACCCCCGAGATTCATCGTCGGCTTAACATTCTCCATATACCTCATCAGAAAGTAACTCAGGTATTTGGGCAAGTGCTGCTGAGTCATCCGGCTATCCCTTGTCTCAGTGCCCGTATATATGAAATCAAAAATATCTTTCTGCGCTTCCGGACAATAGCCGGTGTGATGATATGACGCATACCAATTAGGGTACTTGATCGTTACTTTTACATCGGGATTCGCCTTCCTGGCAGACGCTATAACATAATCTTCAGAAATCTTTTTCATGCGATCACAGCGAAAATCAGCCCAACTCAGGTCGCCCTTCTGCTCAATGCATCTTTCGCAGCGGCAATTGTCAAAAAAGAAGTCATCTAATATAAAGTCGTCAAAAATTCCCGCTGTCATCGCACAGACGTCTTTGAGTAATTCCAAATCTTCAGGGTCGGAATAACATAGAGAAGAAAAGCCAAATCGATTCAAACGCTCATCCCGCGTCGGTGTGATACCGCCCGAAACACGGATACCCATGGAAGTAAAGAATGTGATGAATTCTCTCATTCGATTCGGGTCTATGCGAACGCGACTCCGATACGTCTCAAGATAAACATGATCCACATGCACATGCTTTGTAAATGCGGAAAATGTCTCACGGAATTCATCCAAATCATTGATATTGAGGAGATCAAAAACGGTACAGTAAACGGATACTTTAAAATGACGATACATGATGTCTATCCTCCATAAAATAAGACATATTGAATGAATCGCACTGTCCGTGTCGGGTCAGATAGACTCTACTTTGAGCGGCTGCTTACAGGACGGGCAATGCACGTGTAAAATATCACTGACCTGAGCCATTCGCGCGCCACAATCATCACAATAATTGCGGTATGCAAAAGTCTTCTCTCCGCTTTGCATCCGCATCCGTACCCGTTGTCGAATTCGACCGCAGGAAGGACAGGTATAAACTGCCCAAAACGCATTAATCTTGACGTCCGGATGATTTTCCAGAAAGAGCTTTGTTTCTTCACCAAAATGGTTCGAAAGGATCTGGTCTTTGATTTTTATCTGCCAAGCGTCTTGGTCTGAGCTTCTTCCGATCTTAAAAACAGAAGAATAAGCACATTGATTGCAGGACAAAATATATTTCTGACTCATAACCTCTTCTCCCAATCACTTACACGATATAAGGTCTTCTGTATTGTGTATTATCAACAGCAAAATCCGAAAGATCAATCGGTGAATACCTTGAAGAATACATTTTTTGAGCGGGCAATTGCTTCTTTTCGTATTCGTCAGCCAGCGGCTCGTTTCCGGAATATATGTCACGCACCAAAGCGCGATGCTTAGCTTCTTGACCATCCATGAAGAGATATATTTTCATGTCAAAATAATCAATCAGCGGCTCTCTGTACATATGAACGCCCTCAAGGATACATATATCATTTTTGTCGATCTTATATTGGCGCTCCCTACCGACCGGACCGCTCTCCTCCGAGAAATAAATCAAAGTCTTGTCAATTACCCCTTCAGATCGAATTGGCTCCAATATCTCTTCAATGAGCTTATTGCAGTTAAACGCATGAAAATAATAGGCTTCTACAATATCTTCTCCTGCGTAAGTGACCTCTACCGGGTTCTTAAAGTCGGAGAGCTTGAGAATTTTGCCCGAAACGCCCAAAGCACGAAGAAAGGCCACTAATTTGTGTGCGAAAAATGCCTTGCCGACCAAGTCCATGCCATCCAGTCCGACAATTCGACATCCCGGTTTGTTGGCAATCGCAAATGCAATCTTAAATATCACTTCTGCCTGATAAACGGCGTCGTCAATCTCATCGTATTCATCAATATGAAGCGTAGCGAAATTTTTGCCCTCTCGGCGATCTCTGACAATCGCGGCCGTCGGCAAGCCCGCTTCTTGAGCTATTTGAATCAATTTAGCATCTTCAAACACAGCCAACGCTAAATCCTCATCATCCTTGCCCCAAACGATTCCGTCCAACTTATCCCGAATTGATCGGGTCGTAATAACCTCCGAGACAGCATGCTCTAACACCGCATTGGCCAATAATGCCTTGGTATCTCGAATCGTAAGATCCGTATGAAGAAGCACACGGTAACCATTTTTTCTTAAAAAATCCAAGTTCTCCCGCGCCCCCGCCCTTAACAAATCAAATCGATCCAGCAGTGTGTTTCTCGGTTCGTTCTCAGAAATAAATACTTGACCAACCTGTTTTACGGTGTGCCGTTCTTTTTCTTCAGACGAAGCATAGAAAAGCGTTTTCTGATCTAAAATAATTGTCTTCATCGATTACCTCGTCATGTTTTGCGATCCACAAAGAATGTCCGGAAACTACGTTCAGACAAAACCGATCATAAAACGTCTGATTTATTTGTGTATATTATATCCTATTATCTCTTGATTTTTTTATAGTATTCGTGCAAATTTACTAAAAGGGGAAAATATTCATATTCGTGCTCACGAATGCTATAATATTTCGAACAGACAACAAGGAGTGCTTGAATGAGTCAACGCAATTATAAATTAGACGAGCCGACTAATTCGATCTCTGACTTATCTTCTGCATCTTCCATCGATGGAGAGGATGGCCCGATAAGAATGTCATACCGTTCGTCTACACCGATTTGGAAGGCTACACCTTCTGCACACGAAGACAATCTGATGAATTCTGAGGATGGCAGTAATCCGGTGAGGCTTTCGCAGTCTCACATCAGTTATTCTCCGTCACTATCCGGATTTAATGATGTCAAAGACGACTCCTGCATTTTCGGCGATCAGACTCCGGGCGTGCCGGATGCGCGAATATTATCCGAAAAGGTCGTAGAACCGACATTCTTGACCGGAATCACAAATGTATGCGCCAATATATTTGAAAGATTCCGTCGCTATTTACCGGAAGGTCTCAGCGACTCATCCCTTGCTCGCATTCACTTGTTTTTGTGTGCTTTTGGATTGATTGCTCTGACGCTTCTCATCATCTTTATTATCTTATGATATAATTCGCCACTTCCCTAGGTATATAATGTATGTAAAGAATATCCCGACTCGCACTTGGAGGTGCATATGGCCAACAAAGATAATGAAGCATCAGCTTTCGAAGCGTGCGTTCTCTCTCAGACCAAGATTATCGAGACCATAATGGAGAATTCTCAGGATACGATATATTTCAAAGATAAGGATTCCCGCTTCCTTTTTAACAGCCGAGCCCATGTCTGCCAGTTTGGTCTGGAAGATCCGAGGGCATTGATAGGCAAGAGCGATTACGATCTTTATCCGCGCGATTTTGCAGAGAGCGCTCGAAGAGATGAAGAAGAAATCATGAGAACCGGCAAACCGATTATCGGGCGAATCGAGCGTTGGATCAAGGATAACGGCGAGGTGGTCTGGTTTTCGGCTTCAAAGTACCCCCTCTATGACGACGACGGTCAGATATTGGGCACATGGGGAACCACTCGCGATATCACTGACCTGAAAAAGGCCGAGAAAGAGCTTGAGCTGGTCAATCGCGAATACGAAGCGCTCAACACCAAGCTCAAGGAACTGTCCGTCATAGACGAACTCTCAGGCCTTTACAATCGCAGACACTTTTACGATACCTTATCGAAGACCATGAAGATATTTTCGCGTGTACGCGGCAGAGGTTATGCGTCAAGTTTCAGCCTCGTATTGATTGATATTGATGATTTCAAATACATCAACGACGAATACGGCCATGTTTTCGGAGATATAGCAATCCGTCATGTCTCGCAATTACTGCGCGCCCAAACGCGTCTTTCAGACTACGTTTTTCGTTACGGCGGAGACGAATATGCCATTATTCTGCCGGATACCGATATCAAAGGCGCGAAGGAGCTCGGAGAACGGTTGAGAAAGACAATCGCCTCGACCCCTCTGACACGTGACGGCAAAGATATCACTCTGAAAATCAGCGTCGGAACGGCAACCTACGACGAGCAAGTCGATGCGATGGATATCGTCCAGCAAGCGGATCAAAAACTCTACGAGGCGAAAAACAACGGCAAAAATCAAGTCTGCTGATTACGCCAGTCCTCCGTCAAAATATAACCGTAATAGTCTTTTTCAATGATTTTTGAAGAATACTTAAACATGTCATTGACATGCTCTATCGCTTCCTTAAGATGATCTTCCGTCAAGTCCTCATCGACCAGTTTGATGACTTTTTTGGCACCGGCATCATACATAAATGAACCGTTGATAAAACTCCGATCCTTGAACACAACATACTTCTCTGAATCCGATAAAATATCCGTTCCGGCATAGAGCCTTGAATCATAGGGCAAACCGAACAGGTTTGACAGTGTCGGCGCGATATCAAGACTTGAACAATAAGTATCAACCACGATCGGGGACGGCATGGATGCCGACCAGAGAATAAATGAATTTTCGTACATTTCAAAGGTTTTTTCAAGGTCGTGTCCTGCCAATTCGTTGTATTGTTCTTCTTCCAGTCCATATGGATAGTGGTCCGAACTGATTGCGATGACCGTATTTTCGAGTTGTCCGGCATTGTCCAGTTGTCGGATCAGTTCCGCCATCGCAAAATCAAGCTCCATCTGGCAGGCATAATACGCCTTAACTGCTGAGGATTTATCCAGTTGCTCTACCAGGGCCTTATTTTGAGCGGCTATAAAATTACCTGAAAAACTATACCGCAAATGGCCGCTCACCGTCATAAAATAGACATGGAACGGTTGATTGCCGATGAATTCAGGCCCTGTCACCTGAATCATCTCGAGATCCGATTCCGGCCAGGTCTTCTTGACGTCCACGCCGTTTCCGATACCTTTGTAATCATATCCCATCGTCGGATACGATTTGTGCCGGTTGTAATATGTGTAGGTATGATTGTGGTATGCCTTGCTGATATAACCCTTCGCTGCAAACTGATTGCCAAACGCAAATGGCATCTCATTGTCGGATATATACGAATAACTCCAGACCCCGGATTTCGGAATCAGTCCGGTCGTCGCGACGTATTCTCCGTCTGATGTGCTGACACCCCACACCGGAGTATAGAAATTATTAAAGACAAAACCTTCGTTAGCCATCATATACAGTGTAGGCGTAAGCTCGGGATCGATAACATATTTCGAAAAACCTTCTGCAGTAATGAGTATGAGGTTTTTTCCTTCAAAAAGACCGCTGTATTCATTTTGCATCGAAGGCTCTTTTGCCGAAAAATATGCATTCATATCCGCAAGCGTTGTATCCGTCTCGTCCGCAGGAAATGTGATGTTGAGTATATTCGGTTCATAAACAATCGGCTCCGGCTCTGTTTCGGTCGGAATTGTTGTCTCTAAAGGTTCAGAAGCAGTCGAAGACGCATTAACGGTCTCGGAAGGATTGATTTCTGTGGATGGCGAAGCAAATGACTCTTCAACCACTATGTCATCCAATACAACCTCTTCCTCTATTGTGAATTGAATTTTCAGAACATTGAACCGAAGATCTAAAGTCATCGTTTGCAATAGGCCAAACCGCCGCGAGGCAAGTTCGTCCGAAAACTCAGAGAGATATAGACGCCTCGGGCTGACTGCGCCACTGTTGTCAAATACAACCAGACCGGTGGTGAATACTGTGATAATAATTGCCGTGCAGATCGCCGCAACCACCGAAACCGCCGTATGCTTGCTGCGACGGATATACTTACGCGCAACAATAAAAAATACAACCATCGGGACAAAGAACAATGCGATAATAGGCAAGCTTTTGAAAATCGATATGAAAAGCACATCCGCGAAATACATGGCATCATCGGCGCCTTGGAGCGAATTGACAATGAACAGCGTTCCGAAAATGCGATGATAGACCACCTGTGCTATATAGATAAAACCTACAACACCGGTAAATACACCCTGGAGAATGATTCGAGCGCGGGGGTGAGGTGGCACCATGGCCAAGGCACCGAAAAACAACCCAAACGCTATAGAAAATAACGGGACGTAGCCGGAAGGTAGATTTCGGTAATAAATGGCGAAAACGATTTCATAAAACAAAATTGAAAGACTGATCCAAAAGAGCTCCGTAAGTTTCGGCAAATAGCGTTGCCACTGATGATTATTGCGTTTATCCATAGGTGATTATTCTTCCCTCTATCATTTATAGACTATATTTTATACCTATTTCGCACTTTCTTGTGCAATTTGTCATACTATGCTCTATGCATTCTTGAAATGCAAGTACTTGCGGATTTACTATCAACCTGTGGGATTGTCAAGTGGATGACCCCATTGTAGTACCTGTAGTCGCGGCATCCGTCATCGCGTTGCCGTACGGTCCGAAACGACCATGTAGAAAGGAAGGCATCTTATGTTCTTTGGCATTCCCGATTTTTGGATTGCACTGGTGTATCTACTATGTATCGGCAGCACAATCCTTTGTGTTGTCTATGGTCTCGTCAACTGGAACAAAGGCATGGACAAAGAAGACGAGGAAATTTCCGAGGCTCAGACTTGGGCTGAAGAAGAAAGGCACGTTGAAGAGAAACTTTAGTCTAAAAATCAGGAGGGTAGTATGGTATTTCAAATTATTGTCACGGTCATTTACTTGTTGATCCTGGGCTGGCTGACTTATTCCGGCTACAAGGGCACCAAAAATGCCAGCGACTATTTGCTCGCCGGCAGACAAATTCATCCGATCATTATGGCATTATCATATGGCGCGACATTTATCAGCACCTCAGCGATTGTCGGATTCGGCGGACAAGCCGGAATGTTCGGCATGTCTCTGTTGTGGCTCACGTTTCTTAATATTTTCGCCGGTGTATTTATCGCCTTTGTCTTTTTTGGGAAACGCACGCGTAAAATGGGCCGCAATCTCGATGCTCATACCTTTCCCGAGTTGTTAGGTCTGCGCTTCAACTCCCGATTTATCCAGGCATTTGCAGCTATCGTCATCTTCATATTTATGCCGATATATACTGCGGCAGTTCTCAAAGGTGCGGTAAATTTTCTTTCTGCACAGTTCGGTATAAACTACAACACCACTTTATTTTTCTTTGTCATCTTAATGGCCGTATACGTATCGATGGGTGGCCTAAAGGGCGTCATGTATTCTGACGCATTTCAAGGTATTATTATGTTCGGCGGTATGGCATTTCTTCTGATTTTTGTCTACTCAAAACTTGGCGGAATGGCCGAGGCCCATACTCGACTTACCGACCTATATCGTCAGCCCGAAGTCATGGAGCAGACGCAAAGCATGGCTGCAAACGGTTTTCGGGGTTGGACTTCAATGCCCGCCTTCAATTCCCCTTATTGGTGGTCGATTGTATCTTCTATCGTTCTCGGTGTCGGAATCGGCGTTCTTGCCCAACCCCAATTGGCCGTCCGATTTATGACTGTAAAAAGCAATCGTGAACTCAACCGAGCTGTGGTCTCCGGCGGCGTATTTATATTGTTCGCAACCGGCGTCGCTTTCACGGTTGGTGCTTTGTCCAACGTCTTTTTCTTTGATGATACCCGACAAACGGCTCTGACCGCATCGGGGGCCGGAGGTATCGACGGCATCATCCCGTTATTCTTAAAGACGTACCTGCCCGATTGGTTTGGAACCGTGTTTATGCTCGTATTGCTCTCCGCAGCAATGTCAACCCTGAGCTCCCTCTTCCATGCGGTTGGCACCTCTTTTGGCAGAGACTTTTTTGAAAAAGGCCTTGGCATCAGGAATAAGTCCGTGTTGCTTACACGCGCCGGTGTTTTGGTCGCAATCGTTGTCACTGCCGTTTTGGCTTATGTCGGCAATGAAGTGGATGCAACCTTCGGAATGATTGCCCAATCGACGTCCGTATTCTTTGGACTCTGTGCGGCTTCGTTCCTTCCGACCTATTTCGCTTCCCTATATATTCGCAGTGTTTCAAAGGTTGCGGCCATTTCAAGTGTCGTAACCGGAGCCTTTGTCAGCGTCTTGTGGCTGTTTTTTTTCCACGGCAAGAATGCAACGGTCATCGGACTCTGTGTCCGTATTTTTGGAAAGAATCATCTATTCGCCGGAACCTCTCTTGAAAAATTATCGCAAGTCGACAGCATCCTCATCGCATTACCCATTTCAATTATTGTTCTTGCAGTTGTTGGACTTGCAACCAAGCGCAAACCCGGATTGGAACAATCACATATCGACAAGTGTTTTTACGGTGTGAAATAAATCATGCGATTCTTTCACCGCTTACGCTCCCCCGCGCAAGAATATACATTTTGAAAATACCCGAAAAGCACGCATTGATGATGGTCATCGGTGCGTGCTTTCTCATCATGTCGCCCAATTTGTGATGCTCGGTTATCCTAAATATCGAAGGATTCCAGAAAGTTTTCGCCCTTCTGAACTTCGAGAAAAGACATGCCCGGAAATCCTTGTTGCCGACGTGCCTCATAAAGTACAATGCTGACACAATTTGAAAGGTTGAGACTTCTTGCTTCCGGTGTCATCGGCAGGCGAAAACAGACTTCGAGATTATCTTTCAAGAGATTATAAGGAAGGCCCGTGCTTTCTTTCCCGAAGACGAGATATATATCCCCCTCCGGAGAATGAAAATCGATATCTGACGGCGCTTTTTTGCCGTACCGGGTCAGGTAAAAAAACAAACCTTTTCGCTTCGAGAAAAAATTCTCCAAATTGGGATAAGTCGTAATGCTCGCGTGTTCTAAATGATTTGTCGCA
>JAAYBI010000031.1 GCA_012718915.1 Clostridiaceae bacterium
AAGCACAAAAAGCGATCCGACCTGCCCTATCACATGCCAAAATGAACGATGCAACAAAACCCGTATCACATTCGTCTATTTATTGTCCGAGAGAAGCGGCCGACATCTTGCCACATTTTGTGATGACTTCTTGTAATACCGACTTCCCCTCTCCGCGCATATATCGGAACTATAAATTTGAAAGAAGGAAAACATATGAAAAAGAAAACGATTGCAGTCATGACATTTATACTTGCATCCATCATGGCCATATCCGCATGTTCCGCAGCGAAAATGGAATCAGTGGATGTGGACGATTCTATGATGCGATCTCAATTAAGCAACGCAGAGAACAAAAGTGCGGATGCCTTTATCGCACCGGAAATCATCTATGACGAATCCAGCGGCGAAATGTATCAGGAAAACCCGGCCGCCGCACCGGATGAACTCGGTGTCACAAAATCGAATAACTCGAAAATCATTTACACCGCAAGCATCGCCATCCTTGTCAAGGATGCGGACAGCGCCATGGACAACATCGCTCAGTCGGCCATTGCTGCCGGCGGTTATGTTTCCGGATCAAGCTTCAATAATTATGATGATGAACGTTATGCTGTTATCACGGTACGCATCCCTCCCGAACGTCTTAATGAATTTACCGATTTGGTCGGTAGCCTTGGTGAGGTCGAGAATTCAAATCTTCAGAGCCAAGATGTCACCGAAGAATATATCGATATCGAGTCGCGCCTCAAGAACGCCCGCGCTCAAGAAATACAGCTTCTCGCGATAATGGAAGATGCGATCCGAATCGAAGACATCCTTCTTGTTCGCAATGAATTGAACTATGTGCAGCAAGAAATTGAGCAATATGAAGGTCGGTTAAGATATCTCGACAGCGCCGTTGACTACTCGACCGTTACTGTAACCATTTCAGAAAAGCCTGTGCCCCTAGATCCCAAGGTCGACCCGGACGAAGATGTGATCAAGCGCTACTCCTTCAAATATGTTCGCGACCGCATCGAAAAGGCCTTCAAGAACAGTTTTGCCGCCACTGTCAATTTCCTTGCTTCTATCCTCATCGGGCTCAGCACAATCGTCATTCCGCTTGCGATATTCCTTACCCCTATCATTATCTTGATCGTCATCCTCAGACTGCGCTCGAAAAAACGCCGCAAGGCTAAGAAACTCGCAGCCGCAAAGACCGCATCCACGACGAATACTGCGCCAAACGCAGTCGCCCCGGCGAACACAGCAGCATCTCCTGCCGCTTCGGACGACACGTCTTCGCCTGTCGAATGACCGATCATTGTCCGATTAACAAACGTTTTTCGTCTGGTCGAAGACTTCTTTCTCCGATTAACGACACGTCTTCGCCTCTAGAATGACAAACTAATAGCATTCTAAGACTTGAATGGTAATATCGTTCTGCTAAATAAATTCCGACTATAGGAGCCGACGCCTTGATAAGACGATCCGAATATTATTCGATCGCACATCAGGGGGTCGGTTTTTTCTTGATAAGACGATCCGAATATTATTCGATCGCACGTCAGGGGGTCGGTTTTTTCGTGAAATACGAAAAACAAGAAGAAAAAACTTTGTACTTTTGTATAATAGGAAAGATAGATAGGAGGGTTCTATGAGTAACATCAGACGATACGATAAAGATGACAACACGTCCTACGCCCTCGGCGCGACGCTTAGTATTGAGTTGCTCAAGACGAGACCGGATTGCGTCCGCCGTGTGTTCCTCCACAGTAAGCTTAATTCGCAAGAAGTTATTTCAACCATTCACGAGCTGATTGAGCAAGCCTCGACATCCATAGCCATTGAGACCAATGACAAGGCTTTTCGAATCCTCTCTCAGAAAGAGAATTGCTTTGTCATCGCCGAATTCGAAAAATTTACTGCGCCCATCGACGGGAGATCGCCTCATATCGTATTGGTTAACCCTTCAAATGCGGGCAATCTGGGTACAATAATCCGTAGTGCCGTCGGTTTCGGCTTGCCGGATATTGCAATGATTACGCCGGCAGCGGATCTTTTCGACCCGAAAACCGTACGGGCCTCCATGGGCTCACTGTTCCGGCTTAGATTTAGTCATTTTGATAATTTTGGTGAATATATGTCTGCTTTTCCGAATCGTCCGATTTATCCGTTCATGCTTAATGCCGCGTCAATTGATTTGCGCGAAGTAGCGATGCCCGAGACGTTTTCGCTGGTTTTCGGCAACGAAGCTACCGGTCTTCCGGATTTTTTCGCAAGTATCGGGACGCCGGTGCAAATTCTTCATAGCTGTGATATTGATAGTCTTAATCTCCCGATTGCGCTAAGCATTGGTCTTTATGCTGCGACGAAAGATAACCGGTTTTCACGGTAGTATTCGCATGTTCATATGGCTTTGAAGATTGATGGCATCTTCCCTAGACGCCCGGAGAGAGGTTTTTTTGCGCAATCTTGCGTCCCAAGGTCTTGAGCTCAATCACAATCAAGATGACTGCCAAGACCAGCGAGAGCGCGTCGGATACGGGCATCGAATAGAAAAATCCATCCAATCCCCAAAAATGAGACAGTATGAAATATAGAGGAATTAAGAACAACGCCTGTCGAAGAACCGTCAATACCAGAGAGATGACCGAACGGCCAATGTTCTGATAATAGTGTGATGAAATGACCACAAAGCCTGCCGCCGGCAACAAGAGAAAACTCTTGCGCATGCCAACCGTCGCCAGTGCAATCTGCTGCGCATCATTGGAAAAAAGCGAAGCTACTAAAGACGTTTTTAATGCGACGAATACCGCAATCGACACCGAAATCACCGATGCAAATCCTACAGCCGCAAAATATGCTTTGCGTACACGAGCGAAATTGCCCGCGCCGTAATTGTATCCGATAATCGGTTGAGCGCCCTGAGCCACACCAATCACCGGCATAATCGTAAACATTAATACCGATTGAATGATGGTCATCGCCGAGACCGCAAGATTACCGCCAAG
>JAAYBI010000032.1 GCA_012718915.1 Clostridiaceae bacterium
ATAATACACCATATAGAACTGTTTTGCAAAAATATTTTAACTTTTGGGATAAATTATACAATTTTTTTGTCGGCTGTACTTTCTGATATATTATTTTTTATGAAAAAAGATGCCAAACTTATCTTATTCGAGTATTATCTACTGAGTGAGTTATGCGCTGAAGCGTAGTTATTTCTCGATTTTCGGCAAGAATCTCCGAATGTTTTTATGGAGGATGATAAGATGGCAAAGCTCGTTTGGGGCTTAATTCAGAATACGAGAGATCCTTTGGAGGTTTCTGCGCAGGCGGCGGTCTCGATAATGTCTCAACCTGAAACGATTATCTCGCTGCTTTTTATCGTTTATATCGGCCTTTTGGGATTAATCATCGGGAGTTTTTTAAATGTATGTATTTATCGGATCCCGGCTGGACGAAATGTCGCCAAGGGGCATTCGATGTGCATGGATTGTGGGCACAATTTAGGTGTGAGGGATTTGGTTCCGGTTTTTAGTTGGCTTTTTTTGAAAGGCAAGTGCAGATATTGCGGTTCGCCGATCGCGTCCCGATATGCGAAGATCGAAGGTATGACCGGGATGGTGTTTCTTTCCGCAGCACTGTTGAGAACGAATTGGATTTTCCTGCCCTGGTATGATTTTTCGACAGAGCACGTCATTAATATGATTAAGCTTTTGATGTTATTAGTGTTAGGTTCGGTGCTGATTGTGACGAGCATGGTTCAATTCGATCATGGTAAAGGCCTTAAGGGCTCGGTACTGGCGGTGGCCGTTATCGGATTGTTGAGATTCGCGTTGCTGTTTTTCGAAAGTCCGGTTGCCGGAAAAATATTGATTTCGGCGGCGTTAGGTGCCAGCGTATGCGGTCTGGCTGTATTGTTATCCGTATTTTTCACCGGAGATGTGGCGACGGATAACGAAGCGGCTTATCGTCTGTCGGCGCTAAGACTTCGAGGCTTCCGGTCCTATTTTTCGCCACAACGGTATGCGGTGCGTTTGTCGGATGCCTTGGTATTGGTCCTGGGTTTTGTTTTAGGGTTTCCGGTCGCGTTACCGGTTGCAATGGCTTACGTATTATTCCGAGCGATTTTTGTGGTCGACCGATCTGTTCGCTATATCGGACTAGTCACGGCGGGCTTTGCGTGGCTTTCGTTTGCCGCTCTTTCGGGTGGGGTATTCTGATCGCGGGTCATGATATAATATACTTATTAAAAGGACAACACGGAGGTTTTTTATGTCAGGTCATTCCAAGTGGAGCAACATTAAGCGTCGAAAAGAGGCTTCGGATTCGGTCAAGGGTGCTATTTTCACCAAGATGGCCAAGGAGCTTGCAATTGCCGTCAAGCAGGGAGGAGCGGATCCTGAGTCGAATTCCCGTCTGAAGGATGCGATTGCGAAGGCGAAGTCTAACAATATGCCCAACGACAATATCAGTCGTGCAATCAAGAAGGCTTCCGGCTCCAATGACGGTGATGATTATGAAGAGATTGTATACGAGGGTTACGGTCCGGCCGGTGTGGCGATTATGGTTCGTGCATTGACGAATAACCGCAATCGGACCGCCGGTGATGTGCGTCATATTTTTGATAAATACGGCGGCAACATGGGCGTTTCGGGTAGTGTCGCGTTTATGTTTCAGCAGCAGGGTTCAATCATTATCGATTCGGAAGCCTTTGATGACGAGGAAAAGGTGATGATGGATGCGCTTGAGGCCGGTGCGCAGGATTTTCTTGTTGAAGAAGATTATTATGAAGTGATTACGTCTTACGATGATTACTATATGGTAAAGGATGCACTCGAAGCAAAGGGTTACGCTTTTGCGGATACAGCCCATGGGCCGGCACCGATTAACACTGTAACCGTTGAAGACGAACAGGCGAATATTCAACTTGAGCGTCTATTGGAAAAGATGGAAGAGAATGACGATATTCAGGATGTCTATCACAATTGGGATAACTGAGTCGTTTTCACGAATTCGACAGAATGTCTTAAGGCGAGGGATGTGTCTTGGATCACAAGAAAATGAATCCGGATAAGGACAAGGCAAAAGACGCACAGGCGGGTGCTGAGCCTCAGACCCTTCTCAAGAGAGGGGTTCTGATTCCTGAGTTAATGGCAACATTGAAGCGTTTCGAGAAAATCGGTGACAACATCGCTCATAGTCGCGCGGAGAAACAGTCAGATGATTCGTTGAATAGCGAGACCGCACTCAGAGAGCGATTAGCCGAAATTACAATCGTTGCTTTTATCGGATCTTCGGGCACGGGAAAGAGTACCCGCGCCATTCAGGTTGCCCGAGATAACGCCATATATTACATTATTGACGACGGGCTCCTGATTAACGGGAGCCGAATCGTCGCGGGTTCATCTGCGAAAAAAGCTGCGACGAAGCTTGAGTCGGTTCGGCAGGCCCTGTTTGCTGACGAGAGCCGGTCCGCAGTTATGCGGCGTGCTTTGGCAGAGCATCAACCGACCACATTGATGATTCTCGGAACATCAGATGCCATGCTCGAAAAGATTTGCAAGAACTTGTGGTTGCCGCAGCCTGCTATGTTGATTCGTATCGAAGACATAAGTTCTGAGGCCGAAATGCAGCTGGCAAAGCACACGCGTCTTTCGGAAGGCCTTCACACCATTCCGGTTCCAAGCATGGAGATAAAGCACGAGTTTTCGGGCTATTTCGCAGACCCTCTCAACCGATTGAGACGCAGATTAGACAAAGAAAAAGGTTTGGCACCGTTTGCACCGGATTCCGAGCGCACCATGGTTCGTCCGACGTTTTCGAGTTTGGGCTCGTATTCGATTTCCGATGAAGCACTTCTGGATTTAGTGCGCATTATTTTGAGACGTATTCCGGGTGTTCACGATGTGGTTCGTTTTCGCACCGAAAAGAGAGTCTACGGTTTTGCGCTGAGTGTCGATTTGGCATTGGTATACGGATACAATGCGCAAGAAGTTTTACAGGAGTCACAGGAACGAATCGGAAGATATATCGAAGAATATTCCTCAATCAACACGGTCGCGATTGATGTTCGGGCCAAGCGGTTGGTTCACGTGACATAAACTGACATTTTCCAATCGTCGCACGGATAAATTATGGAGACGGGGAGCATAACCAATTATGAAAGAAAAAATTTACACCATTCCGGTTAACGATGCCTATCAGTCCGGTTGCGCGTGCCCATTATGCCGATTGGAGGCCGATATTGAGAAGTCCACACTGGAATATTTTCTCGGGGCGTCTCTCATGGAGCCGGACACCCGGATAGCAACGAACAAACATGGATTTTGTCGTCGACACTTCACGAAAATGTACGCTGCCGAAATCAATCGTCTGGGCTTAGGCTTGATGATTCATACACACTTGGTTCAGGTGAGTTCCGACTTGTCGGCGCCGCTCGCATCCTTGGCCCCCAACGGTCGGTCACTTCTGAAGGGCCGGGACGGCGATTACAAAAAGCGTTTGGAGGATATGGCGGATACTTTTTCGCAGCGTGTGGATTCCTGCATTGTCTGTGACAAGGTGGCGTTTACGATGGCGCGGTACTTGGATGTTATCTTCTGGATGTACTTTGAAGACGAGGCTTTCAGAAAATCGTTTTCATCTGTGAAAGCGCACTGTATGAAGCATACGGCATTTTTGTTGCGCGGCGCTGCGAAGCATTTGTCGCAGAACAAAGCGGCGACGTTTGTGCCGGATCTGGTTGCGGCTTATCAGACGGGTTTTGATGAACTGACGGATGATGTGCATCGCTTTACACTTAAGTTTGATTATCGCAACAAAGATATGCCTTGGGGCAATGCAAAGGATGCCATTCCGAGGTCCATGGATCTACTGACGGGGGCGGATGGTTAATCATGGTTGATTTTGAAGATTTCTATTATCACAACACCAGTTCACCGGGCATAGCGGTTTCGGATCCGATTTTTCGCGAAAAAGAACCGGATCTCGAGGTGATGCTCGCGGCCTATGATGAAGTCCGTCGATCGGGCGTGACGGTGGTGGCATTGTCTTCTGATGCGGTCGGTGTCGGGGATGAGCCGCACGGACGAGAGTTGATGATGCATTTTCTTGAGCGTGTCTGCAACCATCAGGAACTTCCGGATGAGGTGCTGGTCTATCATCGCGGGGTGCTGTTGTTCGAAAAAGGATCAAAGGCTTTGCGGTTTTTCGAAATACTTTGTGACATGGAAGTTGTGGTCAAAGCTTGTGGCGAAAGTTTAGAACGATATGGCATCGACTTGCCGATTCGAAAAATCCGCACGGTGTCGATGGCTGAAATAACAACAAGCCTGCTCCGTGCCGATCGAGTCGTGCGTCCGTAACAGGCTTGTGGTATTTACTGTGTGGTAGGATTCTCCGAATCCGGGTTGATCAGGAATTACTTGATCAGACGAATCTGGCCAATGACCGGGAGCTCCTTCATCTGGTTGTTAACAACGTTGATGATGCCCATAATGGCTAATACAGTTGTAGCTAATCCAATCAACGATCCTGTGATGTATCCGATGAAGCCGATGATAGGAATCGCAGAGATAATTCCGGATGCGATACCGATGACGAATGCTGCCAGGGTTAATGTCAGGCCTTGATTGACATGGAACATAATGAATTCATCGTTCTTGGATGTAAGAAAACCAATCAGAAAAAGCGGGGGAATGTAGGCGAGAACGCCG
>JAAYBI010000033.1 GCA_012718915.1 Clostridiaceae bacterium
AATATTATTAATATTTGCATTGCCTCCGTCTGACACCTATAAATTGCTTCATTAACAGGATATATATGTCACAATTATCGGTAAAAAAATAGAAATGCCGCGCTGTTTCTGATAGCGAGGCATAAATGTGCACTCAAAATATCTATGCTAAAAACATCCGCAAACCGGTGCAAATTCGTAACACCGCGAAATCCAAATTCATGTCCAATTTAGCCTCGGACAGGTCTTTGGAATATGTCATTATGAATTTTTATCATCGGATTTATTTCCACTCCTCAAAACCGGCTCATGATAGCGGTGTGTTTCAATCGATAAACTGTTCCTTATTTTCGTAATGAAGATGAGTTTTCTAACAAACCACCCGGACAATATCGGCGGCAAAACAATTGAAATTATAGTAAGAATAACCGGATGCTCCGTGTCGTTTCCAAGAACAAAGCAAAGAACGAAAAAAATCCCGGACACAATAAGAATAATTGGCCACAAATTAATGTGATTGCTCGTCAACCGAATCCAGAAGGAATCATGGGCCGAGATGAGTTTGTTGTTGATAAATTTATACAACTTGCCGATTCCATTTCCGAAAAATCTCAAAAGCATACCACTCTCCTCAGCCGAACAGACCCAAAAATATTATACGAACAAGGAACATAAAAATTGGCAATAACGCCAGAAAAAGAGAAACAGCTCTTTTTTTACTGAACGGAGGCTCGCCTCTAATTTTTCCGGTCTGACCATTCATGACAAAATTATACCCGGACTTATCACTCAGGAGCCAGACCGGCATGAGCGATAATGCTGCGTTACTAATCATCGCATAACCTTTATCGTAAGATATAGAGACATCGCGATAATCACTGACGGAATCAGCAAATGCCTTTGCCATGTCCTCAGTAATTCTTTGATATATCACCGACTGACTATCCTCGACACTTCTATCCGGACAATCTGCGAAAAATCCGGAAAGATATTGCATGTTAAATAAAACAAGATCCGCATAATCAAATGGTTCCAATTCGATTAACACTTGATCATTTAACTTCGACGCCCCGCCAACGGGAATTCTCTCCCAAGACAGGTCTTCATCGTAGGATAATCGATAATCCGATACAAAGGCATTTTTCATGAATATGTCGTCCGCTAATTCAATCTTGCTGCCTTTCCCTCGAATCGAAAGATAAGCATCTACATCACACAACCAAAAGGGGACATAGAGGCCGGTCATGTTATCCATGTTGTTATGATCGGCAAAATGAGCCGGAGTCAATAATCCGCCATTACACCAGGCCAAAAAGCGTTTTTGAGCCTTTTCTTTGCTTATTTTGAAAGGAATAATGTAATCTGCCTTTTTCTCGCCGGACATACGTTCAGATATGATTGCAGAGGACCCGCAATACATGCATACCGTTGATATCGTTTTGTGATCTGTAACGACCTTTGCACCGCAGTTACTGCATAAGTATTGTTTTGCTTCTTCGTTGCTGTACAGCGAAGCTCTCTCTTCTATGTGAACAGCTCTCGTTTTAGGTAACGAGACCCGGGGAAATATTGCAGCATCAATGTCGGTATCCGGTTCAGATAATATGTCTTCATTCTTTTGTGCCTGCGTTTCAGTATGAATGATAGATGACGATACGATATTTTCAGGCGCAATGTGTGCGTTGCAGAACCAACAAGTCATGACTTGCTCATCTGCGTCAAAAGACAAATTTGCACCACACGAAGGGCATTTATAAGATATCGTCATTTTATTCTCATCATCCCTAATTTCTTCATTGTGCTAACACAACATTTAGAAACGCCCGCCGCCACCACCGGTTCGACCGCCGCCGCCGCCTCCGCCGCCTCCGCCACTAAAACCACCACCACCGCTTGAAGACGTACTTACATAAGTAACACTAACCGTCTTCCTGCTAAAGGTGTCGGAGTTTTGGTAGACCTCAGAATTATTGTGATCTAAGTATGTTGATGAATTAGTTGTCGGTATCTTTTTTCGCTTTTTCATTATCCATAACACAATTAACAGTGCCAACACAACCGGCAAGATATACATACCCAGATAGGTCAGAATTAAAAGACCCGATGTGAAATTATGATTCTGAACTCTTTTTATCGAGGCAATCGCCGCGCCTCCAAAGTCATCGTTAGCTAATCTAACCTTGACCGATTGAAATATCTCCTCACACTCCGAATTGGTGATTGAAGCGTGTGCTGTACCGTATGTGAATATATAAAAATATCGCTCTTGAACGTCAATATAAATCATGACTCCGGAATTATCTTTGAGAAATACAACGTCTGCTAATTCGCGGTACTTTTTATCGATAAAGGCGTTGAGCTCAGAATCCTCACTTCTAACAAAGTTCTCCTTGATATCAGCCGTATAGACAAAAACATTAACATCTTTTTCACGAGCTATCGTTCTCGCCAGTTCATTGATTTTATCGAATTCTTCCTGGCTAAATATCTTGCCGTTGTCTTCAACCACATAAGTTTTCGGAGGAGGAACGACCATGAAAACATAAAGAAAAACAGACAGGATAACTGTAACGATAAACAAGGCCCACAAACTGTAAGATAGAAGGGCTAACTCCTTGCCGAGATCACGCCGAAAATTCGTCTTCTCGGTCTTTGGGATAGACAAATCAGCCATTAATAGAAACCTCCCATCACAATAAAACTCAGGACAAAGTGAACAAGTGCAGCACAAACGGGTAACAGCCCCAAAAATATCAGGAACAACTTGACTCGGCTGATCGGAGGCGAACCGGCCACCTTGCCTGTTTGTCCGTTCATAGCAAATGTGTATGTTTTTCCGGCATATTTATAGTTGAGAAACCAGAACGGCATCAGCGCGTACTTCACATTCACTATTTCTGCTGTAGAATCATCCTGCTTGATTGATAATGTTTTGTACTTTTTTGTCGACGACTTGAAAATTTCTGCGATGAACTTCGTCACGCGATTGTAAACCTTCTTGTTATGACTATCTGACGACACATCGTATCGGTTTGCAAAAAATCCCGAAAGGTATGACATGTTAAACGGAAGGATCTCCGAATATTCGTAGGGTTCAACCATCTCAACGAGCTCATCGTCGAAGTCCGACGCGCCATCATAAGGAATTCTATCCCAGCAAATTTTCTGATGCCGAAGGATATCGTAATACGATGTTGTCGTCGTAACTTTATTTCCGACGGTCACAGTTGTAGTCAGCGTTCCCTCCGCAGTTATGTTCATCTTTGCGTCGACATCGTACAACCAAAACGGCACATAGATACCGGTGATTTTTTCTATATTTTCGTTTTTAACAAATGAAATCGGCGTCATCCGCCCTGCGGAACACCACTTGAAAAATTTCTTAACTGCTTCTTTCTTTCCATATTTAAACGGAATAATAAAATCAGGTTTTCTCACATCGACTAAGCGCTCAGATATCATAGTCGGCGAGCCACAGAATGTACAAAAGGTAGCGGAAGTGTTGATATCCGTAATCACTTTCGCGCCGCAACTGTCACAAACAAATTGAATTGTCTCGGCTTCAGAGAATAATTCTTCACTATTGCTTTGAGCCGAATCCGGTTCAGCCTCTGCTTGCTGAGCTTGGATTCCGCCTTGCGAAATTGCCGCGTCCCGCTGATTTTCCGCATCCAATAAAGACTCTTGCAATACCGCTTCCGGAGAAGCAAGGTCATGAGGACTAATACTTGCACCGCAAAACTCGCAGGTCATCATTTGCTGATCCGCATCGAAAAAAAGGCTTGCTGCACAGCCGGGACACTTATATGAAACCGCCATATTCACTCCTTAGTTCCAAAAATAATGACAATTCGTCTTCCTTTCTTATGAAAGATTATTGTCCGATAATATCAAATCTTCATTATTATACTATTTGATCACACAATCTTCGACACAATTATAAAAATCTAAAAAATAACTGATGGCAGAACATAACCGAACCCTCTCTATTATGATTCCTCAGGCTCCTATCTCAGATTTTTTGGCAGCTCGGGCAGTAATAGACAGAACCGCCCATGAAGCTTTCTTTTACGATTATGTCGGAACACTTTTCACAAGGCGAACCCAATGTATTCTTCGACATTTTCGTGCGATACGATCCGGGCACACCATACAAGTCCTTTTCAGTATCACGGCCACCCTTCTCAATCATTTCTGCTGCGATACGAATCATTGATTCAAGCAGGGCTCTCTTCTCTATAGTTGCAAGCGTATGCACCTTTCGCTTCGGATGAATTCCGGCAACATACAAGATGTCTTGAATCATTCCATTTCCGATGCCCGGGAAGCGTTGTTCAGTTGCAAGAAAAGCTTTGGCACTTAATGAGTTTTTTGATGCGTCAAGGATTTCATAATAGCGCTTGGGAAATTCATCAGAAAAGAGAGATGTCGCAGATCGACTCGCTTTGTAATACTCGTCACCAAAATGATCATCATGCAAAAGTAACGCACCATACATACCGACAGAAAATGCAAGGCTTCGCTCATCATCAAACTTAATCAGAAGCTGATAGTTTTCCAGTTGTGAGTCGACGAGAAGTCGACAATGGATGCCGTCATTGAAACTGAGCCGCAATCCATTGTCAAATACCAAATCGACATAAATGCCGAATCCTTCTGCATCAACCACCTTTGCGTTGACTAAATCGTTATGATAAAGCGCAGGCTCCTTATTGAAAAAACAGAATTTGTGAAGCTTTGTTGGTGGCATAACGGCTGTCACTTGTCTATTCATCAGTTCACTTCGAAGTTGCTTTGCGAGATTCAATGCTTCCGGTAGTTCAATCATAATCGTTCTCCTTCTAATCTTCAATTTGATGTGGCAGCCTGTCCATATTTTCAGGACAAATTCTTCCCGGTTACTCTATGTTAGTAATTCTGACATAACGACGCAACGGATATTCACCATCATGAGCTTCGCCGGAAAAGAGTTCTGACATTGATCCGCCTCTCGTGACACGCACCACACCGCTTCTCAACAAAGCGAGGCTTAATGACTCTCTCTTTTCGGGAAGACAAATTAGTCCTGCAGTCTGTAAGACTGTCTTATATGGTCGCAACGCGCTGACTATATTTTTTGAAGGTAATCGCTTTACACGGACATGACCGAACATATTTGAAAGTTCAGGTGCAGAGTCCGTCTGCGCGGATAAAGAACAACCTGCGCCTTGGTAAAATGCACCGTCTGAATTATCATTACCGGTCAAAAATCGATTGATATTCTCAAAATGCTGCCTAAGGGTTTTATCGGCACGGATGCCGAGACTTTCTGATTGATTTTTTTGACACGATTCTTCCAGAATCGGAAGAAATCTTTCGCAAAATCGATGAACCTCCCCCATATCTTCTGTGTCCAAAAAAATGGTCTGGCAAGAACTGCACAAGATCTGATCCGTCTTAATAATGTGGTCAGCCAGTGATTGTAGCTCTCTATCTTGATCTTCATACCCGGATATATAAGCAAAACTCAGTTTGTGCCCCCATTCGATTAGTTTAACTCCGACAGGCGCCATTTGGCGGACGGCACTTACTGCCGCCTCTCCGCCCCAGATCACGATGCCATCCGCCATTAGGGATAGTGTCTTGATCGTTGCGATATCTGATGACGGCGTATCAAATACGTAGATATAATCGCCTAATCGAGGTTCAATTTCGACTAGGCCGGCGATAATCTCAATCGATAGTCCATTATCCGCCTGCGGAAGCTTAAGTATATTGATGTTTCCGCTCAAGAGCCCTTCTATGAGTGAAAATGCAGGCAATCCGTCCATATTTCCGGCAGCAATGTGAAGTAGTACACCTAATGGCATGGGCTGTACTTGAATGGTACTTTCTCCAAGAGGTGGCCGGGTACGGGCCGGAGCGAAGAAATCCTCTCCTAGTTCAGTCCGCACTTTGAATTCTATGTTTTCCCGACACATCATACGAACGGCTTGATTTTTATAAGTATCTGCTCTCGACGACACCAGTTCGGCGATTCTGTGATCGTATGCACCGGATGCTATCTTTTGAGACAACCGGTCCAGTGCTGATACGACAATCTCCACATCAATATATCCTTGCTCTAGCGTGATGCAAATGTCCTCGGGCATTCTTTTCAGTATGTCATCTTGTCTTGATACTTCAACCCGCCGACCTTTTTCAAGAATCATTTCAACGCCTCCTTAATCAAATTCTCTGCGCCAGCCGCGCAGGTTTTGATGTCGTGAAGTCCGACGCGCCCGACAATTTCGATATACGCCGATTTATTGCCGCACGGGCATGTCTCGCCTTCTCGCAGCACCGCCAAATCGTCTGTCATAACGCTAAGTATCGGTGTAGCATAAACCATCGGCGTCAATAAATTGAGTAATCCGACTTGACCGTATGACAGAGGCTCGAGCGTGTCAACATCTCTTATCAGCGCCCGCCCATATCTGGGGATGTGAAAATGATGATAGCGGCAATCACAATATAGTATCGGATGCTCAACTGCGCCAAAAAACTCAATGATATCTATATCTTGAATGCCTAATACTCTTTCAGCCAACCTGTAAAATGTCTCCTTGTCGACTTTTTCGCTGTAGTGATTCTTCCATCCGCCGCCGAGCATAATTTTCGAGCCTTTTTTTAGCTTGAGATGTATACCTTTTTCGTCCATGATTTTCAGCGCAAAATAGGTATAAGCAGGAAAGCCCATAAATCGAACCGGAAACATAGATCGGCTTAATTCGATGATCTGCTCAACGATATTTTCAATGTCTGCTCCATACTTCCCGTCTTGATAGAGAATTGCAAATTTTCGACGAATCGCCGGCGCGAAAAATGTCGAACCATATGCGGTCTTGGTAACCGCAGCAGTATTCCCCCGATGTGGCTTATAACCAAAAATCACATAATTACATGGGCGAAGCGATAATAAATGTCGCCAGGCGGCGATTTTATAAACCATAGAAGCTCCGAAAAGCAACCCGCTAAATTCAAATCCGATCTCGCTCTTTTTCCCTCGGGTGCCGGAAGATGTAGCACGTATAAGCATTCGTTTTTTTGACATAGAGAAAATGTTATGGTGTTTAAATAGCAAAGTAGGTACTACCGGAAAATCTGAAAGCTGGTTGAAAGAGCGAATAGCTTCCGGCGTGATACCGAGACCATCCAAGATTTTTTTATACTCAATACAGTGAAGATATTGATAATTACAATTTTCCTTCATCGCAGATAAGAACAGAGCGTCCGTCTCGGACGTTTCAAATGGACTGCCTTTAAGAAACAGCTTCGCCCGATATCCCATCTTTGACTCCTAACAAAATTATTATGTCACAATACATCCATGCTCTCAACATATTCTGACGTATGAACTATGTGTGATTGATAACGTATCGTTCTTCTCAGAAACCAATTAATATATCGCAATAATTATAAGAAAAGACCGCCCCTGAAGAAACAGGAGCGGTCCGGAGTTCATTATGAATTTGTCAGAATTATCTTTGCTCAATAGCGGCCTGAGCTGCAGCCAATCGTGCGATCGGAACACGGAAAGGCGAGCAGGAAACATATGAGAAGTCCAGCGTGTTGCAGAAATGAATTGAAGAAGGATCTCCACCATGTTCTCCGCAAATGCCAAGCTTGATGTTCGGGCGGGTCTTACGACCGGCCTCGGAAGCAATTTGCATCAATTTGCCGACACCGACAGTATCCAAACGGGCAGTCGGATCACTCTCGAAGATCTTCTTCTGATAATAAGCATCCAGAATCTTGCCGGCATCATCACGAGACAATCCGTATGTCATCTGAGTCAAGTCGTTGGTACCGAATGAGAAGAACTCGGCCTCAGTAGCAATTTCATCCGCAGTTAAAGCCGCGCGCGGAATCTCGATCATGGTACCGACAGAATATGTCATCTTGACTCCGGCAGCCTCAATCAAAGCATCAGCTGTCTTCACGATAATATTCTTAACGAATTTGAGTTCTTTGAGTTCGCAAACAAGAGGGATCATGATCTCAGGGACGACCTGAGGTCCGCCATCAGCATTCACGGCAATTGCAGCAGAGATAATAGCCTTGGTCTGCATTTCGGCAATCTCCGGATAGGTTACTGCCAATCGGCATCCGCGATGTCCGAGCATCGGGTTAAGTTCATGCAAACTATCAATTACATCGCTTAATTCATTCGCCGACATGCCCAGAGCAGTTGCAAGCTCTGCAATATCCGCTTCAGCCTGAGGCAAGAACTCGTGAAGCGGCGGATCCAGGAGACGGATGGTAACCGGGTATCCCTTCATTTCACGGAACAAGCCTTCAAAATCACTCTGCTGATACGGAAGGATTTTCTCCAACGCTTCGCGACGAGCTTCCTCGGTCTTTGCAACGATCATCTGGCGGAAAGCAAAGATGCGCTCGGCTTCAAAGAACATGTGCTCAGTTCTGCATAGACCGATGCCCTCAGCGCCCAATCCAAAGGCAACTTTTGCATCACGAACCGTGTCCGCATTCGTGCGAATTTTCATTGTTCGGTACTCGTCGGCCCAATCCATGATGGTCTTGAAATCACCGGATAGAGTCGCTTCTTCGGTAGCGATCTTGCCGGAATATACATTACCGCTTGTACCATCGAGAGAAATCCACTCGCCCTCATAATACTTCTTGCCATCCTTGGTCTGGAAGTACTTCTCTTCTTCTTTGATAATCAAATCCGAACAACCGGATACACAACACTTACCCATGCCGCGCGCGACTACGGCCGCGTGAGAGGTCATACCACCGCGACCGGTGAGAATACCCTGAGAAGCATCCATTCCCGCCAAATCTTCCGGAGATGTTTCCAGACGAACCAGCAAAACTTTCTTTCCGGCAGCAGCTGCCACTGTCGCGTCCTTTGCATTGAAGTAAACTTCTCCTGTCGCTGCTCCGGGAGAAGCAGGAAGTCCACGAGCAATTGCCGTTGCTGCCTTAAGCGCTGCTTGCTCAAAGGTCGGGTGCAACAAAGCATCCAGCTGCTTGGGGTCAATCTTCATGATAGCTTGCTCTTTGGTGTTAAGGCCTTCTTTTACCATGTCCACGGCAACCTTCATCGCTGCAGCCGCAGTACGCTTACCGTTACGGGTCTGCAACATGAAAAGCTGTCCACGCTCGATGGTGAATTCCATATCTTGCATATCCTTGTAGTGCTGTTCTAACTTGATAGCGATATCGGCAAATTGCTGATATACATCCGGCATCACTTCCTTAAGCTGATCGATGGTCTGAGGGGTACGAATACCTGCAACAACATCCTCGCCTTGTGCATTCATCAAAAACTCACCATAAAGTTTGTTCTCTCCTGTCGCCGGATTTCTTGTAAAAGCAACACCGGTACCGGAAGTGTCACCCATATTGCCATATACCATTTCCTGAACATTAACAGCCGTTCCCCAGCTGCCCGGAATGTCATTCATACGACGGTAGAGAATCGCACGCTCGTTATTCCATGAACGGAATACGGCCTTGATAGCCTCGAATAGCTGTACCTTGGGCTCCTGTGGAAAGGGCTCGCCCTTGTTCTCTTGATATACAGCCAAAAAGCGCTTCACGACTTCTTTCATTGCATCGGCGTCAAGGTCTGTGTCCAGCTTAGCGCCGCGCTCTTCTTTGATTGAATCGAAGACATTTTCATATTTACTCTTACTGATCTCCATAACCACGTCACTGAACATGGTGATGAATCTGCGATAACTATCATATGCAAAGCGCGGATTTCCGGTCAATGCGGCAAGACCTTCAACGACTTCATCGTTGAGCCCCAGGTTCAAAATCGTATCCATCATGCCCGGCATGGAAGCACGTGCTCCGGAACGTACGGAAACCAAAAACGGATTTGTCGGGTCGCCTAATTTTTTGCCGACCACTTTTTCTGCTTCAGCGAGCGTGTCGAAAATTTCTTTTTCAATGTCCTCGGCAATAAATCCGCCATCATCATAATAGCGAGTACAAGCTTCGGTCGAAATTGTAAAACCACGCGGAACAGGCAAGCCTAAACCCGTCATCTCCGCAAGATTGGCGCCCTTACCGCCAAGGAGGTTTTTCATCCCGGCATTACCCTCGGTAAACATGTAAACATACTTCGTCATCGTACTTCCTCCGTAATTCAGTGCTTATTTTTCAAATACCATTGTATCACTGTACCCGTTCTACAAAGCGGTATTATGAAATCAGAAATCGAATTTGTCGACAAAAAACTCTTCTAGTCGGCTGATTGGATACCGTACGTTACCCGGCTCAAATTCAACCTTCTGCATTGTGTCTCGGAGACGAATTTCGACACATCCGTCATCCACAGAGTCAAAATCGAAAACCACACAATAAGGCGTACCAATTTCGTCTTGTCGACGATATCTTTTGCCGATAGATTGGCGATCATCAAATTCACATGTATATAACTTGGATAGTCTTTCGTAAATGGGCAATGCCTGGTCGGAAAGTTTTGCGGAAAGCGGCAATATGCCGATTTTGATAGGTGCCAAAGCCGGATGAAAACGCATAATTGTTCTGACGTCACCATCACCAAGATCTTCTTCATCGTATGCAGAACACATGAACGCTAGCGTCACACGGTCTACACCCAAAGACGGCTCAATGACATACGGGATATATTTCTCGTTCTTGGCAGGGTCAAAATATGACAAGTCTTCCTTTGCATGAGTCATGTGTTGCTTTAAATCGTAATCTGTTCGATCCGCAATACCCCACAACTCACCCCAGCCGAACGGAAATAAGAATTCAAAATCGGTAGTCGCATTCGAGTAAAAAGCGAGCTCTTCCTTGGCGTGACCTCTGGTGCGGAGCTCCGCTTCCGGAATGCCCAAGTCCAAAAGCCATTGATAACAGAACTTTTTCCAGTAATCAAACCACTCTAAATCCGTCCCGGGCTCACAAAAAAATTCAAGCTCCATCTGTTCAAATTCGCGAACACGAAATATAAAATTGCCGGGAGTAATCTCGTTTCTAAAGGCTTTGCCGATTTGGCAAATTCCAAACGGAATTTTCCGGCGAGATGAACGTTGAACATTCTTAAAATTGACAAAAATGCCCTGAGCTGTCTCCGGGCGCAGATATACCTCGTTCTTGCTGTCCTCGAGAACACCCATAAACGTTTTAAACATCAGGTTAAATTTTCTGATATCCGTGAAGTTGTGGCCGCCACATTGCGGACAAGCAATATTATTCTCATTGATTAACTCGAGCATCTTTATATCCGGCAACCCCTCAATTTGGATATCAAGATGATTTTCAGAAGCATAGTCTTCGATCAATTTGTCTGCACGATGTCTGGCTTTACATTGACGACAATCAATCAATGGATCAGAGAAGCCTCCGACATGTCCGGAAGCAACCCAAACCTGAGGATTCATCAAAATAGCACAATCGAGTCCGACATTGTGAGGATTTTGCTGAACAAAACGCTTCCACCATGCCCCTTTTACATTGTTCTTGAGTTCGACGCCAAGAGGGCCGTAATCCCACGAATTTGCCAATCCACCGTATATCTCGGATCCGGGAAAAACGAATCCGCGCGTTTTGGCAAGAGAAACGATTTTTTCCATTGTTTTGGGGTCGCTCATTCCTCGTCAGCCTCCGTTTCATCAACCACTTGATCTTCAACCTCTGAAATGTCTTCTCCGTCTAGAGCACGAAGGTCCTCGATGTCTTCATCGGATACATCCATATCCGGCTCATCATCACTATCTTCGGTGCGCTTCAAAAACGCAATCAGTTCATCACCTGGTTCCGGCTCTTCCGCAGGCGCGGGGTTGATGATTGGTTCGATAAACGCATCCAGCGAAGCCTGATTTTCTGCTTGCTCTCGTGCAAGCCGTCTTGCTTCTTCAATTTCCGGGCGAAGCGGAACGACCGGCGTATGAATCCCGGGAACGCCGACCACCTTGCCTGCGACGATTTCTTCGCATGCCAAAGTAACAAGATTGGGACCCTCCGCCTCTACCATGGGTTGCGCCCCATCAACGAGCTGACGAGCTCTCTTTGCGACGAGCATAGCCAAAGTATAGCGAGATTCTGCCTTGGGTAATAATTTTTCAATTGGTGGTTTGATTAGCATTATGGGCCTCCTTGTGTGTGGGTTGTATTACTCTGCGCCCGATACCATAGGCTTTCAAGCGAAAAAGTCATCCTTCGAGTATTCGATCTTCAATTCCAATCTGTCTGCAATAGCGGTGTTTCTCTGCTTCGATAATTGCGATAATTCTTTGAGCGGCGTCATGTACATTATCGTTGATGACGGCATAATCAAAGAGGTCTGCCTTAGGAATCTCAACACTGGCTTCCAGAAGACGTCTCTCAATGAGCTCCATCGACTCCGTACCTCTGCAAATTAATCTGCGTCGAAGTTCAGACAATGTCGGCGGCAACAGAAATATCGTTACGGCCTCCGGATAGTTCTCCTTCAGTGCAAGTGATCCGGAAACCGTCAGATCAAATAACACATCCCGACCATGTTCAATATGATCTATTAGCGGCTTGATCGGCGTACCGTAATAGTTGTTCAGATATATATCATGCTCAAGAATTTCTCCCCGAGCCATCATCTGCTTGAATTCGTCTTCGGTGCGAAAATAATACGACACACCATTTGTTTCACATGAGCGCATCGGTCGAGAGGTCACGGATATCGAATGCGCGATGTCCGGAATCTGTTCGCGGACTTTTTCTATTACCGTGCCTTTGCCAACTCCGGAAGGGCCGGATACCGAGACCAAAAGGCCTCGTCGCGTCAGCGAACTCTTCGAATCACTCACGATGGCTGTCCCTCCGTTTCCGTCAGCGTTTGGCCTGCATCGCTCTGTGTTATTGAAAGTAATTTTTCTATTTCTTCAACCGATAACGCCGATAAAACCACGTGGTCGCTGTCCATGACGAGGACTGACTTGCTTTTTTTCCCGGATGAAGCATCAATCAATGATCCTCTGTCACGAGCATCCTGTACCAGTCTTCTTATCGGTGCAGACTCAGGTCCGACAACGCTGATGAGTCGATCGGATGAAATCAAGTTACCAAATCCTATCTGAATAAATGTCACGTACGCCTCCGTTGGTCTACACGATATTTTGAATTTGCTCGCGAATCTGCTCAACCGTAGTTTTCATATCAAGGACGAGATTACTCATCATCAAGTCATTTGCCTTAGAGCCGATGGTGTTTATTTCGCGATTTGTCTCTTGAATGATAAAATCGAGGCGCTTTCCAATCGATCCCTCTGACAATAATGTCGCCTCAATCTGTTCAAGATGACTTCTTAATCTTGTGATCTCTTCGTCCACCGAACACCGATCCGCAAAGAGGGCAATTTCGGCTTCTCTGCGCGCTTCATCATAAAAGAGCTCCGCTTGATCGCCGATTAATTCCTGAATTCTGACTTTAAGCCGTTCTCGATACTCTTGTGGTACAGTAGGCGCTCGGTGCTCAACTTGCTCCAGTAAGGCGATTAATACCTGTCTCTTCGAAAGAACATCTGCCACCAGACGCTCTCCTTCGGTTTCTCTCATCAATGTGATTGCGTCCAGTGCGCCGTCAAGCGCTCCAAATAATGCCGTCTTCAACAAATCCGTATCCGTCTCTGCCGAAATCGGCTTGATGACATCGGGAAAACGTGATATTACGGAAACACCCACATCATCCTTACGTCCTGTCGCTTCCGCGATTTCTTTCATGAGTGCCGAATACTTCTCTACTAAATCCATCTGACAAACCAGATCGGTCTTGCTGAGAGCAGTATCATCTATGTTGATAAACACGTCTGCCTTGCCTCTGATGAGACGACTTGAGACGCGTTCCTTGATAAGTGGCTCAAACGATAATAATGCGCGCGGCATGCGAATCTGAACGTCACAATATCTGTTGTTGACCGACTTTAACTCGACGACAATTCGACCGGTTTCTGTCACTGATTCTGCTCGACCGTAACCGGTCATGCTTGCTGCCATGCTATATTCTCCTGCTCTTTAACGTAAATCATCGTAACGTAAATACGGGGATGCTCAAATCAGCTTAAAATCAAGGGTTTTCGGGCTCTTATGCCGCGAAAGTCATTATATATCATGCCCCAAAAATGCGCAAGCGCGAAAAACGTCGTTCGCGCCTAGAGCCGCAACGGTTTGAAGCCAATATAATCCGCAGATGTCAGACGATAATCTACCCCTCTCACGAGACCTTGTATTGCCTTTTCGTGACCTTTTCCGTGAAGATGACCATAAACACATATATCTACACCAAACTCGACGCACAATTCCGAAAAACCGGATTCGGAACGGTCGGATAAAAGCGGCGGGTAGTGCATCATTACAATCGTACGATCCTCGGGAAATTGACGCAGCTGTTCTCCTGCTCGCAAAGATCTGGCCAAACGTCCGACTTCACGATCAAGAATCAAGCGATCCGCCAGAGAGAATTCGGCGTGTTCGGGAAGAATCCACCCTCTGGTGCCGCATACAATAGTTCCGTCACAATAAAATGCATTGTTTTTTAATAACCGTATCGAGGTGATCCCTGCGTCTGCCATCATTTTTTCTACTTTTCCGCTGGTTCCCCACCAAAAATCATGATTTCCTTTAGTAATAATTTTTTGACCAGGCAATCGATCTATGTACTTCAAGTCTTCAAGCGCATCCTCAGGTCTCATCGCCCAAGAAATATCTCCGGGAATCAAGACCGTATCTTTATCAGAAACAAGAGATTGAAAGTTTTCTTCTATCCGGATATCATGTCGCTCCCAAGCCGGCCCGAAAATGTTCATTGGCTTATCCGTCCCAAGCGACAGGTGCAAATCGGCAATCGCAAAAACAGCCATTAATTGTCCTCCGATCGGTGAAAATGACGATGAATCGCAAGTGCGTCGTTTCGAGATATTTTGGGCGCACTTAAAAGCGCGTCCACGTCAGCGGCAGCGATTTTCGCTATGGTTCCAAAATGCCCGAGCAATGCTTTTCTCTTTTGCGGACCGATACCGGGAATGCTTTCCAATCGAAAAGAAAGGTGTCTTTTCTGACTGAGTTTTCGCTGAAATGATATGGCAAATCGATGCACTTCGTTTTGTATCGCGGTGAGCAATCGAAGCAAAACCAAGTTTTCTTCATTCTCACAGGCTTCTTTGCCCAATTCAAATATCGAGCCGTCCGGTAAAACTAATCCCGCCGTTTTATGCTTCTGATCCTTTACCATGCCCGCAGCGTAAATACTGTCAAGAAGTCCCATATCCCCCAGCACTTTTCGTGCAACGGAAAGATGAGCCTTGCCTCCGTCAATAAGAATAAGCGACGGTTGCGGCCCCCATTCCCCTGCCTCTAAATGAGCAAGCCTTCGCCGCAAAACCTCTTCCATTGAGGCATAGTCATTTTGACCCTCTACGGACTTCAACTTGAACAGCTTATAGGCCTTTCTGTCCGGCCTTCCGTCAACAAAAACAACCATAGCACCGCACAAATCGTCTGCTCCCATATTTGAAATATCATATGCTTCTATTCGGGTTGGCGCTGTCCTCATACCGATCAGTTCTTGCAAACGATCCATCGCTGCACTAATACCCTTTTGCGTATCTCCGACTCGCAGTACGCGACGCTGAAGAGACTCTGAAGCATTCTTTTTTGCGAGGTCCAAAAACGCGACGCCATCGCCGCGGACAGGCGTACGTAAGCGCACCTTTTTTCCTGCAATCTGAGACAAAAGCTTTTCTATTGCATCAGATTCCTCCGGCATTGAAGAAACTAATATGACCGGCGGAACTCCCACTGATTCCGGATAATATTGCTTAATAAATGCACTGACGACATCTTTATCTTCTTCGCCTTCATCACGAAAAAAATAGGTAGACGAGCCAACAATCCGGCCCGCACGCAGTTCCATTTTTCGAATACATATTTCTCCGGCATCGCGATGAAAACCGATAGCATCCATGTCCTGTTCTACCCGGAAAGTGACTTTTTGCGACGCCATGATGCGCTCGAGCGCCTGAAGCCGGTCTCGATATAATGCCGCCACTTCAAAATTCATCGCTTCAGAAGCAAGCATCATTTTATCGGCAAGCGTCTTTTGAAGTCCGTCATATTTCCCTTGAAAAAACGAACATACGTCGCGCATCACCGCACGATAATCCTCAGCCGGAACATCGCCCTTGCAAGGCGCAACACATCTTCCGATATGATAATTTAAACATGGCCTGCCTTTGCCGATATCTCTCGGAAATACTTTTCGACATTTTTTTGTCGGCAGAATATCATTGATTGCTTCCAGGGCACGGTAAAGATCGCCACCCAAAAAAGGGCCGTAGTATTGTGCGCCCTTTCCTCTGTCAGAGCCGATCCGAAACGCCTTGAATATTCTTGGATAAGTCTCGTTCATCGTAATGCAGACATAAGGATATCCCTTGTCATCACGCAAGAGAACGTTGTACTTTGGATTATAACTCTTGATGAAGTTTGCCTCGAGAAGCAGTGCTTCGAGTTCACTTTCAACAACAACATAATCAAAGTCAGCAATATTAGAAATCATCGCCCGGACCTTGTCGGTTCCGGTCGGATTTTTTGTAAAGTATGAACGGAGACGATTCTTGAGATTTTTGGCTTTTCCGACATAAATAACAGAACCCGAGGGGTCCTTCATCAGGTACACACCCGGATTCTCGGGAACGGCGTCTAGCCGGGCATCAAAGCCGGAAGGATTCGGATTCATGCGAGTTTCGGATTATTTAGATATTCCACCAAAGTCTTGATTGCCTCAGACTCATCAGGACCATCGGCGGCGATTTCGATGCTGGCACCATTTTCGATACCCAAGGACATCACGCCAAGAAGACTCTTTGCGTTAGCTCTCCTGCCGTCCCGAATCAAATAAATGCTACTCGAAAATGAGGAAGACTTCTGGATTAAAACCGCAACCGCCTTCATCTGAAGCGCTTCTTCACACTGAAAAATAACTTTTTGCGATACCATTTTATTCCTCCAAGCCTCAATATCCATACTTTTCTTCTGATAAAATAAAGTATATGTACACCCCTTACGGATGTCAACCGAAATAGATACGCGATCCGTTATTTCTACGTTTTTTGCACTATTTGTCATTCTTCGCCGTAATTATTGTGCTTATTTACTTGAAATAGTTAGATTATGCCGCTGTTTTTCTTGCCCTTAACGGCGAGACTGTAAAGTATTGCATCCTCCTCGGGGATTGAATAGTAGCCGGTTCTTCGGCCAACGGACTCAAAGCCGATTGACTCATAGAGCGACCTCGCAACAACGTTACTCTCCCTAACTTCCAAAAATATCTTATCAATGCCCTGCTTGGACGAGAATGAAATGGCTTTATCAAGCAATGCTCGACCGATACCGTTACCTCTCATCTCCGGACATACTACGATATTGGATATTTCTGCTTCATCAAAAATATACTGTATTGCGACGTAGCCGACAACCTCTGACTGACTTTCGAAGGTTGATGCGACATAACAAGTCCGGAATGATCCGCCATTGATAAATGAGCTAATAGAAGCGTCAGACCATGGCGTCGAAAACGACCGACTTTCAACTTGGCTCAATGCAGTTAAATCTGATAGAGATGCCGGACGTATCTCAAACGGTTGTATTTTCATGATTCTCCTGTCTTAGTTTTTCCTCTCTCTGACGTTCCGCAGAAGTCATGGCCAAGTAAGACGGTACCACAATTTCTGGTGCAAACGGAGTCTTTGAAAGATTTGCATTTGAGAAGACCATCGCTGCGGAATTCTCATCCATACCATCGATGTATTTAACAAGGATATCCCCGGCAATTGCTGCGACGGATACAGGATTAATGGAAATATATTGATGACCCTCAATAATATCCGTTGTCACTTCATGATTGATTTCACGACCCATCCGATACATATGACAAGCGTTACCACACGTTCTAATCTTCGCCTCCGGAGCATTCGCGCCAAGCCATGCATCGCATTCCGCGACCCATTTCTCAATGTGAACCGCTTGTTCCGAAATAACTTCTCTTCCCTGAAAATATGCTGATGCGAACACTCTTTGATTTCTCGCATCAATCATAGGAACGACCAGCGCGTCACTGTGATTTAACAGAGGGTAAGCTAAGGCATAAAGCGAAGACACCGGAACAAGGGGCTTGTTTGTCGCAAATGCCATGGCCTTAACCGCGCTTAACCCGATTCGTATACCGGTAAATGATCCCGGACCGACAGTACAAGCAAACGCATCCAAATCTTGATATTCTAAAGGCAAGCGCTGCATTAAATCGTGCAGAAGCGGCATAAAAGTCTGCGAGTGAGTCATTCCGACCGACAAAAATGACGAGCCCAAAACTTGAAAGTCTTTTGTCACAGCGCAACCGCAAGAAGCGTCAGATGTGTCACAAGCTAATATTTTCACAATATACCTCTTTTCGACAATAATACTGAATCGCAAGCCATCTCATACGGCAAAAAACTCATCATAGTTTATTGTAGACGCTCCAGACCTGTTGATAAATCCAAATGAGCACAAACCTGATCCAGTAATCCGAAATATCGAGAAGTAGCGATTATTTCGATATCTCTTGAATCTGATCTTCCACTGAACAAAACGGACAACCTCTCATCCGGAAGTATTGAGGCAATTCGCAAGCCCCACTCAATAACGCAAACTCCGCTACGACCAAAATATTCGTCCAGCCCTGAGTGCACAAAATCTTCTTCACCCTCTAAGCGGTAGACGTCAAAATGAAACAATTTCAATTCCGAATTATTACCGTATTCTCTGACAATCGTATATGTCGGACTGGCCACTCGATCTTCTAATCCCATCCCAAGCGCAATGCCTCGAGTGATGACGGTCTTGCCGGCGCCGAGATCTCCATCGAGAACAACCAGATCGCCGTCCGTAAGCCGCTCTCCGATTATCTTCCCCAGAAATTCTGTTGCATCCTCTCGGATTGATCGAAGTAAAATACGACGTTCCATGTTATTGTTCACAAGCGTTTTGACGGTTGTCAAAACGAACCTCTCCATCGCCTACAAACATAATCACTCGAGATACATAGTCAAACGGATCTCTATCGAATAAGGTAAAATCAGCCTTTTTTCCGGATTCTATGCTGCCATAATCTGAATCGACACCAAGAATTCGGGCCGGATTAATTGTAATACTACGTATCGCATCATCCGTTGACATACCGCCTTTTACCGAAATCGCTGCCGATAAAGCAAGGTATTGCTGCGGAACACACGGATGATCGGTCATTATCGCAACCGGTAAGCCGGCTTCATTAAGTACCGACGCTGTTTTGATAGTAAGATTCGACAATTCAGGTTTGCTGCGATCTCCGATCATCGGACCTACAACGAGTCCCAACAGCTTACCTCCACGACCGCTCGGGAAGCCGATTCCTCGTGACTCATGCTGGCCGTTAACATACTCTTCTTTAAGAACATCAGCAATCAGATGCCCCTCCGTGCAATGTTCGAGCGTATACTTCAGCGAAAACTCGTTACACAGACGAATCGCCGTCAGAATGTCATCTTGACGATGTGCGTGAATTTTGAGAGGGATACAGCCATTAATCACCGGTAATAATGACTCACACTGCAAATCTTTCTCGGGTCGGTCCGGACGTTCCGGTTTATCTTCGATCTCCCTTGACTCGACAAGCATACCTTCAGTGCTAACTTTTGCATCCGAAGAAGAAGGTTTTGACGCATCCTCAAACGCCCGAATATCATGCTCATACTGCTCCAGGTCAGATGTGTATTTGTCCCACTTCTCTTTGTAGTCGATCGCCTTCCACAATGATTCTCGCAACAACGATGCCGTCGCCATCCGTGTCTGCGGCGATTTGTTATCTTTGCCGTAAACACGCTTAGGGTTCTCGCCGAAAGCCGCCTTTTGAGCCGCGAACGACCGAATAAGCGCGCGATCCACAGTTCGCTCGTATGTCTTAATCAACGCAAACTGTCCTCCGAGAACATTTCCGCTTCCCGGGCCTGTCATGACAACAGCAACGCCACCCTCATACGCCTCTTTAAAACATGCATCCCCGTTATGAATGCCATCAATGGCGCGAAGTTCAGGAGTAATCGGATCCGTCATCTCGTTGCCGTCACTGCCTTCTACATCCAAAGAATCATTGAATAATCCCAAGTGCGAATGGGCATCAATAAAGCCGGGCAATAGGACAGCCCCACCGGCATCAACGACTGTACATTCGAAATCCGTTTGCTCTTGATCAAAATCATGCATCGGGCCAACCGAAATAATTCGGTCTTTATCACAAAGTAAATAGCCGTCCTCGATGGTTCCCGCATCGCTCATTGTTCTGATGACGGCGTGTGTTACCAACAGCATATAGCTCCTTTCGACCCGGTGGGGTCTATCTACCATTCATAATGAAACACAGCGCACCCGACGATTGGAACGTCGAATGCGCTGCGCGATAAGTATAGAAATTGCTGGATCCCATTCCAAAAACCATTGGGCGTCGCCCATCGGTTCGGTGTTTTCGCGTGGCGCATCTTGCCGATTAACGCTTGGAGAACTGAGATGCCTTTCTTGCTTTCTTAAGACCCGGTTTCTTTCTTTCCTTCATACGTGAATCACGTGTAAGGAATCCGGCCTTCTTAAGGATTGCCTTGTATGCTTCTTCGTCTGCTTGTACCAATGCTCTGGAAATACCTTGACGTATAGCGCCGGCTTGTCCGGTTACACCACCGCCAACGGCCTTGCAAATGATATCAAATTTCCCGAGAGTACCAGTGGCAACCAGCGGTTGGCGCACGATTAACTTCAGGGTCTCGAGACCAAAGTAAGAATCAATTTCCCTGTCGTTGATGGTAATCACTCCGGTGCCGGGAAGAATACGAACACACGCAACAGCATTCTTACGACGACCGGTTCCGTAGAAATAGACTTTGGTAGATTTCTTAGCCATAATCAATTACTCCTCCCCATTAATCCTTAATCGCCATCGGCTCAGGCTTCTGCGCGGCATGCTCATGATTCGGGCCGGCATAAACATTGAGCTTACGATACATCTGACGACCTAAAGAGTTCTTCGGGAGCATTCCCTTAACAGCAAGCTCTATGGCCTTCTCAGGCTTCGTGTTCATCAGCTTGCGATAGCTGGTCTCCTTGAGTCCACCCGGATATCCGGTATGGTAACGGTAGAACTTCTGATCCAGTTTCTTACCGCTTAATACAATCTTGTCTGCATTAACTACAATAACATAATCGCCGCAATCGAGAAAAGGAGTGTATGTCGGCTTGTGCTTACCGCGAAGAACGGTAGCTACCTGAGTCGCCAAGCGCCCAAGTGTCTGTCCCTCCGCATCAACTACAAACCACTTTCTCTCAATATTGTCGGCATTCGCAACATATGTCTTCATAATGATCTATGTGCCTCCTCCGTGTTCATACGCTCTATCAGCGCACCAAAATAGTCATGCGGCGAACCGCTTCACTATAATAAGGGCGGGCACCATCGATGTCAAGCAATTATCGAAAATAATCTCCGAATTTGTACGATTTTCTCTGTTTTTCTCAAATATACGGTGTTTTTCGCATTCGACAACATATTTTTGCAGAGGATTTTTCCTGTTGAAGACATAGACTGTCGATTATTGCTTGTTTTCGGTCGAGTTGATGTGATCAATTATTTCGCAGACTTCGCTCAGACAATCTACGACGTAGTCAGCTATTTCGACGTTCTGACCTTGAGAAGTCGGGTTGCGGTATCCGACCGTAACCATACCTGCTTTCTTAGCCGAACGTACCCCGGCCGTAGAATCTTCAATCGCCAAACACGCTGCCGCCGGAACTCCGATTTTTCGAGCCGCTAACAAATAAATGTCCGGAGCCGGCTTACCATGATTTATTTCTTGTCCCGATGTATATGCTTCCATAAATGGCCATAAATTCAAGTAATCGAATACGGCCTCGACAAAGTCACCTCGGGATGACGACGCAACAGAGAGAGAAATCCCACGTTCCAAAGCGTATGCCAAGATGTCTTCCAGTCCCTTAGACGCCTCAATTTCGGAAGCCGGCAGTGCTTTGATATTCATCGACCATTGCCGGGCAATCAGTTCTTCAACGCTGTCAGGAAGGTTGTAAATTGCCTTCATTTCAGTCCAAAGCGCTTCACTGGTTCGTCCGACGAAAGGATCTGTGACAGACGCATCCGCCTCAATACCATACGTTTTCAATATTTCTATATTCGTCCGGTCGTGTAAAGGCTCGCTGTCCAACAGGACTCCATCCATATCAAAAACTATCGCTCTAATCATAATCCTCCCTTCTTGACCGCAGATAACCTAGGCGCCTCGACAAAATCTTTAGCAGCAAGAATCATTATCAAGACCATCTGCTGTACCATCTTTGTAGTTTCCCGAAAAACAAGCGTCGCAATAGGTCTTGTTATCAAGCCCCAGCATCTCTTTCAGGGATTGCTCTTCAAGATACCCCAGCGTGTCGGCTCCAATGTGCTCAGCAATTTGCTCTGTCGTCATATGCTTCGCAATTAAGTGTTCACCCGAGGGCACATCCGTACCATAATAACACGGAAATAAAAAAGGAGGCGCACTAACTCTGACATGAACTTCTAAAGCACCGACAGATTTCAGCATCCCCACGATTCTGGCAATCGTCGTACCCCGAACAATCGAGTCATCAATCATAACCACTCTTTTCCCGAACACTGCTGCCCGAATCGGGTTCAGTTTGATCGCAACCGAGGCCTTACGACTATCATGATTTGGCTTAATGAATGTTCTTCCGATATAGTTGTTTTTAACAAAACCCCGGACCATCGGAATGCCGGACTCTATGGAATAGCCTGACGCAGCGTCCATTCCGGATTCCGGCACACCAATCACCACATCCGCGTCGACCGGATGTTGGCGAGCCAATAGTTTGCCTGCTCTTATACGAGATTCATAAACGCTGATTCCATCAATTACACTGTCCGGGCGTGCAAAATAAATATACTCAAACACACACCTGCTACATGTTACTTCTTCTGTTCGAGGCAGTGAACGCAAGCCATCTGCATCACAAACCACAACTTCACCCGGCAAGACATCTCTGAGAAAAGTCGCACCAACGCTATCAAGCGCACAAGACTCCGACGCAAAAACATAACCGTTCTCCGTCTTTCCGATACATAATGGCTTAAATCCAAATCGGTCTCTGGCCGCAATTAGTTTTTCTTTGCTCATCAACAACAGTGCATATGCACCTTTTAGTTCCTTCATCGATATAACAACGGCATCTTCAAGCGATTCCGAATGAATTCGGTTCCCGGCAATCAGATAAGCCAGAACTTCCGAATCAACGTCTGTTTGAAAAATCGCGCCTCCTTTTCCAAGACGCTTTCGAAGCGCCTCGGTATTGGTCAGGTTGCCGTTATGTGCTATAGCGAAAGTCCCCTTCTCATAGTGCGTAACAAGCGGCTGCGCGTTTTGGTATACGCTTCCTCCGCTCGTGGAGTAACGCACATGCCCGACAGCAATATGACCGTGGAGTAATTGCAGGACTTCAGAAGAAAAGACTTCCCCGACCAACCCCATGCCCTTGTGACAATCTATACGACCATCTCGACTCACAGCCATCCCGCAACTTTCTTGTCCGCGATGTTGTAAGGCAAAAAGACCATAGTAGACATCCTCGGACAACAAAGGCCGCTGATTGTCAATAATACCAAAAACACCGCATTCTTCATGTAAGCCGGACATAACACACCTCACTTCAAAAAACGACAAAAAAACATAAGCGACCCCCTTGGAAGGGCGTCGCTGTCCACGTGCTAATTTTATCATCGAATTCACTCGTGTCAATGAAACTTCAGCGAAAAATATCGAAAGATATCGGGATGCCCGGCAAGGAATTTTCGAAACATCAGTTACGGAAAGCGAGATAATAAGATTATGTTGTATAATTGTATGCGTAAGAATGACAACCATCGAATAATTAAGCCAACAAATCAACAAGGGTAACCATAATGAACACACGCAAACATACTTCCATTATTTTGCTTCTTCTCATTGTCTCTTTTCTTTTTCCGACGGTTTCCTCGTGCAAGAAAAAGACACCGGTCGAAACTTCCGCTATTTCAGAAGTATCCGAGCCAACCACTAAAGAGACCATCTTGCAAACACCGACCCCTTCTCCGACGCCTGTACCCGAATACGACATCGGCGTTGTGATTCCTTCAGACAACAACATTGCCTATGTTTATGAAGAAAAAGACACCTCCGGAAAACCAATCGGAGCAACAGTAGACGGAGTCGATTTCTTAATTCTTGAAAAAGGAGATGACTGGTGCAAAATACTGTACGGCCCGGATGAAGTCGGTTACATTAAGACCGCTAAACTTTCCATATCCGTTGCTCCGGAACCGCCGCCGTTATACGAGGCACACTTCTTTATGGAAGCCAAAGAAGAGCCCGGTCACATTCCGGTCGCATTCAACAACAAGTTAATAGTTGTCCCTTCCACTTACACGGTTATCGAAAAGTTGCCGGAAAGCGACTCTCCCGACGCACCACTAATTGATGTTGAAGTCACCAAGACCCGAATAGACGTCTTTACTACTGCCGGTGAATTGCTTGCCGAAGATACTACGTTGATATTAAAAAACGCCAAGATATATGCCGCCCCCATACCCACCCTCGAACCATCGCCTACGCCTCCTCCTGACACGACGATTGCAGATCCCGCGCTGCCTTCGGACGGATTTACAGATCCTTCAAACACCGACCCCTCGGACACTCCGGTCGAGACCGTTGCTCCGACACCGCCCCCCACTCCAATCCCCGTAGAGACCGTTGCTCCGACACCGACTCCCGCTCCAATCCCCATAGAGATTGTTGTGAGCAACGGCACCATCACGTCCGTCACCGGCGTGACTCTGGACGTGGGTATCCCTTTTGATATCGCTCAGGACAAGGGGCAGGTCGTCACCGAAACCGGAGAGGTCATAGCTTACCAAGGCATATTCTTTGCCGAGTCCGAGGTTGTAGTGACAGACGGACGAATGCCTGTCATTGACGGCGAGCTATATATTGAATCCGGCTATTATTTTAAACCGGCTGTTTTGATTGACGAGCTCGTCGATGTGCGTCGGCATTCCGACTCAATCTATATTGATATGATGATGACAAAAGAAGACAGTATCGCCGGCGGAAATGTATACGGCCAACAGATTTGCCTGCTTCAGCAAGGCACCCTCAACAAATTGCTCGAGGCCGATAAAATGTTCCAAGAAGATGGTTATTCCATTATCATTTACGATGCGTATCGCCCTTACTCTGTAACTTGCACCATGTACGACATCCACAAAAACGGCACATACGTTGCCGGCAAACGATTCGGCTCGGTTCACAACAAAGGTGCGGCGATTGATATGTCCCTTGTGGATAACACGACCGGTGAACCCATCGAGATGCCTTCACCGATTCATACCCTTAATGAAACTTCTAATCGCACTTACCCGAAAATGACCGATACGGCCAAAGAGAACATGATTTATATGGCCGACATCATGAAAAAGGCCGGATTTACTACCATCCAAAGTGAATGGTGGCATTTTTCGGATTCGGAATCATCGCGCTTCCTCAGAACCGATTACGATCTAAAAGCTCAGACAAAAATTATCACATCCACGGAATACGTCATTCATACGTCTTAATTTATGGCACCTCAAATTGAATGTCCTGAAGAACGCCTTCATAATCCTGTGGTCCACAAACCACGACCGACGCACTATATATTCCTGAAGGCAATGTCGCAAAGTCAATTCGCGCCGAGAACGCTGCATTCGCATTCAGTGATTCTTCCTGAACATATGGTCCTTCAAGCACCGGAATGGTTACGAAGGTAAACTCTTCATTGTCACTATGCAAGCGAAGGTATATCTCATAATTTGATTCGCGATCTCCCGATTCAGGAATAGCAACTCCATATATAAATACACCTTCTTGGGTCGGCATCCACATGGCTTTCGTCTCAAGTGTAGCATCACAAATATCGAAAACTCTCTCTACACGGTAAGATGGCATGTTCGTTGGCCCTTGGAGCAAAACCGACAGATTGCGTTCTGCAATCTCCACAAAAACTATGTCTGTCTCCTCTGTCAGTAATGCATAATCATACGGAACGGCGCGAGAGTATGTGATTGCATTTATGGATCCCGATAAAAAGGGAATCAGCGCATTCGCAAAGGAATCCCTAAACATCAGTACCTCTATGGGTTGTCCGCTTTCATTATTCGTTTGAATTAAAAGATCCTCAGGACTTCTCATCGGACGTACGGTTCGAAATTCTCCGGCAATATCAAATACTGCTTGATCATCCAAAATGCCCATTGACGGGTACAGCATTTTACTCAGATCACCGTCGAAGTTTTTCTCGAATACATAGGGTTCTGATTCATAATTGACGAGATTTAGCGATGGATTGACCTTTTTCATTTCCTCGACCATCAATCCATAGCAAATCGTTGCCCCAAGATTGTTCCAGTGCGTGTCAAATTTATGATAAACTTGGACATTTCGCCCACTGAGCGCCTCGTGAAGGTTGATGACATTTATTTGGCTGTATTCAAGTTTTTCTCGGAGTCTCTCATAATCACTTTTTGAATCGAGACAGACGAATCGATCCGGCATATACTCCGGATAAATAGAGGATTTGTTGGGTGCGACCATAAAAACCATACGCACGCCTTGCCGGGAAAGATACTCTTCTTGTATCTCCAGAATTCGATTAATACGATACAAATCATTGTCAGAGAGCTTGTTGACATGTTGATAATCATCTAAAGTCGGCTGGAAGAACAGCCACCCTTCCTTTCCGATAATCACCATTTCGGATGTCGATTCTCTAAAAACAGACGCCTTGAGCTTGGCATCTGCTGTAACCATTAATGGACGAAACGCAAAGTGGTCCGCAAGATATTCTTCGATTTCACTCGGATACTTCTGGTTTATCTTGCCCTCAACAAAAAAGGACGGCCACTTCGCAAGCACACGTTTTTCTGCATTATCATTACGATACCCCAGTAATAAACCGATTATCGGCAAAGCGCAAAGAAGAAAGAAGAAGACGATGAATATTCGTTGTAATACTTTTTCCATAGTCACTCCTTACTAAAATCGAAAATAGATGAATGGATTGTAAGCTGCACTTGAAAGTGACAGCACACAAACTATAAACAACATCAATGTAACTAGCATCGAGGATAACTCAACAAGTATCGGACGTCGATTTAACCGCTGAGCCAGTCGCCCCGCCCAATTCTTTGGCCATGGTGTGGCAGCAAAAAATCCGATCAGCAACACAACCACGAGATACGGAGACATGATTCGCGAAAACACTATGATCATATCATCATTCAGATGCCAGCCGACAAACATTTTACCTATCATTATCAACCCCTGTTGAATGGTACTAGCTCTAAAAATAACAAAAGCAGTGATGACAACAAGAAGCGTGTATATTCTGGCTAGTCCGGGGATTTTGAACCGCTCCGGACGAATAATGCCGACGCGCTCAAGCATGATAAAAAAGCCGTGGTAAAAACCCCATACGACAAAAGTCCATTGTGCGCCATGCCAAATTCCGGTGCAGAAAAAAACAATTAGGAGATTAACCGCAGTACGCAAGGTACCTCGACGGTTTCCTCCAAGCGGGATATAAAGATAATCTTTGAACCATCCTGAAAGAGAGATATGCCATCTCCTCCAGAAATTTTTGATACTATCTGCCGTGTAGGGATAATCAAAATTCTCCTTGAGCTCGAATCCAAATAATTTCGCCAAACCGATCGCCATATCCGAGTAACCGGAGAAATCGAAATAGATCTGCAATGCATATGTTATTGCGCCCAGCCAGGCAACAGCAATATTGATCCCGGAGACATCCAACGCAAAAATTTGATCAGCAACGGCTCCGAATGTATTAGCCAACAACATCTTTTTGCTCAGACCGATGACGAATCGCTTGATCCCGGCAACGGTCTTTTCGCTCGTCTCAACACGATTCTGAATCTGTTGTTCAATATCCGAATACAAAACGATGGGGCCGGCGATTAGCTGAGGGAAAAAGGATATGTATAGCAGGATATTCAATGGATTTTTCTGTGCTTTTGTGCCGCCTCTGTAAACATCAATGGTATAAGACATGGCTTGAAACGTAAAAAACGAAATGCCAATCGGCAATCGAATGGTCGGAATACTAATTTTTAAATTCATAATCGAATTAAAATTATCCACAAAAAAATTGCTGTATTTGAATACAAACAGCATTCCGATATTGAATACAATCGTCATGATTAAAAGAAAATATCTCGGTTTTCGTCTAGACTCGGGTTCGCCCGTGTCAATACCAATGGCAAGCGCATAATTTACGGCAACCGAAAGCAACATCAGCAGCACATAAAGAGGCTCACCCCAAGCATAAAATATCAAACTGAAAACAATCAGAATCGTATTCTTAATTTTTGAGGGCGACACTTTATATAAAAGAAAAACTAAAGGTAAAAATACAAAAAGAAAGACTGAGGAACTAAATACCATACCGGCCTCTTTTCGCTTGGATCAGAATTGTGTATATAGTGCTATGAAATACGATATGGATTCCACTTTGCCCTGGCTATCGAAAAAGAAGGACAGCCGGGGGGCCTCAAGATCGCCCTCAATTCCGGACGAAATATATACAAGCACACCCTGCTCATCAAAACCGGGTCCATAGGCCGCTTCGACTTCATCTCGCGTCGCTCCGACGCCAATTCCACGAGGCGTAAGATAGGATGTGCCGGAAACCAAGATCTCCCCAATGGTATCTACCCCGTCGATTGGATTCGTATAGATACTGAGTCCGTCATAGAGTATTTCTTTGTCTTCGCCCACGAAGGCGCAACTAACGGCTGCATTCACTTGATAGTCATCTCCGAAATGAACAATCAAGTCATCCAGTTTTGACATCAGCGGAAAAGAAAGCCCCTTGTCCGTAAAAATAAAATCTGCTTCGACTATAGCGCCGGTGATGATCTTCGCTTCGGATTCAGAGATCACAACCGTCTCAGTCGTTGGATTCGACTTGTCTTGACCAGAGCAACCGGCGCAAAAGATTACACCTGCCAGCAGTACTATTATTGAGAGTTTAGTCTTCATACGTCCTCCACTGAGTATTATTATAAAAAAGTTATCCTATGAATCATAATCTTTCAAGAGCCCTTTTCCATCACCGGGTCCTTACTCGTCAAAAAGGTTGGAAGCGACACTAAATAATCTCCGGGTCGGAATCCGTTCCTTCGGATTCAGGGGTTATGCTCGGAGTTGGATTAGAAGTCGGCGTAGGAGTCGGAGTCGGACTCGGAGTCGGACTCGGAGTCGGAGT
>JAAYBI010000034.1 GCA_012718915.1 Clostridiaceae bacterium
ATTCTGTAAGTTAATGTTTTTCACAAGAACAATTTTACCGAATTTTCGGGTTCCTCGGAACCCGTTTTTTCGTTTTTCGGCATAAAAATAGGGCTGTCACTCAACTTTCGTTTTGAGACAGCCCCTTTGATGTTTTTTATTTTTGCGTACTTTATCAGAAGATTGATCTTTGATGTTATTCGGAATTAATCGAGAAGTGACTTTGGGTATACATACACACCAGCCATATCCGGAATTTATTCCTTCATGATTGAATGCGACAACACTCTGTGGATCGAAATTCATGATGCTGACAGTGGATATATTGACGGGCGTTACGGCGGAAGCGGATTAGTTTCACTTGAAGCAGGAGAGCAATATGCCATTATGTTAGGTTCTGCCGACCCTTGCTCGTATCGACTTGTGATAGGTGTTCCGAATGCAATCAGGGACATATCCGGACAAACGACCGCAAGTGATGAGATCCGTTTTGCCGGTCAGAATAACAGGTATACATTTACCCCTTCAGTATCGGGGTGCTTTTCGTTTGATATTGAAAGCGACGGCACAATCTGGATCGAAATTTATGATGCCGACGGTGTTTGTATTGACAGTGATTACGGCGGCAGCAGACCGGTGACTCTTGAAGCAGGAAAGCAATATTCGATTATATTGAGCTCAGCTGATATTTGTTCCTATGTCTTAACAATTGTTAGTTAGTGAATGCGCTAATAATTCTCATAGCGATCGAAAGAGCAAAAACAAAAAGAGATCGCCAACGGTTGCCATCGGATCATATGAAGCAGTATTGAATGCTTTGGGAGGCATGGATAAAGAATTTGTTTATGAAAATTGGAGTGGACCGGTTTCGAACAAAATCGGATTTTTATTTAGATGGCGGTAGAGGCAAGGAAGTTATTTCGTTCGAGGATGCCCGAACATCAAAGAGGGGCTCATTCTCCCCTCTTTGTCTTTGCTATAATACTCCGCTTTGTTCGCAGTTTGCGATAGGGTTAGTCCTTCTCATCATAGACCGCGAGGTTTGCGGTATTCATGTTGACCAGAGTCAGTGACCTTTCGTCATCCTCATCAGACATAAATCCATAATACGGCGTATCGTAAGGCTCGTCGACGGTCTCTTCACCGTCTACGATGCAGGATTCGTTGTGCAGTACCAGACAAACAAAGTTTTCCAGAGGCTGTTCATCGTCGATAAAGCGATCGATTTCCTTTTCGGTGAGGCCGTAGTCTTCCAGGTCATCCGTGATGTACTCCACTGCGTCATCGCCCGTATAAAAATCGTATTCACCTTCGAAATAATTATCATCGCGAACGTCGTCGTCCCGATAGAAGCGAAAATTGTGTTTATCTTCAAATACAAGGACAGAAGGATCCGGACTGGTGATCCATTCGGTGTCCTTTAATTGGAAATTTATCTCCTTCTTTTGGTTCGGCGATAAGCGAATACAGCCGGACAGCAGGACTCCGAGGACGAGAATGGCGGAAAGCGAAGCGGCTAGTCTTTTATTCATTGTCTCAAACACTCCTCATGCATATATTCGGCCCCCCCAAAAGCTCCGTCTGATCGGCAGCATGCCGGTAAACCATATCAATATCATACTTTTTTAAAGAAAGTAAGTCAAGAAGAGACGCATAATATAAAAACCCGATATGGTAAAAATAGGATATAGTATAATATTAATTCAAAGATGTAATTTCAAGACCGGAGGATCACCGTGAGAAAGAAGATGAAAATAGTAAGTCTGAATATCAACAACTTCGGTGGTTTCAAATGCAAGAAAAATTGCGGGTATGAATATTGGAAGAAACTTGATAAGACAGAGGAAGCCACTGAAATCTTGGGGTATATACAATTTGAGAAGCCAGATATTTCAGTACTTCATGAATTCGAACTAAATGCAGAAATTGCAAAAGAGTTTATAAAGAGTATGAATCTACTTGGGTATGAAATAGTCCCAATAGAACAACATAATTATAAATATCCCAGTATAACGATTATGTTTGTTAGGAAAGAGTTGCTATTTAACAAACTTGAAAATCCCCATAAGGAAAAATCTTTGAGAGCGAGTGTTATTAAAGCAGGAGAATTTATTGTATATGGGCTTCATATTCCACCCGTTTTTGATATATCTTTTTGGGACGAGATGATTGATTTTTATAAACAACATGATGCAGAAAAGCTTGTCATCATTGGTGACTATAATGTTTACGATATTGGGACGGAGCAAAAGCAGAAATTTTTGGAGCTATTGTCGCTAAATGCAAAGGATGCTTGGCTGGAAAAAGGCAACGCGAACTCTACCAGGACTCATATTAAAGGCAGAAGACTTGATTATGCAGTCATGACCCCTTCTTTGTTTGAGTGTCTTATCGATATTCGCATCGATCCTTTATTACTGAACAATGGAAAAACGGATCATGCTGCCTTAATTATCGAAATTTAGCTCGTGCTTCGTGTTACTGCATATATGTTATTATTAACTCAACAGCGTGTTAAGGAGATCGAAAATGGTATCCAGAAAACAAGCGTTTATGTTCTTTCTCGGCGAGTTGCTCTCAATCTACGGATTGCATACGCTCATCAGGGGAGGATATCATGTGCTTTCATATGTCATTGTGTTTGGGTTGGGAGGATTGTTTCTCGTATTGGGCAGACAGGTGTTTTTCGAGCGAAAAGCGATCTTTGCCCGTCACTGGGGGGAAATCATCGTTTCATCGATTTCGGCCGGTATAATTATTCTCCTGTCACTTTTCATGGTGTATATTGACCATAAGGTTTATCCGGCTTCTGTATATATGGCGGGATTAGGTGAAACTCTTTTGGCTCTTTTCTTAATTTATCTGATTCTGGGGATTAATATCATCATGTGGTTAATTGTCCTGATCATGTCCTGGAGAGCCGGGCGGTCTTCGGGGAAGCCGGAGAATCGGGACGGAAATTAATGATAAAAGTTCGATTTTCCATTCAAGTCCCGAGAATAGAGCAGTGAATTGCGCAAACGCGAGTTTATATGAAACCGGAGAGGATTTTCATATGCGAAAAAACACCCTCACAATCTTCCTAGTTATGATCATTGCCTTGGCCTCGACAGCAACCGGCTGCACAAAGGAGACGAAGCAATTGTCTCCATATACCGGCGAAACCATTTATTTGTCTCTGTCTTCCGGCGAATCCATTCAGATGTTTTTATGCCGGAGGCAAAAGTGATCTGCAAATGTGAGAGTGGAAAGAAAAAAAGAAGATAATCGAATGGATCCTTTGTGGAGTGTCATTGCTTTTTTTATGCAGTGTTGTGTCATATATGTTTATCAATGAACACCTTGCGCTGACAAGGGTAGACAGTGAACTTTCCGAAAAGATAGATGATAAAATCATGTCGGCAAACATTATTTTTATTCCGGCATATGTGAATGAAAACCAAACCGAATACGGGATTTCCGCAAGCGGAGTGATATTCCAAAAAGAAGGTAATACCTATTACATTCTTACGGCAAACCATACCCTGGAAGCAACAAAAGGCGCTACATATTACATTCTGGACTATACACAAAAGGCGCCTAACGAAGAATTTCCGGGATATGGATTAACGGAATATTTCAAAAAACTTCCGACAGCCCGAATTGAATATCAAAACGATGATTATGATATTGCAATTCTCAGTTTCGAATCAGAGGCCGACTTGACGCCACTGGAAATAGCGACAGAGAATGCGCAGTCAGGTGACAGGATTGCCGTAATCAGTTCTCCGGAAGGGTATGGCAGAAATAGGATTACGTATGGAAAGGTATTGAAAAATAGTAATGTTCAAGTTGAAGGAGCAAAGCGCGAGGTCTTTTCACACACCGCATTTATTTATGACGGGAGCAGTGGTTCGGTTGTTTTAAACGAAGACATGAAGATCGTGGGCATAAATATTGCAAGTTCAGAATTCCCGCTATTTGGGAAATTCAGAAATAGTATTGCTGTACCGGCAGAGCGTTTAAGAGATATTGTTAAAGAGATCACATATAGTGAAGAATAAACTGCGCAGAAGTAATCAATAACGGAAGGACTTGGTTATGATACGACGAATCAAAAAAGAAGAAATTCCCGAATGTGTGCGGATGATCCGTGAGAGTTTTCAGACCGTTGCGAATGAGTTTAACCTGACAGAGGAGAACGCGCCCCGCCACAGCGCTTTTGCGACCGATGAATCTCGATTGAAGCGGCTTTTCGAGAGCGGGTTTCCGATTGAGTAATCCGTGTCATTTTGAGCCATAGTTCCGGTGAGTGAGAGCCACGAGTCCGGCAACCAAGAGCCACCCTTCCGGATAGGAAAGCCAAACTTGAAGATTTCCTATAAAGTGTCAGTATGCACGCAAGTGCAAATAATACTTTTAGGAGGTCATAAGAATGACCCAATACACCGAAATCCTGCGCCTAAGTAGCCAGGGAATCAGTCAACGCAGCATTGCCTTAAGCTGCGAGTGCTCGCGTAACACTGTCGCCAAGGTGCTTATCCGAGCCGAAGAACTTCAACTAAGGTGGCCGTTCAAGAACGACATCACCGATGGCGAACTCGAGAAGCAACTGTTCCCGGAAGTCATTCCCACTAAACCGAACCATCAACCACCCGATCTGGAATACATCCACAAGGAGATGGCTAAAAACGGCGTTAGCCTCAAATTACTCTGGAATGAGTACTGTGAGTCGTGCCGAACCGCAAATGAGCTGCCACTTATGTATTCGCAGTTCTGCTTTC
>JAAYBI010000035.1 GCA_012718915.1 Clostridiaceae bacterium
AGGTAAGACCTTGTGACCCAAAAGAACGGAGGATGACATGCAGAAAATTGATACCCGACTCACAGACGTATTTATTATTGAGCCCAAGCGCTTCGGCGATCATCGCGGCTGGTTCATGGAGACCTATTCCGCTGAAAAGTTATTGGCTTTGGGCATTGACACCCAATTTGTCCAGGACAATCAATCCTTTTCGGCACAAAAGGGCACACTCAGAGGGCTGCATTTTCAGAATGCACCGAAGTCTCAGACCAAGCTGGTTCGCTGTACAAGGGGAGCAATTATCGATGTCGCGGTTGACATTCGTCGCGGTTCTCCGCAATATGGTCAATGGGTTGCCGTCGAGTTAACGGCGGAGAACGGACTGCAACTCTACATTCCGAAGGGATTTGCACATGGTTTCGTGACACTGACAGATGACACGGAAGTTCAATACAAAGTGGACGAATACTACGCCCCGGATTGCGACCGCAGCATCCGCTATGATGATCCGACCTTCGGCGTTGATTGGGGTTTCAAAGACCCGATTCTCTCCGATAAGGACTTGAAAGCGCCATGGGTTCAGAATTCGGATTTTAATTTTGTATACGAAGAAATGATTTAAGGCTGAAGAGGGCCGAATAAGGGAGGACAATATGAATATTCTAGTGACCGGCGGTGCCGGATTTATCGGTGCAAACTTTGTCTACTACGAACTGGAGAACCATCCGGAGGATCGGATTGTCTGTATTGACGCTCTGACATATGCCGGCAACCTGGCTACGCTTGATGCGGCGATCGGAAATCCGAATTTCCGCTTTGTTAAGGCGGACATTGCGGATAGAGAAGCGGTAGAAAAGCTTTTTTCTGAAGAAGCATTCGATATCGTGGTGAACTTTGCTGCGGAGTCGCACGTAGATCGTTCGATTGAGAATCCGGAATTATTTTTAAAGACCAATATCATGGGGACGCAAGTCCTGATGGATGCTTGCCGTAAGTTTAATGTGCCGCGCTACCATCAGGTCTCGACCGATGAAGTTTACGGGGATCTGCCGCTGGATCGTCCGGAATTGTTTTTCACAGAGGAGACACCGATTCACACGTCGTCCCCATATTCTGCTTCGAAGGCTTCTGCCGATTTGCTAGTTTTGGCGTATTACAGAACCTTTGGCTTACCGGTAACGATATCGCGTTGCTCCAATAATTACGGGCCGTATCACTTCCCGGAGAAATTGATTCCGCTGATGATTTCTCGCGCTTTGGCTGATCAGTCATTGCCGGTGTATGGTAAAGGCGATAATGTCAGAGACTGGCTCTATGTGGAAGATCACTGCTCTGCGATTGATCTGATTATCCGTAACGGCCGGGTCGGAGAAGTCTACAATATCGGCGGTCATAATGAGCGCACCAATCTGGAAGTCGTCAAGACGATTCTTTCTGAGCTGAATAAACCGGAGACGCTTATCACATATGTGACGGATCGCTTGGGTCATGATCGACGTTATGCGATTGATCCTACGAAAATCAGCGGCGAGTTGGGATGGTCACCTAAGACCTATTTTGATGATGGTATCAAAAAGACAATTCGCTGGTATCTTGATAATCGTTCATGGTGGGAAAATATCCTTAGCGGCGATTATCAGGCTTATTACGAGAAAATGTACGGCAATCGATAAACGATTAAGGGGGCACGGCTGCTAGCCGTGAGTATCAAAATGAAAGTATTGGTTACAGGATATAAAGGACAATTGGGATTCGATGTGATCAAACATCTGGAACTTCGAAACATTGACTGCAAGGGCGTCGACATCGACGATTTTGATCTGACGAAAGCGGATAGTGTTCATACATATATCAAGGGCTATTCTCCGGATGTCGTTGTTCACTGTGCGGCCTATACCGCCGTTGATCGCGCGGAAGAGGACCGGGAGACCTGCTATGCGGTTAACGTTAACGGTTCCCGGTATATCGCGGAGGCATGCAAGGATTTGGATGCGGCGATGGTATACATCAGCACAGACTACGTCTTTGACGGCGAGGGCGAACGCCCGTATGAGCCGGATGATCAAAAGGATCCCAAAGGATATTACGGATTAACAAAATCGCTCGGTGAAGATCAGGTGACCGCGCTATTGAGCCGCTTCTTTATCGTGCGTACGGCATGGGTATTCGGCAAGAACGGCAATAATTTCGTCAAGACGATGCTTCGTCTGGGCGCAGAGCGTGATTCACTTCGTGTGGTTTCCGATCAATTCGGTTCACCAACGTATACGAATGATCTGGCGATCTTGATCTGTGACATGATAGAGACTGATAAATACGGTATTTACCATGCAACAAATGAGGGATTTTGCAACTGGCATGAATTTGCTGTCGAAATTATGAAGGCCGGTGGTCTTAACACAAAGGTGGAGCCGGTGTCGAGTCTTGAATATCCGACTAAGGCGGTCAGGCCTAAGAATTCGAGACTATCCAAAGACAAGCTGGAAGCTCAGGGTTTTTCGAGATTACCGGCTTGGCAAGATGCACTCGATCGATATATCAAAGAGTTGCAATGACAGGTGATTTTCGATATGCAATTTGACCCGCAGAATGATCTGGCTTTTGTCGTTGTCATATATAATCGACAATGCTCGGATTCCGAGACCTTGACTTCTTTTCGCGGTCAGTCCGGACTTCGGGCATTGGTCGTTGATAACAGTGACAGCCGGGAAATCAAGGCGATCAATGTCGATTATTGTCAGGAAATGGGTTATACGCATCTCGATATGGGAGGGAATCAGGGTCTGTCTAAGGCATACAATCAGGCACTTTCCCTACTGGATGACCACATCAAATACGTTGTGCTTTTTGATGATGATACGACGCTTCCGAGTCCATATTTTGATACGCTTTTCCAAGCATTGTCTCAGAAATCGGATGCGGATATTCTTCTTCCGAAGGTCATGTCAACCGGTCGACTTATATCACCATGTATTCGCAGGGGCTCTCTATTTTTCAAGGCGCGGAGCGGGAAGCTGTCGCAAGTGGTATCTTCCCGCCGAGTTTCTGCGATCAACAGTGGGATGGTGATTTGTCTTAAACGAATACCCAAAGACTCGAAACCCTTTGACGAGACGCTTTTCTTAGATTGCATCGACCACGATTTCATGTATAATCAAAACATTGTTCAACACCGAATAGTTGAGCTATATGAAGTGATTTTGGATCAGCGCTTTTCTGACCGGATTACGAATAGAATGCCGGAGGAGAAGACAATCAAGTGTCGCCGATTTGAAATTTTTGCGAGAGACTATTTGATTTTTTGTCGCAAGAATCAGTTGGGATTTTTTATCCCGAGACTATACCTGGCATATAGGGCGGTAAAGCTATCCGTCCGACACCGATCATTTCGCTTTTTGACAGTCCCCTTCGGCGTGAAGTCAAAAGCACCAATGAAAATGGAGACAGACTAATGGGAACGAAGCTGAATGTGTTTGCGGACTTTCTTCGAGATATCTATAAATCGAGAAGGCTCATTACCGGAATGGTTAAAAATGATTTCAAGGTCAAGTATGCGTCGTCCGCATTGGGGATATTATGGGCATTTGTCCAGCCGCTGGTTCAGATATTAGTTTTGATTTTTGTATTCAGTGTCGGATTCCGATCCGGACCGACGAGTACGGGTGTGCCTTTTGCACTATGGCTGATATGCGGACTGGTGCCTTGGAATTTTTTCGCGGATGCCTTGACGAACGGCTCAAACAGTTTGGTGGAATATAGCTATTTAGTCAAAAAGGTCGTTTTTAGAACGGCGATTCTACCCATTGTCAAAACTTTTTCATCACTCATCGTCCATGGTGTGTTCATCGTCATTATTTTCGTTGTAGCGGCTGTATACGGTTATTTTCCGACGATCTATACCTTGCAAATCTTCTACTATTTGCCTTGTCTTTTATTCATGCTGTTAGGGCTCAACTGGATGTTTTCTGCTCTGGCGGCGTTCTTCAGGGATGTTTCGCAGTTTATTAATGTTGCGCTTCAAATACTAATCTGGATGACGCCGATTCTCTGGTCCATTGATATTCTGCCCAGAGGTTCGGAACGTTTCTTCAAACTGAATCCGATGTTCTACATTGTACAAGGTTACCGAGACTGTTTTTCGGGTAACACGTGGTTTTGGGAACGTCCGGTGTGGTCAATGTATTTCTTTGGCGTCATGATCGCGTGCTTCTCCGCCGGGGCGATGGTTTTTCACAAGCTTCGGCCGCATTTTTCTGACGTATTATAAGGGGTGACTCATGAATCCAAGTATTAGTGTGAATGAATTAACCAAAATATACAGTCTCTATGACAGCCCGGTGGACCGACTCAAAGAGACGCTGAAGTTGACGAGCAAGAAACTGCACAAGGATTTCTTTGCGTTGGATCGCGTTTCTTTTGAGGTTTTTCCCGGGGAAACCGTCGGCATTATCGGCAAAAACGGTGCCGGCAAATCAACGCTTCTTAAAATAATCACCGGAGTTCTGACCCCGACATCCGGGTCAATCGCGATCAACGGCAAAATATCTGCGTTGCTTGAACTGGGAGCCGGTTTTAATCCGGAATATACCGGTTTACAGAACGTCTACCTGAATGGCACCATCATGGGATATTCCCGGGAAGAGATGGATGAGAAGATGGAACGCATCCTCGAATTCGCGGATATCGGGAATTTTATCCACCAGCCGGTCAAGTCTTACTCGAGCGGTATGTTTATGCGTTTGGCGTTTTCTGTGGCGATTAACGTCGAGCCGGAGATACTCATTATTGACGAAGCCTTGTCTGTCGGCGATATTCTTTTTCAGTCGAAATGTTTCAAAAAATTCCAGGAGCTTAAGGATAGCGGAAAGACAATTCTCTTTGTCACGCACTCGCTCAGTAATGTCATACAGTATTGTGATCGTTGCATCGTTATGGATCGTGGTGCGAAGATCGCTGAAGGCGATTCAGTGACCATGGTCGATCTTTTCAAGAAGATTCTGGTTTCGCCTGATGACAGAGAGGTATTGGTCGAGGAGCTCAAGAGTAATCAGGCAGTTAATCTGGCGCAACAAGAAGAGGGTATGCTTAAAGACAATCTTCAACTTAATGCGACCCCCATCGAATACGGTAATAAAGAGATGGAAATTATCGATTTCGGAATATTGGATCATAACGGCACAGTAACCAATATAGTGAGCGCAGATTGTTCTTTTAAAGTCGTGATGCGCGTTCGTGCCAATGTCGACAAAAGTGATCCCATTTACGCGTTTTCCATAAAAAACATGCGCGGTGTTGAGATTACGGGCACGAATACCATGTATAATGGAGTCGATACCGGCAAAGTTAAGAAGGGCGAAGTCGTCGAAGTTACTTTCACACAACAGTTGCCGCTTCCTTCGGATGGCTACCTACTGAGTTTGGGGTGCACGACGTATACTGCGGACGATTTTGTGGTGTACCATCGTCTCTATGATGTGGCACCGATTCAGGTCATCAGCGATAAAGACTCCGTCGGTTTTTTTGATCCGAACTCACAGATAACAATTAAGCCTAAGCAATAAAGGGATGAGGATATGACCGATAAAATCAATCTTCAATGGTACGATGCCAATTACGTTTATTCGGATGGCGAGATTGAGCAGGAAGTGCTTCAAGAACTCGAAAATGGTGTGTCTCCGGCTACTCTTCTCGAAGAGGATTACCGGTGGCCGATTCTTTACCATTTTTCGCCGGAGCGTCATGCCGCTCTTGATTGGATTGATGCGATTGATGACGCAGATGTTCTCGAGATCGGATCCGGATGGGGGGCGATTACCGGATGCCTTTGCGAGCGCGCCCGCCATGTGACATGTGTCGAACTATCCCTGATCCGAAGTCAGATCAATGCGATCCGCAATAAGAACTATAGTAATTTCGGGATTACCGTCGCAAATCTCAATGATATACCGTTTGAAAAACAGTTTGATGTCGTGACGCTGATCGGTGTCTTAGAGTATTGCGGGAGATATACGGAGGACAGCAACCCTTATGAAGCCTTTCTTCAAAAAGCCTTCAGTTTGCTGAAACCGGGAGGCACTCTGGTCTTGGCCATAGAGAATCGGCTCGGACTGAAATATTTCGCCGGGGCCAACGAAGATCACTATAATCGACCATTTGAAGGCCTCAACAATTATCCGAATGACACGGGAATCCGAACTTTTTCCTATGAGGAATTGACGTCATTAATTAATACGCTTGATAACTCATCCAGTGATTTTTTCCTGCCATTTCCGGATTATAAGTTTGCCCAGACGATTATAGCGGCAGACGATATGACACACTACCATGAGGCATTTGTCAATGAGATTAATTATGGGGCGTATTCCTTTTCATCTTTTGATCAGTCAACGGTCTTTAGAACTTTGGCGGAGCAGAGTGATTTGAAAACATTTGCCAACTCCTTTATTGTGTTGATTCGGAAAGACTCAGCCGAGGAGGGCCAATGAAGACGTTATTTGTAAAGCATACCTTCCAGAGACACGAGAATTATAGAATCATCACCCTGATTGAGAAAAGTGATGATGGCCAAGTCCAAGTGCGTAAAAAGCCGCAAACAAGTCTTGCCGCCTCGCATGTCCAATCCGTTTTTGAGAATTTCAAGCGCGTTGAAGCGATGAACTCGAATATCATAGCGCCAAAAGTATATATGAAGGACGGACATCTGATTTCTGAATACATTGACGGTATTTCTTATGCAAAAATCATTGGCGATGCCGTTCAACAGGGCAGCAAACGACTTATTCTGAAGACATTTGATGATTATTATCAGCTTCTTAACTCGCTTCCTGTCGTTAGCGCATGCCCTTCAACCAATCCGAAATTTGCTGAAGTTTTTTCAAAAACAGATCGATTATTTCAATGTCTGCAGGTTGGGCTGATTGACCTGATTCCGGAAAATATCATCATTGACCGCCGTGGCAATCATTATCATATCGATTGTGAATGGGTGATAGACGCGCCGGTTCCGCTTGCCTTTGTGATGTTTCGTGCCGTTGTGGTCATATATAACAAGTTTTACCGGAATCTACAGCATGTGCTGCCGCTTCACGATATTTTGACCTATTTCGATTTGGATTCTGACGTCGAATTATTCAATACTTGGGAGTCCGAGTTTTCTGAGAGAATCCATCAGTCTTCAGATCATTACAAGAATAACTACCAGATTCCGGCGCCTACTTTGGGGCACTGGAAGGACAAGAAGCCACATATCCTGGGCTCCAGCCTCTATTATTCGGATGATGGCAATTTAAGTGAAGAAAAGAAAATCAGCAAGGACGTTTTCCTTCAGGATACTTATCTGGAGGGCTCTTATACATTTCGAGAGCCAACGGCCATTCAGATGTTTCGATGGGACCCGTGCGAAAACTATTGCGTTTTGGTTCGAGATGTTGAGATGCATGTCAGTCTGAAAAACAAAAGGATTGATGATCTGCCACGAATGATAACGAATGCTATCGAGTTGGAAAGCGGAGTATACCTTTTTCTGAGCAATGACCCTCAGTTTCTTTTCGTTTTTTCGGAACCTGTTTTGGCAGACCGCGTTCATATTGAAGCTTCGGTTCAAGTGCTTTCGTATTCAGATATTATGAATTCGGACGACTACTTGAAGACGTGGCGATTTGGTTTGGCTGCGTTTGTCAAAGACTTAAAAGAGATTAATACCCAACAACAAGCAGAACTTCACGAGGCGCAATTAAGAGAGAATGATCTTCGGGCGGATATTCAAATAGCTGAAGAGAAAATAGCGACTGAGCGACTCGAAAAAATGACGCTCAGGAACGAATTAGATGAGCTTATCATCAACACAACCAAACAAATAGCTGATTTGGAGCAAAAAGGGCGACTCGAAAAACAGTCGCTTATGAACGAAATAGATGAGCTTATCATCACTACTACCACACGAATATCTGACCTCGAGCAAAAAGAGCGCCGCCTCACATCGGTTTCGCACAACTATATGTATGAATATCAGAAGAAGTCCGCACAACTTAATGCTTTGAAAAAAAGCCCGCTATACCTTGTTTTTGAGCCGCTGCGTTATCTCAAAAGACAATTCGTTTCAATCGTCAGACCTTTGCGTGTGATGCGAGATATCGAAGCGGTTCCGTTGAGAGGCATACACGCTGAAGCGCCGGGTGTTTTCGTAACAGACAGTGAAGATCCGCAACTTTTATTGCTTAACAATGCGAAAAAAGGCTTGTACCTCTTCAGATGGAACGGAATGGCTTCAAAGCATACAATGCTCAAACTATATCCGATAGTTGCCGGTGATACCTCAGAGACAGAATCGACGCGCCTGGGTTGGCTGAATCCGGAAGCGGCAAATAGGGAACGCTTTGTTTATTTGAGGAATAGAGCGGATATCTTGCGGATAGATCCCGGAGAAGAGTCGGGCGTAGAAGTCATCTTTAGTGATATCAATTATCGCCGACTTGGGCCGTTGGCATCGATTCGCGTTGGATTGGCTCTTATTTCCAGAGCCACCGGCTTCAAAAAGTGGCGACTTTTCATCCATTATACCAAGCTCATTATGACCGGGAAAAAAGGTGAAGCCAAGCAGCATTTTATTGAGGCGTTTAAGTCGTTCGGTGACGGATGCCACATTCCGGTATCCCACGATGAAGCATATGCTAACTACATTCGTTGGCACGAGATTTCGGAGTCTGAGGTAAAGACCCAGCGGATATTGTCGAGAGATTTGTCGAATAGGCCTACAATCAGTGTATTGGCCCCGATTGACATTGACGACACTCATTTAGTTCGTGAGATGATCAATTCCGTTCGTTCGCAGTCCTATCCGAACTGGGAACTATGTGTTGTCGGACCGGAATCGTTGTCAGCCGATGTGAAATCCTTGATCTCAAGGTATGCGGAGACAGATGTACGAATTCATGTTAACTATTGCGAAAAAGCTTTGCGCAGTTTTTATCTCAATCATGCCTTGGAAATGGCCGACGGCGAATTTGTCATGTCGATTCAAACATCCGATCTTTTAGCGCCTTGGGCGTTATTTGAGATGGTCAGTCACATCAACGAAAAGTCGGATGTCGACTTAATTTACGCGGATGAGGACCGAATGAGTATTGATGGGATGAGGCGCTACCAGCCATTATTCAAACCCGATTGGAGCCCGGATCTATTGTGTTCTTATAATTATATCGGCAATGCATACATAGTTCGCAAAACCATAATGCTCGATATTGGCGGATTTCGCAGTCACTATGATTCACAGTATCAATACGATATGCTTCTCCGTCTGACATCCTCTACCGAGAAAATTGCTCATATCCCGAGCATTATGTACCATTCTCGAGAAGAGCAACTCCCGCAACAACTGAGAAATGAGCTCCATTTCGGAGATTCTGAAGTTGCCGTACAAGTTCTCCAAGATCATTTCAATCGCATTGGCCGCGAAGCTCGTGTCAGTTATGATCAAGACAATGGCGTTTATCATGCAGATTATGCGATTGTCGGAGAACCCTTGATTTCATTAATAATTCCGAATTACGAGCATAGAGAAGACTTAGAAAAATGCATCAATTCTGTCTTGAATCTTTCAACCTATCGGAACTTCGAAATTGTTATCATTGAGAATAACAGTCAGTCTCAAGACATTTTCGAGTATTATGAGCAAGTCAAGACCGATGAACGCATTCGTGTTGTCCAATGGCCGGAAGCCTTCAACTATTCTGCCATCAATAATTTCGGGGTCTCACAAGCTCGCGGAGAATACGTGGTACTTCTCAACAATGACACCGAGGTTATCGCGCCGGATTGGCTGCAAAGACTCCTCGGCTACGCTCAAAGAGATGATGTCGGCGCGGTCGGCGCAAGACTATTGTATTCGGATCACACTATTCAGCATGCCGGAGTCATCATCGGCTTCCGCGGTGTTGCAGGGCACGCTTTCGCTCATCTCCCTTCAACGGAAGTGGGATATATGAATCGTGCGGTCGCCGCGCAAAACTTATCCGCTGTGACTGCTGCCTGCCTCATGATGAGAAAATCACTGTTCGAAAAAATCGGTGGATTCGAAGAAAAACTGGCAGTCGCTTTCAACGATATTGACCTGTGCCTGAAAATCAGGGAGCAAGGCTATAATATTGTATATGCGCCAAAGGCAGAACTATATCACCACGAATCATTATCTCGCGGAGAAGAAGACACCGATGAAAAAAAAGCCCGTTTTTCGTCAGAGGTCACCTATTGTATGGATCGATGGAAGCGCATTCTGACCGAGGGGGATCCGTATTACAGTCCTCATCTTGACTTGTGCCGAGAGACCTACCAGATTTCGACCGAATAAAGCCGCGAAGGTGAGTGAATAATGAAGTCTATATCAATTGCTATCGTGACATACAACAACGCCTCGACGATCAAAGAGACGCTTGATTCAATTCGAGCATTGAGCGGAGCATCCTATACTTATAAAGTTCAAGTTATAGACAACGGTTCCACAGATCATACCCGTGAAATCGTTCGAGAATACAGCGATATCGCCGAACTAATCCTGTCTCCGAAGGGGAACGTGGGATTCGGTGCGGCACACAATGTTGTTATTCCGACGTTGCGTTCAGACTTCCACGTGATCATGAATCCGGATGTGACGATTAAGACGACTGATTTTCTCGAAAAGCTTATCCGGATTTTCGAGCAAAATCCGTCCGTCGGTATGATAGCGCCTTCTGTTCGCAATGAGAACGGAGAGCTTCAATACCTTTGCCGACGCGACCTGACCATTCTGGATCTCATGCTGCGCTTCAGTCCGATAAAAATCATGAAGAGGAGACGGCAATATCATGAAATGCGAGATATGGATTATAGTCAACCATTTGAGGTCGCATTTTCTTCAGGGTGCTGCATGTTGATCAGAACGGACATATTTGTTGCAATCGGCGGATTTGACGATCGTTATTTTTTATATGCAGAAGATGCAGACTTGTGCCGAAGTGTCAGACAGAAATCTCAAATACAATACCGACCAGAACTGGAAGTTTGTCATCGGTGGGCGCGCGCATCATACAGAAATGCCGGAATGACAAAAATACACATTCAATCGCTGCTGAAGTATTTCAAAAAATGGGGATGGAAATTCAAATGAATTCCGTTGTGCTGACCGCCTATAATGGCATGCCTTATATTAAAGAACAACTTGAGAGCATACTCTGCCAGTTGTCGCCGGAAGATGAGTTAATTGTTTCAGATAATGGCTCAGATGACGGTACGCTTGAATATGTCCGTCTCATAGCAAAATCCGACAAGCGCATTCGTGTGGTCTATTTTACGGAGAGTCGGGGCGTTATTCCGAATATTTCACAAGCACTCGGATATGCGCGCGGAGATCTCATTTTTTTATCGGATCAAGATGACGTGTGGTCTGACCGTAAAATACGTTATTGTCGCGGACGTTTTTCAAAGGAGCCGTCGCTCTTGCTGCTTCAGAACAACGCAGAGATTATTGACGCGAACGGAAAGCCGATCGGGCAGGATTTTTTCTCTCTTCGCGGCTGTCGCAAAGGCGTAATCAAGAACTTCATTCGAAACTCGTGGCAAGGCTGCAATATGGTTTTTCGCCGGGAAATCCTCGCATTGGTCTTACCGATTTCCGAACGCGTTCCCATGCACGATGTCTGGATCGGCATTTTGGCGGAAAAAGCCGGACAAGTCGATTTCGATTCGACCATTCTGGCCTGCTACAGACGTCACGCGGACAATCAAAGCGCCATGCATCGCTCGTCAATCCGGAAAATTATCCAATGGCGATTTCGGTTGGCGCAAGCATTGATTATGAAGCGTAAGGACATTCGCCGCTTTCGAAAAGAAATTACTTCTCTTGATTCGCTGCATTGAATAACGGGCGATCTGAATTCGAAAAGAGATTGATTCTCATGACTAACAGCGAGAACCTCGGTCAATCCGAGCCGAATTAAGATGCGAAAAATATATGGCAATTCTTTTTCCGAACATAAACCGCGGTAATTCATATTTTTTTGTGCGGGGAGACATTGAAGCCGTAAATATCGGAGGATGACGACGATAAAGAGCGTTTGAGAGATTTTGACGGCACGAGATTTGCGCGAAAAATTTGTAAAGTGAAATCCCGACTAAAAGTAGCATTTTGCTGTGTTTATAGGTAATTGTGGTGTGAACCGGATTGTGCATCACAATCTAATACATACGAGATGGTTGAGTTTGTGCTATTTCGTATGTAATTTCATTGCTATTCAGGCTAACGCGAAACGGTTTGCTACACACTAATACATACGAAATGGTTGAGTTTGTGCTATTTCGTATGTATGTGAACTTCTGAATAACTTCTTTTTAATACTCTAATACATACGAAAGGGGGGATTTCTGTTGAATTTGGCGGTAATCGCCTACATCGAAACGTTTCGCGCCACCGCCACCGCCGCCACCGCCACCGCCACCGCGATCGTCACTACCGTCACTACCGCCACCACCACTACAACCACCGCATCCACCGACACCCTCGCCCATGAGCTATTCTCAGTTTTCAGTCGTATTTGTCTCCGGCTCAGAGGCTACACATTTTGCCGCGATTTTCAACCTAACAACTCAATTGTGCACGCGAATCATTTGCATATAAACTTTCCTCGAAAATAGATTA
>JAAYBI010000036.1 GCA_012718915.1 Clostridiaceae bacterium
CGGGGCATAGTGCGGAAGCCACCTTCAGCGGGCAGAAGTTGGGCGCCAACGCCGCCGCCGACAACATGGCGCAGCGTGAGATGCGAAAAGTCCTCAACAAATGGAATCCCATCGCTTCGAGTGTCGGCGATGCCGCGAAAAAAGCCGCCGCCGGTAGCTCAAACAACGGCTATTCCTACTCGAAAAGATTCGAAACCGCGGAGCTGGAGACGACGATTACGGAGGAGACAAAGTCAGAAACCATTATTGTTTCGGCAAGCGAGTATCAATCGTGGTTACAACAAGCGACGGATATGCAAGGAGTGGAGCCAGTATCTTGTGAATGGTGGTGGAGTTACAATCCTTTTGGAATCTACAATGTTGGAATCAGCATTCTGGACTTCGTCCATGATTACTCTGGTCCTATTGATCAAAGTGACAGGTTCAAATACAATTTTATCGAGCCTGCTATTCGGGATATTAGAAATGCGCAAGAACAGGGGCGAGAGAATATTACATGGCTGATTTCAAGTACGGGGTATTCAGAAATAGATATTACAAATTTTGAACAAACCGCTGAAGATTTTGGCGTGAATATAGTATTCTTTTCCAATGCTGATGAATTTATTAATTACATCAACACGGGAGACATCTTGAGAGAAGACGGTGATCGCGACACAAAAGTCGATTATTTGAGCGTCTTTTCGCACGGTGCGCCAGGAGAACTATGGCTGGGAATGCATCAAAAGAATGATAAAGAACTTGAGGTTTATTTGAAAGACATTAAGCGAATTGATCCCGAAGCGTTTACGGAGTCTTCTCGGACATTTTTCTACTCGTGCGGATCAGCTAGCTTTGATGTTTTGAATGATAAAGGTAATTTTGCTCAAAATTGGCACGAGAGAACCGGATCTGTAACAGTCGGATTTGATGGACGGACCAATTATAATCCGACCACAAACCTTGACGAAGATGCAAGAAGAGATGCGAGAAAAGCAACAGGGTATGATCAAAAAGGAGATTATGTGTTTCCGACAGAAGGATATAAATATTTCAGTGAACGGATAGAGAACCTGGAAGATAAAATAACTGCTCGCCTAACTTACCCGTAACTTCCTATTGGAATATTCGATGATATAGAAAGCGTGAGGTCAAATGAAAAAGAAATCATTAAGGATCGTAGTGAATATTTTAACCATCGTATTGCTCCCGATTTTGACGTTTCAGACAATAAAACTTGCGACTAAACCTAAAAGTATTTCGCCCGAGAATCTTCGAGGACTAACGCTTGAAGAAGGGCAAGAAATGTACGTCACAATGTATGACAAGAAAGTCGATGCGTGGCTTATTGGTGGAATATGTTTGGATTTAGATTGCAGGGATTCTGATTGGATTACGGGATATAGTTATGTGAATATTGAAAATGATTTCATGGTTCGCCAGTTTCAAAGCGTATATGAGTCCTATATCATAATTACAGATGAGACAGGAAGAAAAACTTATCCAGACGAAAGGTTTCGTGTTTTTTGGGTAGACAAGTGGTATGTGCTTGAGAAATAGTTTTTTAATGAAATTATTGAGCTTGGGAATGCGCTAATATTTCGGACAGGATGTTAAGTGCGTATTCCTGTCAATCCCCACTACAATATTTTTTCTCCTCGCGTGTTCATTCATTTGATGCGAGAGAAAGATAAATTCCTATTTCTTTTTTCGTATCTTCCGGAAACTATCGCACCTTGAAAAGCAGATATTTAATTGATTTATCGCCAACTTAACCTCCATCCGGCCAAGTCGCCGCCACATACTATTACGACGCCTTCGGCAACGTCCTGCAAGGTACTTCTTCATTTCAATCCGAACAGCAAAGAGTCGCCCAAGGAAAAGATTATAAGATTGATCAAGAATGATATTCAGATGGGATGCCTTGCTGAGTAAAAATGAAGCCCTTATTATCGCTTGTTTTCATTTTTAACGATAATAAGAGCAACAATTCAGTGCTTTTAGTTTTGGTGATCATTTTTATCGCTGGGTTTTACAGACGATTAAGAATGTCCTGAATAGTCTGTTGATCTTCAAGAAGTGTGATAGCAAAACACTTCTTGCCGGCATCTTTGATGGAGGCTCCAATGTGGTATCCAGTTGTGTGGTCTAAAATCAGGAAACGGTCATGGAAGTTGGATATGTAATTGGTGCTGAGAGATGGATACTGACCATTGAAGATTGTGATTTCGGCCTTAGTCAATCGACAACCTTTCTGGAAGGTATGGATTTCAGCAGCGACACCTGGCTGCTTCTTGCTGAGCAGATCCAATGTTTCGGTATCCACATATCCGTCAATCAGAATGATATCCGTAGTAGCCTTCTGTATCAGGCTGGATATCAAGCTGAAGGCATCATAAATCTGACCGTCAAAGAAAACCTTTTGAGTAGATTCTGCATGATCGGAGATGTACTCAAAGATCTTATCAAGTTTCTTGTCGGTTTCCTTCTCATATTCGAGCTGACGAAGTTCTACCTTACTGATACGTTCAAACATCATTGCATTGCTTGCGATAAATCGGCGCATTTCGCGAAATGCTCTCATTATTAAAATGGTTTGTTGTTCGGCAATATCACCTCTCAATACAGTTGCCAGCATATAGATTCCTTGCTCTGTAAATGCATATGGAGCTTTACGACGACCACCGGTCTGTCCGGCGAAGAAGGATGAGTCTGATGAAGTAACAATTTGTGACTTCACCAATTCAATTTCTTCTTTTGTGAGCTGGAACATAAAATCATCGGGGAATCGTCCGGAATTTCTTTTAACCTGCTGATTCAGAGCCTTGACTTCATAGCCATAGATTCGAGCAAGGTCGAAGTCCAGCATTACTTGCTGACCTCTTATGGTATAGATTATATTTTGAACGCTTGAGGCGGTAACCTCTATCAATTCAGGAGGCGTGCTCGCAGGAACAATTTTGGCAGCGGTATTATCCATTTCACAACCTTCTTTCTTGCTTTTGTTTCGTGAAGTCACATATTTTTACCTCACGAAACAGCATAGCAAAG
>JAAYBI010000037.1 GCA_012718915.1 Clostridiaceae bacterium
CATCTACGATCTTCTGTTCTCAATTTGACGTTGCCGGTTGGTATCTTAAAATCGGCGAACCTACGGTGGCTGACGCAGTATGCGATCGGATCGTAAATGATTCCTACACAATTAAAATCGAGGGAGACTCCATGCGAAAACGCACCGGGCTCTGCGAGTAAACTGACCGCATGGCGGCTGTGCACTATCCGCCGGTCGCCATGCACTATTTACGCGGAATCGATGCGCTATTGTCAGCGGTCAGCGTGCACTTTTTCAGCGGCATATTCAATAGAAGGACAAAACCGTGCCTGTGCACCGAATTTAATACGACGAAGAATTCAAGAAGAACGCTATGAAACTTAGTTGCGCAAGTCAAAGACTGTGCGAGCTGTCGCTGGCGAATGGAGACATAGTTTATTATTCAGCAACATGCATGCGATTATGGGGGATAGAAGATGAGAAAGGCCAATACAAATCTTGCTATATTTTTCATTGCTTTAATCTCTTTAATCTCAGTGTCGTCATGCACACAAAATGAAGATTACAAATTGATAGAGGATATGATTCGATACATTGAAGATGACAAAATTGGAGATGAAGATTTCAAAAATGTACATATCTTTGATGAGTATGTGCAAAAAAGTATTAGCATTAATTTCGCAAATGTTAACACAGTACAAGAAGCTGATGGAATCATCCGATCAATGAATCAATTTCTTGCTGATCATCCGGAATACTTTTTACATGATGATTATTATATTGAAGTTAACATGGACGCTGATGAGTATTCCTATTCTAGAAACTTTACGTGCTGCAACAGCATGGAATATTATAAAACAGGCGATGAAGGATATCGGGATACAGTTGTGCCGATTGATAAAAATCTTTGTCATCTCATAGTTAACGGAATTGTATTAGATACGCCCAGTCGAAAAATTAGTAGTTTCAAAGGACTATTTTCGGACATTACAAGCCTTCGCTTGACCGACAGTGTAAGTATTGATGACTTGAGTGTGTTTGGGACTTTTCCTAACCTTCAAAGCGTGAGCATGGATATGACCGCCGTGGGTGTCAGTGACGACACCTTGACTCAGTTGAGAGAAATGTATCCTGAGATAATATTTAATTAGTCTCTATGCACAAAGCAAAACGCTGGTCCAACGATAATTAGTGTTCGGATTAATTGACCTTCACCCTGAAAATATGGTCCACTCCAAGTAAGTAGGAAGATAAATATAGTTTGAATTCACACCCGTTAATAGCAACACTCAAAAGCGATCAACAACAAAATATCAATATTTATGTGGAGTGAAATCTAATGGTTAATACAAAAGTGTGGACAAAATGTGGTCTGCTTGCGCATTCCGATAGCTAAATATTTACAGAAAAAGTCCCGAAGCCTTACAGCCGCGGGACTTTTGCTTGGCAGGGGAGACGCGATTCGAACACGCAACCAGCGGTTTTGGAGACCGCTGCTCTACCATTGAGCCACTCCCCTAAAAAATCGAAAATACATAAAATTCGAACATTGATTAGTGTAATAGACGGTTTGCATCGTGTCAAGTTGAATGATATGATTTTCTTTGGATGATCTTGTTATTTATTCAGACTAAGGAGGGTGCGAGAGTGGTCTTTTCTGTTATTGGTATTGGGAATATGGGACAGGCTCTGGTTGGTGGATTCTTACGGAAGGGTTTGCTTAAGCCGGATCAGATTCGTATCTATGACTTAGATTCTGAGAAAATGAAGTCTTTTGCTCAAAAAACCGGGTGCATTGCATGTAGTAGCGCAGTTGAAGCAATTGATCGTGCGGACTATGTTTTAATTGCAGTGAAGCCTCAGGTTTTCGATCGTACGGTTGATAGTTTTTCGCACAAATTGCCAGGTGATACCGTTGTAATTTCAATTGCGGCTTCAGTATCGGTATCTCGTATTATACATTTAGTTCACAAAGGCAATCCGATTGTCCGTGTAATGCCCAATACGCCAGCTATTGTTGGCGCCGGCGTAAGCGCCATTTGCTTTGATGGCGTGGCTCCTGAGCAAGAGCAATTTGTGCTTAGTTTATTTAAAACATGCGGACTGGTGGTGCCTTGTGATGAAAAGACGCTGGACGCCATTGGTTGCGTATCTGCAACCGGCCCTGCTTATGTTATGGTGTTTATTGAGGCGATGGCGGATGCGGCCGTTCGACTGGGTATTTCCAGAAAAGCAGCGTATGAAATTGCGGCGATGACCGTGATGGGCTCAGGGAGAATGATGCTTGAGACCGGAATGCACCCCGCAGTACTTAAGGATCAGGTTTGTTCGCCCGGCGGTACGACGATAGAGGGTGTTGTAGCTCTCGAAAAATTCGGATTAAGAACAGCGGTTGAAGAGGCGATTTTCGCTTCGGATGCCAAGACAAAGCAGATGTCCGGAGAAAATTCGTGAATTCCGATCCGTTAGTTGATGTTTATACAGATGGAGCATGCTCCGGTAATCCCGGGCCCGGTGGTTGGGCGGCAGTCATTGTTTTCGGCCAGATTGAAAAAGAAATTTCCGGTGGGGAAGCATTAACCACGAATAATCGTATGGAATTGATGGCTGCGATTGAAGCCCTGAAACAACTTAATAAACCTTGCCGGGTGCGGTTGCATAGTGACAGTGCGTATCTGATTAATGCGTTTACACAAGGATGGATTGATTCTTGGAAAAGAAACGGCTGGAAAAACTCGACTAGACAGACGGTGAGTAACATTGATTTGTGGCAACAGTTAGATGCTTTGTCCGCTAAGCATAAAATTGAGTGGATTAAGGTTAAGGGTCATTCGGGACATGAATATAATGAAAGGTGCGATGTTCTTGCGGTAAGGGAGACCAACCTTCGCAAGTCTTAGAAGGTCAAATTATGATGGATAAAGCTAGTATTCCTCTTGATGATATAAGCTCGGATTCACAGGATGACTTTTGTGATGAGTCTATGTACGAGACGACCACCGGTACTTCATGCGTATTCTCGGGGCGAGTATTTAGGGCCGAAGTTTTGGATGTTACTTTATGTGATGGAACTGCCTCAAAGCGAGAAATCGTAAGACACAACGGAGGGGCGGCGATTGTACCGATTGATGAACACAACAATGTATACCTGGTACGACAATTTCGCTCTCCTTTCGAGAAAATACTTATGGAAATTCCGGCGGGAAAACTTGAAATCGATGAAGATCCCCGCACATGTGCAGAACGAGAGCTGCGTGAAGAGACAGGCTTGTTGGCTGACGAAATAACTAATCTTGGCACAATTCTTCCTTCGCCTGGATACTGTTCGGAAGTGCTATACTTATATATGGCAACCGGTTTGAAACAGGGTCCAACGGATCCGGATGACGGTGAGATTGTTCATGTTGTTAAGCACCCGATTTCTGATGTGCTTAGTATGATTGATTCCGGCACAATTTCGGATGCCAAAACCGTTGTTGCGATACTTAAGGCAGCTAGGAGGCTGAATCTTTGAGCGAGTCTACTCCCATAAATTATAAGCGCGAATTGACGGGTATCGTTTTTTTTGCTTTCGCGATAATATTTGGACTTGCGTATTATTTGCCGCATGCCGCCACCGGCATACTTGGTAATTATTTACGCGCTTTTGGTATGGGGCTTATCGGATCAGCTGCATACGCAGTTCCGGTATTGCTTATTTATGCTTCCATAGATTATTTTTTGGAGAAAAGAGCAGGAGTAGCACCCATTCGGGTTCGCTCCGTGCTTATTCTTTTGCTGTGTCTTTCATCGTTTTTTGCTGTCCTGACAATGGATATTGAGTTTCTTAGGACTCTTAGTATTGACGCGACAAAGAATGACAGTTTGGCATCAAAGGCAATACCAATATTGTTTCAGTCGGGGATAAATCCACAGATGCTTAAGCCGGATCCGCAAAGCTTTTTTTTACCGGGCGGGCTGATTGGCGGAAGTATCGCTTTGGGGCTTATGATGCTGGCGGCCAAGCCCGGAGCCCTTATTATTCTATTGGCGTTCACACTATCTCAGCTTGTTCTCATTTTTAACGTATCTATTAAAAAGTCAGCGTTCAGGACAGCTGAAGCCATCCGACACAATACCAGAAGAGTTTCTGAGGCGATTCGACAGAGCAAAGTTCATCAAGCTTCAGACGCCGGTCATCATTCTGTTTCTCAAGAAATACAAAATGAGTCCGATCTTCCGGTCTATGACGTACCATTTTCTCCATTCGAGGAAGTTGGACAGAGAAATAGTCACGGATTTGTAGATATCCATCGGATAGACGATTCATCCAATACACGAGGATTGAGTTCGAAAGCTTCTTTTGACTCTGAAACTGAGACGAATTCAAAGGGCTCAGGAATCAATTCGTTTCCTTCTGATGATTTTCCCAAAGTTAAGACTGATTTTATCGGCGGACCGACTGAGCCTATGCCGACTGCTCAGCACATATCTGATGCGGATTGGCCGGATTTTTTGCGGCCGGATAAAGAGCCGGTGTTTATTGATTTGCCTTCAGACTCTTCTCCGAGTGACAACGTTTACAACACGCAACATATTCATCGTATTGGCGTGGACGGAAGACCTATAAGTGAGGCTTCGGAGGATCCTTCGCATTTAGTATCCGAATCGCCTTATGAAGAATCAAATTCTAAAAAAGTAACGTCTCAAAAACCTCATACTCATGCCTCGGAGTCGGTTCAGAATGCGTTACGGCAGCAGCCTGCAAAACAACATAGACCAAGAGAATTCAAGGCGGCACCGACTTCGCTGCTTAAGTCGGATAACAGTACGGATTCAGTTCGATCAAACAAGAATGCATTGACACTCCAGGGACAAAAACTAGTTGATACGCTTGCAAGTTTCGGTGTCGAAGCCAAAGTTGTGAATGTAACACACGGACCTGCAATCACGCGTTTTGAATTGAGTCCGGGTCCGGGCATAAAGGTGAGTCGAATTGTCAATTTAACGGATGATCTCGCTTTAGCTATGGCCGCCGTCGGGGTTCGAATAGAGGCGCCGATTCCCGGGAAATCGGCAATTGGCATCGAGATTCCCAACAGAGAAACTTCTCCGGTTACACTTCGAAGTCTTATAGAATCTCCGGCATTCAAAAAGCAGACATCACCGCTAACGGTTGCCCTCGGAAGAGATATTCCGGGTAATCCGATTTTCTGCGATTTAGCGACGATGCCACATTTATTGATAGCAGGAGCGACCGGTTCAGGTAAGTCAGTATGTATAAATGCTATATTAATCAGCATTTTGTGCAAAGCATCGCCGGAACAAGTTAAACTGATTATGATTGACCCAAAAGTAGTCGAATTATCGATATACAACGGCATTCCGCACTTGCTGGCGCCGGTCGTTACAGATCCCAAAAAAGCGGCGAATACTTTGAATTGGGCAGTAGGAGAAATGACGAGACGGTACGCACTATTCGCTGAGACCAGTGTTCGAGATTATAAAGGTTATAACGAATATCTTAAGCTTAACGGCGAAGATACCATTCCGCTTATTCTGGTGGTCATTGATGAATTAGCGGATTTAATGCAAGTGGCTTCCAAAGAAGTCGAAGAATCTATTGCAAGATTAACGGCCATGGCGCGAGCGGCAGGAATTCATCTGCTTATTGCGACACAGCGTCCTTCGGTCGACGTTATTACTGGTGTTATCAAGGCCAACATCCCCTCGCGAATCGCGTTTGCGGTATCGTCTCAAGTGGATAGCAGAACCATTCTCGATATGGGTGGTGCAGAAAAGCTTCTTGGCAAAGGTGATATGCTTTATTATCCACAGAGCATGGCAAAGCCTCAGCGTGGACAGGGCGCCTTTGTATCGGACCGTGAGGTTGAATCTATTATCGAATTTCTTAAGGCTCAGAACTACGGCACTTATGATCCGGATGTCGCGGATCAAATTGTATCCGCCTCGTCTCACCAGGTTTCATCGCACCAGAAGAGCGATGGGGATGAGGACGAACTGCTTCCGCAAGCCGTTGACATTGTTCTCAATGCAGGATGCGCTTCGGTTTCAATATTGCAGCGAAAGATGAATATCGGATATCCGAGAGCTGCACGATTAATTGATCGCATGGAAGAAAAGCGGTATATCGGCCCGTTTGAAGGCAGTAAGCCCAGAAGATTATTGATTACACAGACTCAATGGTTAGAAATACAAACTAAAG
>JAAYBI010000038.1 GCA_012718915.1 Clostridiaceae bacterium
ATCGGAGGGGTCAGAAGAGCTTTCAGAAGGCGTCCCGGAAATGGTCCCGGATGGGGACAGCATGCTAGAGGACGACGGTATGGAGGTGTTTTCGCCCCGATCAGTCAAAAGATCTCCTCCGAATATCATAACCAAGGCCACTCCCGCCAAGCTGACGGTCAAGACAATCATCAGGATGAGTGGAAGATTTTGACGTTTGGCTTGTGAATGTCTTTTCATGAATACACCTCGAAAAATGTTGAGCCGCCGAAGACCGAAGCGAAAAAATGTGCTGCTCATTGAAAATAGAGTAGCATTGATTTTTTTAGATGACAACGAGATACAATATACTTGCGCGGGCCATTAGTCGAGGGCCAATCACGAGCGGTGTCTCCTTTTCGAGGATGAGGAGAGTGTTTGCAGTATGGCATCGCCTTCATACGAGCAGAGAATCTTGTAGACATGGATGGATCCAACTGTCACGTCTCCCGATTGGCTGATAATCTTCTCGAAATCGAAACAGTTCATGTCCGTTCGTTGCAAGAGTTTGTGCCATCATGTCCCATGTTTTTCGAAAAGCCTACGAGTATTTAGGCAACAGGAAAATCAACTTTTGCATTTTCAACAAGTAAGTCCATCGTATAATTCTTGAGAATATCGACGTCAAAGCCGAAAGTAATGATATCAGAGGAAACACCGATCTCTTCAAGGTCCACGTCTGACAGTACTACTTCTACCATAAACCGGGTACCCGGTAAAGTGTGATGAAAGTCTTGGTCTTCCAGAACTTTATCATTGATTCGATACGAATCGAAAACGGTCTCGGTTTCGATCGCACTGTTATTTTCGATCAAGAGATGAATGATCTTGTTTTCCTCATCTGAGCTTGTTCCGCAAAAGGATACACGCACGCCCTCCTGATCAAAGACCGTTACGGCATCCTTTATCAGATCCAGATCCTCGTCCATTTTTTCAAAATCGGATGTCTGCAACGGGATCACGTCTGATTTCAAAAGAATATTATAACTTTCGCTGTCTTTTATTAAAAAGACTATACCCAGTTCACCGATATTACTGATTCCGGCGCTTGTAATAGCTTTGGTATCCAGATAGAGGAGGGATTCCAGTTTTTCCCCTCTGGCTACAGACTGATAAATAAAACAAGTACTTTCATCTAGCAAAAGGTTGTTCACCACCAGACTGGCGCAACTCACCCTGATATTCCAGACAGATTGATTCTCAATAGACAGGATCAGACAGCCACCCAATGTCGGATTATTTTGTATACCCAAAACATTGATCGTGATGCCAGACTCATTCAGTAATTCCTGATCTTCAACGGTTGGGAGTTTCATTCCGTTGATATCTGTCTGTCCGGCCTCGTCGGCCACGCCTTCGGCTACGGATGTCTCAGCAGACACATTACTTTCGCTTGTCTCGCTTATGACCGCTCCGTCCACGGATTTCGTATCATTTACATCTACCTGTGTCGTTGTCAGCGTGCTATCCGTTACGCTTTGGGTGGTCGTATGCTTTGACTCCTGGCCATTCCCTCCGCAGCCTGCTGCTGTCAGCAGGATAACCACCAGCATGATAACACTGAAATAAGAAACGATTGATTTTTTAATTTGATTATGCACATTGTCCTCCTATGAAACGCATGGTTTTTGCTTGCAAAAAGCAAAACATGCAAATTGTAACAGAAAGGTGACTTTTTGCACACTTTTTTTTGATTATTCTCTTCGTGAGAATTGGAGCAATATGAGAAGAACTGCCTCAAACGATGACAATCAAAGTCAAATGAGGTGGTTCTCTTTATTTGTGTAAGAAAAAAATTCATTCGAGGCGTAATTCACTCGATACGGAAGTACAACAGGCTCATGTGTATCCCCATTGAGGCTCTTTAATACTACCGTCAATAATATTGCTTGTGCCGACGGATTTTGCCCACAAGGACATGTTACGAGGTCACAAGCGTTTGGCAAATTATTCTTGAGTATGCCGGGGAGTGAGCGTAACATGATTGAGAAAGAGGATGAGTAGATACCGATGCGATCACGGCCTCTCGATATCAACAGCGAGGCACACAATACCCGCATTTTGAAAGGAATGGTGTAAAAATGTTTAAATGGTTCGGTAAAAAGAAAACAGAAGAGAAAATAGAAAAGCCTGTAAACATCGTTAAGGATTTGTTGAATGCGGATTTAGAGACGATTTGGCAGATTGAGGACAAAAATCATTTTCTAATTGCGATAGATGGGTGGCTAAGTCGAAAGTGTCAATTCGGAGAAGATATTGAGAAATTGTCGGATGCTGAAAAGGTCATCTATTTTAATGGTCAACTTGAGGCGGAAGTGAACAATGGTGGTTTTTCGCAATACTTTTTTAACAGTAGCGGCAATTTTGCATATAAAGCTGTCGATTCACTGACTGCAGTCGGCGCTTCGCAGGTTGCGGAGATACTCAACAAGGCACTATATACCATAGGCGTTCATCTGCCCGAGGGCTGGACCGAGCGACAGGAACTGCTTAATCAAGTTTTGACCGAGGATATGGAAGAAAAACTTAGCGAAATCGATTCTGAATTTTATAAATATCCCGATAATTTGGAAGAGTTGAATTACGGCTTTATTATTGCTAATAAGACTCAATTTACTGAGACCACGCAGTCGCCGTGAACGATAATAAATCCGAGAAATTGTCGAATAACCAACAGTATCATGTAGAAAAGGATTAAAACTGCGAGGACGATAGTTTTACGCTTCTTTGCGCACATTTCTCAACCTCCGGCTCACTCAGGTTCGAAAATACCGGCAAAACCACTCTCCCACTGCAATTTTGCCGGTATCTCCCTCGCCGCGATAATCATCGAATTTGAAACTACCGGCAAAAGCCCCGGGAATGTTTTGTCTTGCCGGTAGTCTCCGCCCTCCGAGGGCTCGCCGGCTCTTGAAAATACCGGCAAAAGCCCCGGGGGTGCTCCGTCTTGCCGGTAGTCTCCGCCAGAGCAGCATCTCGCATACTCAAATCACAAATAAGAAAAAGTGCCCCAAAAATTCTATATTGATCGCATTTCTTCAGCAATTATTTTACAATGTAAAATAGGGAATGGAGGAGGCACTAAGGTGCGTCTTTGAGATACGCGGTATAATTTGGAATAAGGCCACATTAACTTGCTCTTGTTGAAACCATCGCGGGCGGCACCTGGGATTTGTATAGATATCGACGGTGCATTGGATTACGATCCTTTTTCGTACAGCATTAATTTATGGACTGAATGATGATTCTAATATGAGAATAAATTCTGGAAACGAGGGACCGGTATGAAAAAAGCATGGATTAATTTTGCGTCGATTATTCTTCTCGCCGTGGTGGTCGGATCGCAGTTGCTCATTGTCAGTCCGGGACGGTCTTTTCGCGTCAGTGCTTCGGAGGAGTCGGGTGATGAGCCGGAGGAAACATTTATCACTGACGGAGAATTCCCGGATGACGCGGAGGTCAGTTTTCCGATGTACGACACACCGGACGGCCTGGCGTTTGATGCCTATCCGGGAACCAATGTAAATAGTCAGAACTATATCCGATGGTCGGCTTCGGTTAAGTCCTACCTGACGCAACCGGACGCGCAGACGATTATGAGGGTTCAGGGGAATGCCGTTACGGGTGTTTTGGTTGAGTATTATGATCTGTCCTACAACTTGTTGAACACGAAAACGGTCGCACAGGAATTGCCGATTTTCGGAGGATTTTATGAGACCTCTTCAAACTATTTTATTATCAGTGGGCAGACTAACTCGGAAGAATCGAATACGAAGGAAGTCGTTCGAGTGACAAAATACGACAAGGCTTGGAACAAGATCAGTGATGCCTCGCTTTCGGACTGCAATACCGTGGAACCTTTTTACGCCGGTTCGTTAAGAGTCAGCCAATCGGGTAATTACTTAATTATTAGGACGAGCCACCTCATGTATCGGAGTTCCGACGGGTTAAATCACCAGGCGAATATGACTTTTCAGGTGAATACCGCTTCGAGCCCGATGACGATTACGGACAAACAGTATACGGTATATAATATCAGCACCGGTTATGTGAGCCACTCCTTTAATCAATTTGTAAAAGTGGATGGAAACCAACTGGTCGCAGTCGATCATGGTGATGCCTATCCGAGAAGCATTGTTCTCATCAAGTATGGGAGAGATGTTTCGACCGGGCTTTTTAATTCATCATGCACGAATGTTCCGATATTGGCTTTTCCCGGAGCCGTTGGAGACAACTCGACGGGGGCGTCCGTCGGTGCTTTTGAGATTTCATCCTCTAATTATTTGGTCGCCGGCAATTCTGTGGTTCAGGACAGTACAAACACGAGCAGAACCACTCGGAATATTTTTGTCGCCTCGGTATCGAAAAGCTCGTCGGCCGTGACCATGAACTGGATTACGAATTATAGTGAGGGATCCACTACGACCACGACACCGCAGATGATTAAAATCGCGGCGGATAGTTATGTGCTGTTGTGGTCGCGCGGGGATCAGGTCTACTACACGAAAATCAACGGATCCGGTCAAATAGTCGGTGAAATATACAATTTCTCCGGTTCGCTTTCCGACTGTGCGCCAATTGTTGTTTCCGGCAAGATTATTTGGTACACATGGTCCAATGCGAATGTGAGATTTTGCGAGATTAGCACGACGAACTTGGCGGAGAACGGTGTCAGGCCGATCACGATTCCGAATCCGCCCCCTATCCCGTCACCCACGCCGACCGATGATCCGGCGCCCCCGGCATTTGGGGTATCGTATCAGACGCATATTCAGGACATCGGCTGGCAAGGCTACCGTTACAACGGTGCAACGTCGGGAACCAGCGGTCAATCGCTCCGTCTCGAAGGTATCAGAATCAAGATTATCGGCGATCCGAATCTGGGTGTCCAATATTCCACCCACGTCCAGGACTATGGGTGGCTACCGTGGTGTGCGAACGACGAAATGAGCGGTACCCAAGGCGAATCCAATAGATTGGAAGCCATCAAAATTCAGCTCACCGGATCAAGCAAGAATTTATACGATATCTATTACAGAGTCCATGCGCAGGATTATGGCTGGCTTGACTGGGCGAAGAACGGTTCGGCCGCCGGAACCGCAGGCTATTCGAAGAGGCTCGAAGCGATAGAAGTCGTCATTGCAGCAAAGGGCGCCGCCGCTCCGGGGACTACAGCAAGAGCCTATGTTGCTAATGGCGGAACGCAAGACGTGCCGGGGGCTAATGCATCAAATGTCGGCTACCGAACCCACATCCAAAATGTCGGCTGGCAAGGTTTTCGATACAATGGCCAGATGTCCGGCACCAGCGGCAGATCTTTAAGGCTCGAAGGAATCAACATCAAGCTGACGAATCAGCAGTATTCCGGAGGTATTAGATATACCACCCATGTCCAGGATGTGGGTTGGCAGAACTTTGTATACAACGGCGAAATGGCCGGCACCAGCGGCAGATTGCTTCGCCTCGAAGGCATCAAAATTGAGCTGACCGGCGAAATGGCCAATCAATACGACATATACTACCGGGTTCACATCCAGGATTTCGGCTGGCTCGGCTGGGCGAAAAACGGACAGCCCTCCGGCTCTCAAGGACATTCAAAACGCCTGGAAGGCATTGAAATTGTCCTGGTGAGAAAAGGCGGAGCGGCACCGGGCCCGACTGTGAACAGTTTTATTCAATAGGAGATTGTGCGGGATAACATTCCGGAACGGAAACGGTATCCCACGGTTGGGATCTTGTGATATCAATGATGGACGTTGGATGTCAGTATCTCGAAAACTACCAAACGTGCTCACCAATTTGAAATTCAGTCTCAGTATCGGCATCGATAATTTTCATGTACGTTATTCCTATACATTGGGGATTCTCTTTGTAAACTAAATATGACGCAGTCACAATGGTGTATTGCATAGCTTCATCTGTTTCTAGATTATCTATCGAATACTCAATATGGATGTCAACGAACTCGCCATCTCTCATCGAATCGCCACCGCTTACAACGATGTTTCCAAACG
>JAAYBI010000039.1 GCA_012718915.1 Clostridiaceae bacterium
ATTGTAGTGCTTTCTTCTCAAAGACTGCCGGAACTTTTACCCATGTTGGCGAAGCGGCCGTTCCAGAGTCACTGCTTGTTAGCGCAGCCCCATCCTTGAGCCGATTCTTCCAGTATTTCATCCGTTCGTATGGAATCTGTTGTTCCCGGCACCAACGACGCATATTCAAACCGCTTTGTTGAAATTCATCTATGCGCTGTTCCCATTCCTTGTGTTTCTCATTATGCAGCATGTTTCCTACCTCCGTTTTCCTTTGGAGATAACTTTTACATATGTTTTCAAGGTTTGATATGTGTGTGCAGTTTACCGCTTACGTTTGTGCAAGGTTGAGAACTCCGATGGATCGACATTAGTATCCGAATGATTGAGCAGCTCCGACTTGAAGTGGGTGCTGCTTTTTCGTGCGGCGAAATCGAAAAAGAACGGGAAAATCCTCTCCGAGCGCGCGAGCGAGAACATATCCAATCTATAACTCACATCACGCCGTTATCGCCCGAGTGATGAAGAGGGTCAGCGCCGCCAAAATCATCGAGATGCTCCGTTTAGTCGGCATTTTGGACTCTGCGGGCACGCGCCAAGCTCAAACGATATCGTTTCTTACATGCGGAATTCAACCCTTCGAATCTACATGTCGACAAACAGCAGGTATTCGCTCAGGAGCGTGCCGCCTGTGATCATTGGATTGTGATTGGTCAATGCGAATTGGTTTATAATGTTGAAGTCATTAATAAATATGGTAAAATTGACATTATAATTTATTATTTGTATCTACTATTTATTGTTTGTGCCTTGATTCGAGATTCTATGTATACAATAGCTGAAAGGAATGCAATATGAAACGAGCATTTTCATACATAGGATTTTCGAGCTTTCTTCTCTTTTTCAGTATCATGTTTATTCCGTTTTTTTACATGAGCACCGGAAAAGAATACGACTATAACCAACAGGTCAGCCGAGGATTTATCAGCCGGTCGGCAGTGTTTTTTAATATTGAAACCGGAGAGCCCGAACCGGAATTTCACACTCACATAGAGTTTAATACCGGAGAAGTTTTCGATTTTAATCACTACTCCGAATTGGACGGGGAGGGAATGCCATCATCCCCGGAAGAATTGGAAGAATATATCGCTGCAATTACACCTCCTCCCGAGGCTGTTCAGACTCTTCCGAATACAAGGGATGCGTCCGGATTATCCGTTATCGAGCGCCTTTTAACCGCGGGAACCGGTGACTATCTGGCGGCGGTTCATGACGGTGATACCCGATATGTGTTTTATAGCGGAGAGCCGACACTTCCGCCGGTCGTATCCGGACGTTTTTTCACACCGTCCGAATGCCTGTCTTCCGAGAAGCTCGCGGTGATCGGTTCGAACTATATGGATGAGACATATGAGGTGGGAAAAGATCGCTATATCCGCTATAACGATGTCGAGTATAAAGTGATCGGGGTGGCAGGGCTTTCGTATCCGACCACGCTGGATTCCCTTCGGTTCTTTAATATCGGATCGGCACCATTCACCGAACTCAATGGGATCCGTTTTTTTGTGGATGGCAAGACAAATACTCCCGAGGAAAATTTCGAGACCATGAAAGTCTTTGCGCAGAAAGAGATTGGAACCGAGCTGAAACGAATGGATATGCCCACGACCTTGACCGACCTGGTCTCAGGAGGCGTCTATTTGAAGCAACATTTGACCGTTCTGACTTTTGCGTTCATCGTTCTTACGTATCTGAGCATACTAACTTACACGCTATCCGCCGAGAACAAAAAGATCGGCGTCATGCTCTTATCCGGCATTTCCGTTAATCGAATCTTCCGGCATGTTTACGGTCGGATATTTGCTTTTGGCATTGCGGGGATCGGTTTGGGAGCGATCGTTTCTTCCGTCGTGCTTTCACTCCGCTATTTTCAACTCTCCGTCTCGCTCGTATTCCGGGATCTGGTTTTCTGGTGCGCGATCAGCCTTTTGCTCCTGCTCCTTTGCACCATACCGATCGTATTTCGGGTTCGAACACTTCATGTTGAGGAGGTCATTCGAAAAGCATGAGTTTTATTTTGCGAAACATCCGAAGAATGTCCTTTGCGCATTGGAAAAGCAACTTGCTGATTTTTATCGAAATGGCTGTATGTACCGCCATCTTTTTTATCATGCTTCATAACTATACGCTCGCGCAGCACACCTATGACCAGAAACTGTCGGGCACTGTGCGCGCGCAGCGCGTCGCCATCAATCTTCAAGACGTCACGAAGTTCGGTGAATTACTTCCCGGATCGACATTATACGACGTTGCACAGAAAGTCCAAAGGGATATTCTCGAGTCCCCGGACTGGGTCGCCTATGAAACTTTCTCGTTGACTTCTATTCCATACAGCCGCGATGGGTTCCCGACTGAAATCCCCGAAGAATTTATGGAAGAATTCGGTTACTCGGATTTCTGCGATACCTTGTTGCGCGGCATGCTGCTTTATAGCCCGACATATATGACGCAAAACGGGCTTCGTGTATCCGAAGGCCGAAATTTTGAAGATGCGGATTTTGAAGAGATCGACGGTCCGTCACCGGTGATTATCGGATCGGAATTATCTCCCTATCTCAATGTCGGTGATGTGATCACCTCAAGTAACACGATGGACGGGATCAACTTTTTCGATCGGCAAGCGGTCGTCATCGGCATCCTGGAAAAAGATTCATTTACGGTTGTGCAGGAAGGTGACGTCGATATTAATAAAACCTTCGTTTTGCCTGCCGCATTCGCAGATCAAGGAGGGTCTGAGTTCCGTTTGCAGGCGCTTCTGAGTGGTGGCGTGATTGTCCCGCACGACAAAAACCTGGACATTCAGGATAAACTCAATCAGATTACCGCGAAGTATGGCTTCTATCCGTTTTCAATTCAACCCGTCAACATGAATGAAGTCATCGATGCAACCATCGTGTCGCAAAAGAACCTGGTCCTATTGTCGGTCCTTGCCATACTGACCTCTTCTCTGGCCATCTTGTCCGTGGGCACGGTCCTTCTTCGCAGGACGCGCAAAGACACCCCGAACATCTGCATCTTCCTGATGTCGGGCATCCCGCTCGGAAAAATCATGACATCTATACTCATTGACCTCTTGTTCTGGGGAAGCCTTGCCCTGCTGCCGTCACTCATGCTTTCCTGGACCGAATACCGGGCCTTTCTCATCCCAATGTGGCAACTGTTGCTCTTTCACTATGGGGCTTTGCTCATCACATATATTCCGATTATTCCGACACTAGGTCGCATCAATCTCGATTACAACATTCGCGCCGGGGGCGAGTAGGAGAAAACTATGGCACTCATTCAACTCGAAAAACTATCGAAAAGCTACGGCCGCGGCAATAAAGCCGTTCCGGTCCTCATAAATCTCGATTTCACTTTCAACGCCGGTGAAATGCTCGCGATCACGGGCAAGAGCGGTTCAGGTAAAACCACCCTTCTCAACCTGATCGGCGCCGTCGATTTTGCGGACAGCGGCCGGTACCTTTTTAACGGCGAAGAAAAGCGTTTTCGGAGCGTGTCGGACGGCGTTCGTTTTCGAGCAAAACACATCAGCTTCATCGTTCAGCATTTCGCGCTCATTGACGATTTCACCGTGTATGAAAATGTCCTGATGTCCCTCTGGGAGACGCCGACCAAGCCCCACGAACGCAAGAAGAAGGTCCTTGAAGTCTTGGAGCGTCTGGAGATCCTGGACCTCAAAGACAAATACCCGCCGCAACTATCGGGCGGCGAAAAGCAACGCACCGCCATCGCCCGCGCAATCGTCCGAAAGCCCGCGATCATTCTGGCCGACGAGCCGACCGGCGCCCTGGATGCTGCCGCAGAAAAAAACACCATGGACATACTCAAAGAACTTCATGCCGAAGGCACCGGTATCATCATCGTCACTCATGACCCCGAGATCGCGGCACAGTGCGACCGCGTATTCGAATTGTCAAAGGGGTAACGCAAGAACTTAGTCTACCGTAACATTTAGCGATGATTATAATGCACGCATTCGTCTGATTGGACTTCTGCGCTACTTTTTCGCGACCGAGATTCTCGTCAGACGACGCTCTTACTTATATCTGTAAATCGCCGCAATGCCGGTGTCTGAAGGCATCGCCTCTTTCTCGAGAACGAGAACGGTGCCGTTGCCGGAAAGCACCAACTCCGCCAGATCGTCCAAAATGTCGTCGAACTGCGGGTGATCCATGTCGCCGGTCTGCATCTTACCGGTCTCAAAATCGATTTTGCCCGGCACGACGCGGTCCGCTTCGATCAGAAGGGTCTCTACCCGACCTTCAAAAGCGGCACGAACGACTCGGACTCGATCCGCTGACCCCATGCCCTCTGCCTCGGCTTTGGCGTAGGATGTTGCAGTTTTGCTAACACGATCCGCATGAATTGCCTCGATGATAGCACGCGCACGATCCAGTAACTCGTCTGAATCCATGGCGTCGACGGCTTTATGAATGCCCTTTTCGAAAAGAAACGAATTGTTGCTGATTTTTCGAAAATCCGTATGGTACTCCTTGAGCGCGACGAGAATCAGGGGCAACTTCGATTTTTTCGAGTAGTTATCGAAAACAAATGCGTCGACGTAGCGAAAAAACTTCTCGGTGTCCTTATCAATCTCTGCCTTGACGTCACCATGGCCATGGTACATCGTCGTCCCGCGCGCTCCGCCGTAAGAACCGTGCGACAAATACGGCGCCGACAGTTCGCTGCCCAGCACTTCCTTCATGGTTCTCGGCGTCTCCGGCGGAATCAAAACCTCTTCCAATCCGTATCGGTTGCCCTGATATACGCAAAAATTCTCGCGGCTCAGGCCCAACAATTGATAGTCCCCCGGAAACTGAAAAGCGCGAATCAGCGGCTTGATGTGAAATCGTTCCGCGACCACCGCGTATTCCTTCACTTGCGTCTGAAGAAGATAAACCACACAACGGTTTTTCGATGCGAAAACCGCAATCCCATCGTGTGCGTGCATCCAAAAATCCGAATCATCACGGAGCTCGTATAACGGCTTCAAAAGCGCCTCAGAACTGTCACCACTCGCCTCTTGCGCGAGCGACGCCTCGATTTTTCGAAGAAGATTCTTGAAAACAATCGGATCCTGCTTGTTCTCCGAAGACCGCCGGTGAGTCGGCTGATATATCGAGACCAGCGGTCCGGACTCCTTGAAAATCATGTCGTTGGGGAAATGGGTCACAATCTCATATTTCATAAACGTCTACTCCCTTCGGTTCTGAAATCGAGTTCGAGTATCCATTTCAGTATACGCGGACGAGTTATATCCGTCTATATGATGCTGCTTAATTTGATTTGATAAATCCCTTGGCTCGCGCCGAGGGGGCCGGGATGAGGCTTGCCGAGATTACCGGCAAGAGCGAGC
>JAAYBI010000040.1 GCA_012718915.1 Clostridiaceae bacterium
CCACAACCCACAGCCACCACCGCCAACACCGCCCACGCCACCACAGCCCACACCAACATCGCCAACTCCACAACCCACCGCCACCAGCGCCGCTGCAATCGCAGCACTCGGCCACGAGCCACTCTAATATCCAGCCGAATACTTCTCCGGCGCAGTGGATAATACATGTTGGTGCAATTTCCAACCCAATATCCCAATTGTTCGCCCCGAAGGATTATCTATTACACTTTTCGCGAAAATAGTTATAGTGCCTCGTATTGTGTATCGATTGTCATTTTCAATATAAATGTCTATACTAGCCTAAAAAACGGAGTCTTATATGTCTTCAATACAGCGAGTCATTAAAAGGATAAGAATATCATGGTCACAGGAAAACATAAGAGTATTCCGTGACATGGTCCGATTATTGATTATTTCGGCTATTGCTGTGTTTATGATGCAAGAACTTCAGCCCTTTATGCAATACATCAATGTTGAACTGGTAAAATTAGAACCGTTTGCGTGGTTGCCGATTATGGAGCACCGCTTTTTATTCAACATGCTTCTCTATTTTTTATTGTACTTGTTCCTGTATTTATTGCCGGGGTTTCGAATAACGGGGTCAGTGATTACGGTGTTTATGTTCTTGTTCGGATGGGCTCAGCACCACGTGGTAATCAACAAGAAGCAGATTATTTTCCCTTGGGACATTTACAATCTGCGCCTGATCGGAGAAATTTCGTCTCAATACAAAGTGATTATCAATTTTCATGTGGTTGTCAGTTTTATTTTCATGCTACTCATACTCTTATTGATTATCGTTGGAAAGCCGATCCGAATCTCCAAGACGAATCGATTCATTGCAATGGCAGTAGTCATATTAATGAATTCCGTGTATTTTTTTGGATTTATTATGAATCCTGCGTTGCAGAATAAAGCTCAATTTTATTATGCGACATTTATCAGCATAACGAACAGCACGAACAATGGCGTTTTTTTTAACTTTTTCCACTACCTTAGGGATCTCGAAAATATTGTTCCGGAGGGGTATTCCGAGCAGAAAGCGCTGAATATTCTTGAGCGTTACAATGATGGAGAGGCGATGTCGCCCATTACCGCAAAAAAACCGGATGTCATTATTATTCTCAACGAGTCGTTTGCGGATTATGAAGATTTGCTGGACTTGCCCGCCAATGAAGAAATACTTCCTTATTACCATTTCCTTGATGGCGATAATCTGGTTAAGAAAAACTTGTTATCGTCTGTTCTCGGAGGGAGTACGGCAAATACTGAGGCAGAAATTCTGACCAGTCAGACTATGGCGTTTTTTCCGCAGGGATCCTACCCCTTTATTCAATATTTCGATCACAGGATGGATGCATTTCCGGAACTTCTAAAAGTCAATGGATATCGGACTGTAGCGATTCATCCATTTGAAGCATTCGGCTGGAAGCGTCCAACGGTGTATCCATTATTAGGGATAGATTCATTTGTATCGATAAAACTATTCGATAATCCGGAAAAAGTTCGAGATTATGTATCCGATGAAGCAGCTTACGAGTACTTAACGGCTGTCCATCGTGCTCACAAAGCGACTAATCCCGATACGCCGATTTTTCAATATCTGGTCACTATGCAGAACCACAGTGGTTATTCAGTGGGTCCACAAGAGAAAACTATTCGATTGGAAACGGACACTAACGTGACGGAACTGGAAAATTATCTTAGTCTGCTCCACATATCTGATGCGGCGCTAGAGCAACTCATAAATTATTACCAGGCATCATCGGATCCGGTTGTATTGGTATTCTTTGGAGATCACCAGGCGATTTGGGCAGATGACAGCGAGTCATTACTGTATCAATATGCCTCGAACTCTCAATTTGATCTGGCAACGCTTCGCTACATCGCTCCGATTATGGTGTGGACGAATTTTGATATTTCGGGATCCTATTTTGCGAATATTGATCAAGACATTTTGTCGGCAAATTATATAGCACCCTTGATTGCGGATTTGACGGGCATTGATACACCCTACTACCGCTTTTTGAGAGATATGTATGAATATGTTCCGGCGATTAATGCATTTGGATTAATAGACGCAGATGGTCGATTTTACGAGCGCGGTTCGGAAGAGATTCCGGATGATATTCAAAAATGGTTGGATGAGTATGAAGTGTTGCAATATTATGAGTTGATGAAAAATGAGACGTAATCGGGGTGAGCAGTTGACCGCTGTTTGAATTTTTTGTGTAAGCGAATTGACCCGTCATGCGACAGTTGATTCAAAAAAGACAATACATATGCTACAATATCCCATTAGGATTTCTAATTCAGGAGGCGCATTATGCTGGATATTAACGACATTCGCAAGAGACCGGATTTCTACGTCAACAAGCTCGCACAGAAGGGCGTTAAGGTCGATCTGTCGGCCTTTTTGGAAAAGGACAAACAAAGGCGCGATATTATCGTCGAGGTTGAAGCCCTTAAGGCAAAGCGCAACAAAGTCAGTGCTCAGGTTCCGGTTCTTAAGAAGCAAGGTCAAGATGTATCCGATATTCTCGCTGAAATGAAGACGGTAGGAGATCAAATTAAGATTCTGGACGAGCAGCTCTCGCTGATAGACCGGGTACAGTTTGAATTTATGGCCGGCTTGCCGAATATTCCCGCAGATGATGTGGTTCCGGGCGGCAAAGAGAACAACCAAGTGGTATCGATATTCGGAAACAAGCCGGAATTTGCTTTCACGCCGATGCACCATGTGGATTTGGTAGAGAAGCTCCAAATGATCGATTATACAAGAGGCGCGAAGCTATCCGGAAATGGTTATTGGATGTACCGCAATGACGGAGCCAGACTCGAATGGGCTTTGCTTAACTATTTCATTGAATCACACTTATCTGACGGGTATGAATTTATTCTGCCTCCGCATATGCTCGGCGCGACTTGTGGCTATGCCGCAGGTCAGTTCCCCAAATTTAAAGACGAAGTCTATCAGGTCAAAAACGACGAGGCCGAAGAGGGGTTTTCGCATTTCATGCTTCCTACGGCTGAGACCGCATTGGTTAATCTTTATCGCGATGAAATCGTTGACGAGTCATTATTACCTCACAAAATGTTCGCCTACACGCCCTGTTACCGTAAAGAAGCCGGATCGTACAGAGCCGAAGAGCGTGGCATGATTCGTGGGCATCAGTTCAATAAAATAGAGATGTTTCAATATACGCGACCGGAAGATTCAGATGCGGCACTTGAGGAACTGGTTCGTAAGGCTTCTGATCTCGTCAAGGGATTGGGATTGCACCACAGAATCACAAAGCTCGCTGCAGAAGATTGCTCTGCATCTATGATGAAGACCTACGACATAGAGATATGGATTCCATCGATGAACGATTATAAAGAAGTCAGTTCGGCGTCCAATGCCGGAGCGTATCAGGCGAGACGCGCAAATATGAAATTCCGTCGTAAAGATGGAAAAGCAGTTGAGTTTATGCACACACTCAATGCGTCCGGGCTTGCGACAAGCCGCGTTTTACCGGCAATTGTTGAGCAATATCAACAGTCAGACGGAAGCGTTCTTATACCGGAAGTGCTCAGAAAGTATATGGGCGGACAAGAAAAAATATCTGCGAAATAGCACAAGAATCAGAATGACCATATAAAAGAAGGGTTCCTTTTTCAGGGAACCCTTTTTGATCGAAAAAATCGAAAAATAACGGCTTAAGAGATGCCTTTGTACTCGCCTGCCGGGTATTTTCCGCCAGGATTCCAAAGAATCCATTCTTGGTAGCCCATGTCGTAAACGGCTTGAATTTGCTGATTAATCTCGGTGTAGCCATAAGTCATGTAATTGCCCTCACCGATATAACTGGCTGTGAAAGCTTGGAGATAAGGTCGAACGGCTGAGTATCCTTCCGCAGATGCTTTCTCTGAACCTGTTTTCAGTGCTGCAAAGAGCATGTCGTAAGGATAAAGGTCGGGCTTGTCAAAGGTTTTGCCGTTCAGCATAGTTCCAAGGGCGTAATGCGACGGATAGATCATAGGGCAAAGGCTGTCGATGCCCGTCAATCCGATGGTTTCCCAATCCTGTCCGAGATTATTTCCATCGGACCTGCTTGACAAAATAATACCGAATACATCGGCCGACAAAGGAATACCATAAGTATCTTGGATTCGCCTTCTCGCGGTTTGCAAGAAACGATTGATCGCTTCCGCCTTAGTGGGCGTTGTGCCCGGTTCGCCGAAATAGGAAGAAGCACCGCTGATCGTGCCGCCGGTAGGGAAACGAACATAATCGAATTGAATCTCATCGACACCCATTTCAATCGCTTCTGTCGCCAGATCAATATAGTAATTCCAAACTTCCGGATTGTATGGACTGGCGAACGGATAGCCGCCCTCGTTCTTGAATTTTAAGGCGTTACCGTCGGCATCTTGAATGCACAATTCAGGGTGAGCAGTTGCCAGCCCGGGATCTTTAAAGCAGACAATTCGACCAATAACCCATATGTCGTTGGCGTGACACTGTTCTACGACCGCCGCAAGGTCATAAGTAGCGCTGACTTGTCCGGTTTCAAGCGCCAACGGGTTTTGACTGTTATAAGGAATGCCGTATGATTCTTTTAAATCAATGACAAAGGCATTGATATCAGAAGAATTCGCCAATTGAATGTTCGCTTCGAGATTGCCCGCTGCACCGATATATATGCCGCGGACAACACGCCTCTCAAGTGGCTGAACCGCTGTGATTTCGGGCAAGGGTCCGAAATAATTCTCAATGATATCGGACGACACAATTCGCTCCGTGATTTCGACAGGTATCGGAGCCACGGTTGAGCCCGTTGGATCACCGGAGGAGGGGTTAGTATCAGATGATGAGTCGGTCCCGGTCAGGTTGTCCTCTGATGCTGAAGAGAGGGAAACGACGTCGGTCGATTGTGCGGCTGGCTTCGGAGGAGAAAAAATAAGATACAAGAGCACACCGGAAGAAGTAAGTATAAGCAAAGACAAAACTAGTATAGCCATTCGCAGTACCCGAATAATGCGCAATTTCTTGCGTCGCGAGGGACTATATTGATTAATTGATGACACGGAAGGTTCTTGGTGGTTCTTCATATTCATACTCCGTAATGAATCGGGGAAAAGAATTAAGATTCATTATACGGAAAAATGTATTTTTCAACAAGCAAGGCAAATTCGCGGACTTTGTCGATTATCGTGAGAAGTTAGATAAGGAATGGACGCTATAACCCGCGAAAAATTTACAGAAAGGTTTTACCCGAATTTCTCGAAGCTCAATTCCGGCATAGGCAGTTTTCGTTCATGTTAGGCCATCAACATTTTCCTGATTTTTGCGGAAATAGTTGAAGTGCTAATTCCAATTTGAATTTTTGCAGGAAACGAGGTAATTCTGACAAATTATCAATAAAGGAGCCGCGCAGAAAGTAATTGATTGCAGCTCATCGAAAAAATGCTTTTGTCAATGCATAACGCGAGTGGTAAAATAGGGACAAAAATCGGATAACGACAGGGGAGGAATCGGAGATGCTGATACGTAATTGTTCCGGTGGTATAGTTTTTTTCAAGGATACTGTGCTGCTTCTCAAGAATGATAAGCATGAGTGGGTTTTCCCAAAGGGTGTCATCCGATCTGTTGAGCGCCCGGATGAAGTGGCGACTGAGCGTGTTGCGTATGAGGCCGGTGTGAAAGCATTTGTTCTATCTCCTGCCGGAAGGACGAATTATGAGTTCTATTCGGTGACTCGTCAAAGACCGGTATGCAATAAGATCATTTGGTATATAATGCAAGCGGAGAGTGACAAAGTGGTTGCAAACGCTGCCCAGAATTTCTCGGACGGTCGATTTTTTCCGATAAAAGAGGCTCTGGATAAGGTCACTTATAGCCAGGATAAGTCCTTGCTTATGATGTCATACCAACGTTATAAGGAGCTTGTCTGATTTGGTTACAAATATGCGGCGAACCCTTTCTTATCCTTCTCGAGTCGAAGTCGAGGTCAAAAAATCCATTTTTATCGGCCTAGCCTGTCCGATTACTTCGTCCGAGCAAGCACAGGATTTTGTTCGAAATATTCGATCCGAATATAAAGACGCGAAGCATCATGTTTATGCATGGCGCACTTCAATAAACGGGTCTGCACAGAAGCATAGTGATGATGGCGAACCGCAGGGAACTGCCGGGATGCCGGTTATGGATGTTCTGGTTCGAAGCGGCATTGATGATGCTGCAATTGTTGTTGTTCGATATTTTGGGGGTATCTTGTTGGGTACCGGCGGTTTGGCTCGAGCTTATTCCGAGGCGGCCGAGAAAGCAGTTCAAGCGGCGGATCCGATCGACTTGGTACCGGCGTTGTCTTTCAGCGTCGTGGTCGATTATGCTCAGTCAGATAAGATTAGATACGCTTTTGAAAAGCAAGGCTATGTGGTCGACACGAAATACGAAGACAAGCCCATCCATCGTGTCTTGTGCAAGGCGGAGGATGAGGCGGTGTTCAGGCAACTGTGTCTTGATATGACTGCAGGTGATGCCGTAATCACTCTCGAGGGACATGCCGAGATGAACATTTCCTCCGGAGCGATGCGGGGAGGGTCTGGAAGATGAGCGGTGACGACGACAATATTCTATTAACGTTTAGCCCATCGAACGCCGAACGGAATAGAAATGAGATTGCAGAAAAACCTTGGTGGATAAATATGACGCGTCAACAGATTCGCTTTTCGCTTATATTTTTCGCCTGCATTATTCAGGCCGCGGTTCTTCTTGTGTTTGGCAATTCAAAAGAGCAGTTCCCGGTCATGATGGGCTTGGCACTGATTTTCTGCCTGTTATTGGCGATATTGTCGGCTACGGTTTTTGTTTGGATTGTCATTCGAAAACATAAAAGGGCTTCGACAGAAACGGTTGGTCGTTCGAAAAAGAATCAGACTCAAATCCTTTAGTACTTATTATTTCTTTCGCTTTTGCCGTAATTATTTTACGACTTCGCAATAGATTAGTTGTACAATTAAATGATAAAGAAATGTATCGAGAGAGGTGTGGATCATATGAATGACAATGAGAATGACAACATGATTGATTCCATTCAAGAGGAATACCAAGACGCTGGTCGTCATGCCCCTGATATTAATACACAGAAAGAGACTGCAGAACGGATGATGAATTCTTCTGATTTATCAGAGCGACAGGAAGAGTCACCGGTTACTAATCACAAGAAGAAGAGATTTTCTTTTCTTCATTTTGCGGTTGTTGTGATGGCTATTCTCCTGGCACTGTTAAGCGGTGCGATGATATATGTTGTTATCTATCTAAGAAGCGAATCCTTTCGGTCAGATTCATATTATTCGGAACCTGTAAAAATAACAGGTAACAAAGAGACCGACGCGAGCGCTGATGCGAGCGGGAAACAGTTTTCGATTGACGATGCGGCTAAAGCTCAAGATCAAGGGTCAAAGAAAGCATTGAAAACCTACGAAATTGCTTCATTAGTTCAGCCTGCTACGGTTTCTGTTATCGCTGAATATGAGGGAGGCAACAGTTTTTATAGTGCTTCCGGATCAGGGTTTATTATCAATGCTGAAGGTTATGTCGTGACAAACAACCACGTCATTGAAGGATTCGACTTTATCAAGGTTCTGGTTCCGGGATATGACGGTCCTTTTATCGCCGAAATTGTCGGATCAGATGCTCAAACCGATATCGCTGTTCTCAAGATTAATTCTAAAGAAGCATTTACGTATGTCGCGCTTGGCGATTCGGATGCGCTCTTGCCCGGTGAACTGGCAGTTGCCATCGGCAACCCTTTCGGTGAGCTCGAAGGGACCGTAACGGTTGGCGTTATCAGTGCGATGAACCGCAATTTGGCGGAAATCGGGCTGGAATACGAGTTGCTCCAGACGGACGCGTCGATTAATAACGGAAATTCAGGTGGGCCTCTTGTCAACTCATTCGGCGAAGTGATTGGTGTGACGAATGCCAAGATTTCTTCGGGAGAGGGATTAGGCTTTGCCATTCCGATCAACGACGTCAAAACCATTATTGAGGATTTGATTAATGTCGGCTATATCAGTGGAAGACCGATTATGGGCTTGGCGGGAGTCGTAACGGTTGACGATTTTTCGGCAGAGTATTACGGCTGGCCAAGAGGCGTTTATGTCCGCGATATTACTGCTGAAGGCCCGGCAGATAAATGTGGTATTATCGTGGGAGATATCATTATTAAAATGAACGGCGAAAGCATATTGACCACAGAGGATTTGCTTTCTGTTCGCAACGAATTAGCAGTCGGCGATGAAGCGGAGATTGTGGTTTACAGAGACGGCGAAGAACTCACATTGGTTATGACCTTAGAAGAGGGGAAGATTTAATGAGCAATGGCAAAAACAAATTATTCTTAAAAATTATAGCGATTATTCTCGCTTTGTTGATGGTCTCTTCGGTTGGGGTGACAATGATTATGGCTCTTTTGCTTCGTTGACAATCGAGTCTCAGATGTTTCTATAACGGGGGATTCTGAGTTCATTGATTCGATTTGCCATATGCCGTGATCATAGATAAAGTGGAATAGTGTTGTTTGCTTAACAAAATGAGCCGATCGCATCGATGAGAGCGGTCGGTTTTTGCATATCATCGTCATCGCTTGAATTAAAATGCAGTGTGAGACACCTAGTATATTGGCGTCGACGAGCGGTAATGAGGCAATTCTATCAAGGAATGCTCTCGCGCGTGAAACGACGTTTTCGAAAGTCTCGCCACCTTGTGGCACAAAACAATCCGGACGATTACGAAATGCGTCAAAAGCCTTCGGATCAGTTGCTTCGAAGTCTGCCGCTTTGATACCTTCGAGTCGTCCGAGATCCATTTCGGCAATATTCGGTTCTACAAAAAGAGGCACGCCTCGTCTTCCGATCAAAATATGAGCGGTATGTATTGCTCGTGGCATCGGGCTGGAATAGCATCGCTCGAAAGAAACACTTGACAGGCGATCTGAGAGGGCTTCGGCATCTTCAATGCCTTGAATGGTTAGCGGCGAGTTTTTTTGACCTTGAATACGCCATTGGCTGTTCCACACTGTTTGGCCGTGGCGCGTCATATACAAATGAATCATCGAATGCACTCCGGAGTGATATTAGTAGTTCGTTTAGATGTGTTTCAAACCTTCGGAATTTAGCTTAATGGGGTATTCGTTCTGCTTTTCGATTAAGAACTCTTGGTAATTGTTCATTCGGATAAAGCTGTTTACCCGATCAAACCATTCCGGATTGGGCGAAATGGATACAAAATAAAGTATGACGACTTGATCCTCGAGCTCAATCATGGTTTTATCACCCGGCTTCCTGGCCGGATCGAAAATCCAGGAATCAAATGTTGCATCATACTTGCCCCTGAATGTATCGCCACTTTGAACGGCGCTCATGATGCCGGACTGAATCTCATCAGCGTACGTGGTTTCCAAATTAATGACAGACGTCTCGTCTGAGACAGAGTCCAGAATGGTCTGTGCCATTGGAATGACCTCGCCCGCAGGTAAACCGGGCTTGAAAGCTTCTTCAACTTGCTCGTTGACGTAAAAGAACCGGATGTTTCGAAGGGGCTCAACTTGTCGACTGCGGGAAGCGAAACAGACAAGTATCGGGAATCCGTATTCATCTTCAAAAATCGTACAGTCTCCGGGCTGGCGGTTGGTATCGTAAAGCCAAATTCGCCATTCTAAGTCATCGATATCGCCGAAGCGGACATTGGATATCAAAGTCGAGTCGGGTTGAAGTAATGCGTCTCTTGCCTCACCGGAAAAATACTCGGATGCCACAATCTCGAAACGAGCCGGATCATGCTCGATTTTTTCGATGATTTCTTGTGCATGCAAATGAGCCGTACTGATAAAACTTTGGTCTTTTTGCTCGAAAATAATACGAAGAACACGGTAAGAGACGATGTCATATTGATTGCGCGAAGTCAGGTAGGATTCTTCAGCTTGATCTTCGGACGCCCTCAATTCTTCAAGCTTAGGACCGGCGGCATAATCTTCTGCAAAATATCTTTTGGACAAGGAGTCGACGATGGTTTGTCGGGTCACATTCTGGCCGAACGTGCCTTTGATGTAGGTATCAAGGTCGACATGAATAGCAGTGGCCTTTGTTGACAGCCAATTGACGTAAGTATTTGCACGCTGAACATGAACATCCGAAATTGAATAGCCATGGAGTATCGCATCATCATAAAGAATTTGTATCGTTTGCAATTCCTTGGCCGCAATATCAACGAAAAAATCGCGATTTGTTGCGAATTCTCCTTCTCCGGGAGCTGCGAGCATAATTGGCGTCTCAGACGCATGGACATCGACCCCGTTTTCGATCAAGACATAATGGTACATAAAACTAAATTCGGAATGAGACACGGCTTGTCCGTTTATACTGAGCGGACTGGCCAAACGCTCGTTGAAATTACCGATCTGAAGCACAGAAATAAACAGCACAGCGCATGCAATAATAGCGAGTGGAATAAGTAAATACTTAGCGTTAATCCAGTAGTTCGGGCGAATGTGCGGTGATTTTACCCGGGTTGAACCGTCGACTTGAACTTTCGGCGTCTCCTGAAAATCAGGATCGTCCAAAAGGCTTTGAATGCCGTCGAAAGCGTGCAAAGGCAGCGGAATCGGTTCCGGCTCAGGTGTTGTTGAATCCGAAAAATGAATTGCGTGATAGGGCGTTGCCGGGTTGGATTCCGAAACCTCGTCTTTTTCGAAAGGAATGATGACGTCCGATATGACGGCCTCAGTACGAACGGAGTCCGTTTCCTCACTACTTGTTATGCTCGATATGTCCTCGAAATCCCGGTTCAAGTCGGACTCGGATAAATCTGACGATGAATTTATATCTTCATCCCTGGGTGAGGAACTGTGCTTTTTCATGAATGAATCTCCTTTGGATTGACCGGACAGTTTTGTATCGGCGCAAGCTGACTGGGCACAATGATTCGCAATGCATGTGGAATATTCTTAATGGAAATCGGAAGATTTGGGCCGGCCTCACCGTCTAAATCGAGTCTTAATAATGATTCGGACTGATTAAAAATCTTGAGCTCCGACGTTTGGAAATAGATAACATTATCATTTTTCAGGTGGTTTCCGGTCAGCAGTTGTCCGAGAAGCGGCAAAATATCCGCTACAGCGAGCTTCGAAACGACAAGAACATCCAATAGGCCGTCGCAGAGCTCAGCATATGGTAAAAGCTTACGAATGCCGCCGACACTTTTGCTGTTAGATACGATAAACAAAGAGGCGTTAAACTCGAATGATTCCTCTTTTGATTCAACTCGAATCGGGAAACTGGATAGAGTGTTCGTTGTTAAATCTTTTGCGCCTTCAAGCCAGTATGCAATTCGACCCAGTGTCGCCTTTGCATCTGATGGTACTTTATAAGCGATATCAGTCATCAGTCCGCCTGCCAATACATTCAAGAAATATCTGTCTTTAGCAAGGCCGACATCTACGTTCGCGGTTTGGAAAGCGATGAGCATTTCGGCAAAGGAAAAAGGATCACTCGGCAAATTCATAAATGTTGCAAAATCATTCACGGTTCCGCCGGCGTAAATGGCTAAAGGCAGGTCGACCTTGGCCTTGAGCATACCGTTGACGACTTCGTTGACGGTGCCATCTCCGCCTACTGCGAGAACGAGGTCATAATCGCCGGAGGGAGTTTCTGAAGCAAAGGTCTCTGCATCGCCGCCTTTTTGAGTAAACATCATGTCGACACGAGCAAGCTTCCCGAGATCCAGAAGATGAGTAACCACATCTTCAACAAATTCTCGACTGTTCTGTCTTCCGGAGGACGGATTTATTATGACCTTTATTCTCAACTTCAAAATGTCTATCTCCGCAACATAAGTAATCATTGAAATTATTACAAACCAAATATACTCTAGCACAAAAAAGAGATTTAGAAAATGATTATACTTGTCTGTAATAAATAAGTGTCCAATCAAGTGAAACATGCTCTCGTCTATGATAAAATACTTAGCGAGTATTTAACGGAACCTGGGAAATTGTTCCAAATTCACGAAGAGGTGCTTATGCTTCCGAGAGTCAAATCAGCATACAGACATATCGTACGCGCCAAGCACTCGCATGCTGCATTTTCCTTTCTTCTGCCATTTTTCATCATTTTTCAGGTATTCATTGTCCAAACCGTCCATCCCTTTGGTGACCGGATGATTTTGACTGTTGATCTTTACCATCAATATGCTCCGTTTTTGACTGAACTCAGGAACAAAATCCTCTCCGGAGAGAGTTTTTTTTATTCCTGGAATATTGGGCTGGGCACCAATTTTTGGGCGTTGTTCGCGAATTATTCGGCCAGTCCGCTCAATGTTCTCGCTTTGTTTTTTCCGGCTAAATATATATCGGATTGCATAGCGCTTCTGGTTTGCATCCGCGTCGGTTTGGCAGGATTATTCATGTCGATGCTGCTCAAGGATGTGGACCGCGGTCGCAAAGATGCTTTTTTGGTTGTGTTTTCGTCGTTTTATGCGTTGAGTGGTTGGGCGCTTTCCTATTTCTGGAACATTATGTGGATGGATGCGCTGGTTCTGCTTCCGCTTATTGTGCTTGGCATGAGAAAAATGTTCAGGGATGGTAAGCCTTTATTGTATTGTCTGTCGCTTTTTGTGTGTCTTTGGTCGAATTTTTTTACCGGCTACTTTGTTTGTCTGTTCATGGTTATATATGCACCGGTTTGCTTCATCACGCTTTTCCCGGGCTTCAGTTGGTCTCGATTATGGCGTTGTATCGGTCGATTTGCATTTTTTTCTGCACTGGCGGGTGGCTTGGCGGCTATACTTTTATACCCGACCTACATCGCCTTAACTCATGCTTCGGCAACCGGGGATGCCTTTCCGAAAGACTCCACGTTAGCGCATAGCTTGTTTGATTTCTTTTCTCGATTTTTCATCGGAACAACTCCCAATATTCGGGACGGTATGGCCAATGTATATTCCGGTTTGCCGGCGCTCATATTCTTGCCGCTATTTTTTATCTGCCGAAATATCAAGCTGAAAGAGAAGATATCATACGGCATCATTTTGCTGTTCATGTTTTTTAGTTTTTCATTCAACAAGCTCAATTTCATATGGCATGGGATGCACTTTCCGAACCAAATTCCTTTTCGACAAGCATTTATTATGTCGTTTTTGATGGTATTGATTGCATATCGTGTCTTGCGGAATCTGGGTAGTTTCGATAAACGCGACTACATCATTCCGATCGGTGCGATATTATCGTATTTGATTATTTTCCCGAAAATAGGGGATGGCTCAGAAGGTTTTCGTGCCATCTCAATTACTGCAGTGTTTGTGCTCGTCTATCTGATTTTCCTGAGGACGATCTCTTTGCGTGGCAGGCATGTCAGGGGGGCGACGATAGGTTTTGTCATCGTCATGATTGTTGAGCTGGTAGTCGCCGCAAATGTCACGGTCTTAGGTGTTGCCATGAATGAAGGTTTTACCGGTTGGGATTTTTACGGCAAGAAGGAAAAAAGCGTCCAGGATTTTGTCAAGGGTAAAGAGCAAGATTACCTTTACGGCCCGTTTGTGCGCGCCGAGATATACCCGCATTATATTTGCAACCAACCCGCACTATACAATATCAAAGGCATGAGTATTTTTTCTTCGACGGCTCGTGAGTCCTACGTGAAATTTATGAAGGGTTTCGGACTTCACAACAATACGATTAATTCCACTCGAAATTTCGGACTTAATGAAGTGACGGCGTCGTTGTTCGGCATTAGCTACTTTGTGGATTTAGAGACTCAATCAAGGATGCCGAGCGTATTCTCGGACTCAGAGTACACGGATGGAAGACTTCGGATTTTCGAAAATGAAGATGCCCTGCCGATCGGATATATGGTTGCGGATACCATTGCAGACTATATGCCCCCGGATATTGACAATCCGATTTATACGACGAATTTATTCATGGAGTCGATGGGTCTTTCTCCGATTTATGAATATCACGAATTAACGCTTGAGAACAGTTCTCATGCGACGCTTTCGAGTGGCACACCTTCGGCGGGGTATCGTTTTAATGTCGATTCTTCGCAGCCTAAGGTGTGGGTTGACCTGGTTTTCTCCGGCGATTATGCGGATAAACAACTGTACCTTTACCATACCGGTCAACGGGGGGCATTTGTGAATGTATACGCCACCAATGACCAGACCGCCGAGCCGGCGGCTCAATACAAAGATGCAACCATCGGACAGATGATAGATATCGGTCGTTTTCAGGACGGCCAATTATTGCGCTCACGTCTTGAATGGAACGATTATCAGGGCGGAGTATTTTCGGTATTCGCTTGTAGTGTTATCCCGGAGGCGTATCAAGAAATGATTGACACCCTTTCGTCTCAGCCGTTCCAAGTCAAAGCGCATTCTTCAAATACCATTAGCGGGACCATTACCGTATCGAAAGCGGGCGTGTTATTGATGACGGTGCCGTATGACGAAGGCTGGTCCGCCTGGGCCAACGGCAATGAAGTTGAAATATTGAATATCGGCGGGGCGCTTTGCGGAATTAGGCTTGAAGAGGGACAATACGATATTCAGATGCGCTATGTCCCGGATGGGATTAATATCGGAGCAGTGGCGTCTCTATCGTCATTACTGACACTGATACTTTTTATGTATCTTCAATATGTCAAAAATCATCCCCGCAAAAAGTCGGTGGATTCAGGGGAGCTCAATCCGATAAATAATAAGTCCATTTCTGAAAAAGCCATCCTCGACACCGTAATCGAGGTTGAAGACCTGGGTGAACTCGACGACGCTGATGAGCCGTTGATAGAGTGATGAGGACGAATTTAATGAACATGTCGGAGATGCTATCTCTTTTAGATAAGAAAGTAAATCGCAAATTTACGTATTTGTTTGCGTTCTTGCTCCCGATGTTTATTATTGCGTTAGTATTTGCAAAAATCGGTATTGCCCCGTTTGGCGGGCGTTCGATACTGGGTGCAGACTTGATGGATACATATTATCCGTTTCTTTCCGAATTTCGGAATAAACTTCGGGATGGAGATAGTCTTTTCTATTCTTGGCGGGTATCCGGGGGCAGCAATTTCTGGGCCATTATCGGGTACTATCTTTCGTCGCCGCTTAATCTTCCGATACTGATCATTCCGGAACGGTTTTTGCCTGAATCGTTTGCATTATTAGTGATCCTTCGTCTCGCATTGGCGTCGCTATTTATGTCGCTCTGGGTTTCTTCTCAGTTTCCGAAGGTTCGCGTCGGTGCGGTATTAGCCATTTCGCTTGCCTATGCTTTTTCAGGTACTATGATTGCTCAACTCAGAACGTTTATGTGGCAGGATGCCATGATACTCTTGCCTTTGTTGGCGTTGGGCATATGGCAAATTATCCATAGAAAAAGTGCAATTGTCTTCGTCATTGCGCTGAGTTTGTCTCTTATTGGTAGCTTTTACACCGGTTTTTACAATATTTTTGCCATTTCAGTATTAGTTCCGATTATTTACTTGGGTGCATTTGAAGACGGCAGAATAGATAGCGTTTTATGCGCACTCATTCGCATCGCTCTTTACACTTTTCTAAGTATCGGAATAGCATCCGTAATCATATTGCCGACAGCAAACGCCATGGTTCAGACGCCGGCGGCCAAAGAGTCCATTACTTTCTGGGCGGATTTTAAGACGGATTTTTTGTTTTTTGATTTTATGTCGAGATTCTTATACAAAACGACACCGGAATATTTGGCTCATTTGCCTAATGTCTATTGTTCCGTTCTCGTCTTGCTCATTCTGCCATTGTTTTGGGCAAACAAGTTGGTTCGCTTTTCTGAAAGATTTGTGGCAACTTGCAGCGTCCTGTTAATGTTTTTTGTCATGACCGGCAGACCTTCGGATTATATTTTCAATGGCCTTCATTTCACACAGAACTCGCATTACCGATACTCGTATATTGTTGTATTCTTGATGGTTTTTATTGCCTTTCGACTTCTGGAATCGTTTGATGGAATCAAGCCCGGACATCTCGTCGTTTCCTCAGTTGGCATTGCCGCATATCTTATGATTTACAAACAGGTCAATAGCGAGTTCAATAATGACAAAGTGATATATGCTGCATATGCATATGTGTTAGCCTATGCAATTCTTATGTATTTAGCACTCCGTAAACCTCGCTTCAAATCCATCGCATTTTCTCTCCTTCTTACGCTCATGGTATTCGAACTGTATTCATCGACGCTGTTTTCAATGAAAGAGATGGCGTTATCAGATACTTATATTAATCGAAAAACTATTGAGAACACGGTGATTACCGGGCCCGAGAACGCCTCGGCTGTGCCAGAAAACACATTATCTCACCATGTCTTTGATGTTGGCCCAACGCTTCTCAATCCCGGCGCGCTGTATCAACTTAATTCGGTTCAAGGTGAGCATATATTAATCCCTGAGTCGCGGACAAAGCTCATGGAGCAGTTGGGTATAGATGCCCAGCAACCGGATTTTGGCGGACCGCTTTCCGAATTGTTTGGAGTCCGTTACGTTGTGGAAGCTCAGGAACAAATAGAGAATAGTCTCTTTGAGATCCCGCTCGTCTCAAGGACTTCACAAAGTTATACGAATCCGGATGAACTCCCGACGATGCCGTATTCTTGGCGTTGGTCTGAGATCGGAACAGGGAATCTTTATGCGCTGGCGATCCCTGAAGAATCTTCGATTACATCCGACGAGAACTTATCCGGACCGGCATTCGTAAATGCATTCGCCGAGCAACTCGGTTTGCCGGGAGCGTATCTTGAATTAGAAACGGATTTTTTGAGGGCCTACAATTCTACGTTCTCTTTCGAAAACAATACTTACAACGTGACGGCGGCCGGAAGAACCGAGCTCGAATTCATGCCAATGTTAATTAATCCGACACAAGAGGTTTACGTATATGTCGGCTCAGCATCCTACGATGTATCGGTTACGGTAACCGATTTATATGATCAGCCGATATCAAGGCGTGACGTCTGCAATGATGCTTCCGGAATCATCCGATGCGGTGCTTTAGCTGATCCCCTGAACACAAAAATGAAAGTATCGATTATCATTGATGAAGCATCACCCGGAAGACTCGACGTTCAATGCGCAGCCGCAAATCCGATTTTCCCGGAGGCGCTTCAGCTCAGGAACGAGACGCATGGCGCGCGGATAATAAACTTGGGTGACAGAAATATTGACTTAGAGTTTGATGCTTCAATTCAAGGTGCTGTGGTGGTGTTTATTCCCTATGACGCCGGTTGGCATATTGAATCAGCAGGCAATACGGTTAAGACTCGAAGTGCTTTCGGCTCATTGTTGGCATTTGAATTGCCTCAAGGTGTGACGAGCGTTCATTTAGAATACACGCCGCCGTATTTTCGTGCCGGCGCCGTGATGTCGATTATATCTGTTCTGGCAGTTTTAGCTGTACTTTTCTTCGACCCTTGGGTACTTCGAAATCGCAGTCGCAGACGAAAAAGTAAAAAATCTGAGAGGTTGCTTGGCGATGAGTTGAATCACATTTATGATATAGATAGTACGAGTATTCCGGAGCAATCGGAAGGGAGTGGCCATGTCAACATCGGATACGAACATATCGGGGAGTAAAGAGGATCACATCCGAAATACAACATTCATCGTCATCGACTTTGAGTGGAATCAGCCGATATCTTGGATAAAGACATCCATTGATCCCAAAATACTGCCCGGAGAAATCATCGAAATCGGTGCAGTTAAAGTATCATTTAATGAAGGTGAATGGATATTGTCAAAACCATTCCATCGGCTCATTCGACCGGTTTGTTACACTGTCCTGAATAAGAGTGTTGCCCGAGTAATCAATAAAGTGTCTTCAGATCTCAAGTGCGGCGATCGATTTGATAAGGCATATAAGGAGTTCATGTCCTGGTGCGGTTCGGATTTTGTTATATGCGGTTGGGGCAATTCGGATTTAGGAATTCTCAAGTCGAACTTACGTCTTCACGGTCAGAATAGTGATATTGGACACCCGTTTTTAGATATCCAGTCGCTTTTTTCGAGACTTGCCGAAGACTCATCGAGACAAAGAAGTGTAGAGTACGCGGTTGACTTTTTTGGAATAACGAAGCGACAAGTGTTTCACGAAGCTCATCAAGATGCACATTATACAGCCCAGATACTCAGGCAATTGTTGTTGCTGACTCCGTCGAAAACAGATGAAGTCCATGTCGAGGAGACGGAAAGTACGCTCGAAATTGTGAAAAAATTCATATATGACCCGGATTTGAATGTCAAAATCAGCTACAACACAGATTTGTTCTACACATGGGAGAAGTGTTTTTCCTATTCTCAAAAGCAAGAACTCGCATGCCCCGCGTGCGGCGAATCATTAATTGAAGAGCTTCCCTGGTTCCGGATCAAGAAATCGGCATTTTCTGTCTGGCGCTGTGAAAAACATCAATTTATTCGCGGACGAATGCGAATGAAAAAGAATCCCGTCGGGAAAATCTATGCTACTGTAGATATTCAGCTTATTATTCCATCCGAGATTCGAAAAGTTCAGGAGAAACATATGGAGTATCTTGAGTTTGGAGCCGAAGGAAAGCCGAAGGAAATTATTGAAGTATCTCTCGAGCCAGAACAAAAATAAAGTTAACAAATCGCAAATAATCTTATAAAACAGAACGTTTCGGACATCGAATAGCCTCAAAATAGTTGAAATCATTTTGTAATCATTTATAATAAGAATAGAATAATCCACGCATTGGGCGTGTTTCTTGTTACTCGTAATTATTTCGGAGGATAATTGTATGTTCCTAAAGGTCAAGAAATTATTTGACATGAGACGTAATCGTTCCGACATCAGATCCAAGTCAGGCGGAATGCTTGTATTGTCGCTCATGCTTATGGCGGTCGGAGTGATATTGATTACTTCTGCTATGTCCGTCACGATTTCTGCCAGACAGAGATTCTATGTTGAAGCTCAGTCTGCTCAGGCTAGATTGACAGCGACTTCTTCTGCAAAGTCTATAGCTGAAGCGATTACATTAACGCAGGAGATAGATGATAAGACACTTGAGGCATGGGCAAACAGTAAAAGCGGATTTGGTCCCTCCAGCGCATTTATTCTTTATCCTTCTACAGCGGAAACCAGTGAGCAGACTGCTAATCAATCCGCGGGTGCGCCTATGGCTCCTGGCCTGATTCCGTCTTCTACGGTAGTCAAAGTTTATTGGACGGATGAGAATAAGAATAAGATAGCACTGGATGTTACGTCCAATGTAGATGCGTCCGGAGGGGTTTCGCCTGC